>NZ_JBEYIS010000069.1:0-34313 GCF_040635975.1 Streptomyces sp. NPDC006798
TAGCCGGGGGGGGCTGGGCGGCCCGGCCGGGCGGCGCGCGCGGGCGTAGGGTCAGTCGGCCTTCAGGGGGCGGGCGGGGGCGGTCGCGGCGGCGGCGCCGGTGGCGTCGAGCGCGGCCGTGGTGTTCCCGACCGCCAGTGCGTCGGCGGTCCGGCCGGACCTCAGCAGCCGCAGCCGGGGGGCGGGGCCGCCGCGCCCGCGCCGGTGCAGGCTGCGGGCCGCGTAGTCCCCGGCGAACTGGAGGGCGGCGATGGCGACGGCCAGCACGGCCACCGTGATCCACATCATCTGGGGGTCGAAGCGCTGATAGCCGTAGCGGATGGCGATATCGCCGAGTCCGCCCGCGCCGACCGTTCCGGCCATGGCCGAGTAGCCGATCAGGGCGACGACCGTGGTGGTGGCCCCGGCGATCAGGGACGGCAGCGACTCGGGTACGAGGACCTTGCGGACCACGGTCCAGGTGCCGCCGCCCATCGACTGCACGGCCTCCACCAGCCCGCCGTCGACCTCGCGGACCGAGGTCTCCACCAGCCGGGCGAAGAACGGGATGGCACCGATCGCCAGCGGGACGATCGCGCCCTCACGGCCGATGGTGGTGCCGGTGATCGCCCGGGTGAAGGGCATCAGGGCGACCAGCAGGATGATGAACGGCATCGAGCGGGTGACGTTGACGATCTGGCCGACCACCTTGTTGACCACCGTATTGGCCAGCAGGCCGCCCTTGTCCGTGAGGACGAGGAGGATGCCCAGCGGCAGTCCGGCGACCACGGCGATCAGGGCGGACCAGCCGACCATGTAGAGCGTGTCCCAGCTCGCCTGCTCCAGCAGCGGCTGCATCTCGGACCAGGTCACTGGGCACCGTCCTTCACCAGGTTCGGACCGGAGGCGGACACTTCGGACGCGACGGCTGAATCGGGGCCCGCGGCGGGCGCGGGCACGGCTGCCGTGGCGGCCGGCGCGGGGTCGTCCGCGGCGTCGACCTGGAGGCCCTGTTCGCGCAGGAAGCCGATGGGGACCACGTTCTCCTCGTACCGGCCGGGCAGCTCGATCCGCATCCGGCCGGCCTGCTTGCCGCCCACGGTGTCCATGGCGGCGCCGAGGATCGAGATGTCGATGTTGTACGTCCGCGAGAGCTGCGAGATCACCGGCCGGGTGGCCGCGTCCCCGTGGAAGGTGACGTCGACGACCGTCCGGTCGTCGCCGGAGGCCCGGCCGCTGACCGGGAAGAGCGCCGCCGCCAGCTGCGAGCCGGGAGTGGCCAGCAGCTCGCTCACGGTGCCCGATTCGACGATCCGGCCGCGCTCCATCAGCGCCGCCGAGTCGCAGACCGACTTCACCACGTCCATCTCATGGGTGATCAGCAGCACCGTCAGTCCGAGCCGCTGGTTGAGATCGCGCAGCAGCTGGAGGATCGAGCGGGTGGTCTCCGGGTCGAGGGCGCTGGTGGCCTCGTCGGAGAGGAGCACCTTGGGGTCGCCGGCCAGAGCGCGGGCGATTCCGACCCGCTGCTTCTGGCCGCCGGAGAGCTGGCCGGGGTAGGAGCGGGCCTTGTCGGCGAGGCCGACCAGGTCGAGGAGTTCCAGCGCCTTGCGCTCGCGCTCCCGGCCGGAGAGTCCGAGGATCTCCAGCGGCAGTTCGACATTGCTCCGCACGGTCCGCGACGAGAGCAGGTTGAAGTGCTGGAAGACCATGCCGATCCGGCTGCGGGCGGCGCGCAGCTCGCGTCCGGCGCGGGGGCCCCGGCCGGCCAGCGCCGTCAGCTCCGTCCCGTCCACGGTCACGGTGCCGGAGGTGGGGCGCTCCAGCAGATTGACGCAGCGGATGAGGGACGACTTGCCCGCGCCGCTCTGGCCGATGACGCCGTAGACCTCGCCCTCCCGGACGTGGAGATCGACGCCGTCCAGGGCGGTGATCTCGCGTCCTCGCGAGCGGTAGACCTTGGTCAGGCCCGTTGTGGTGATCACTGGGTTCGTCCGTCACTGTCGAGTGCGCGGCAAGGTCGTCGCCGGGCACGGGATTTCGTCGTCGATCCGTCGGACCGGGTCGGTCCACCGCGAACCGGTGCGGTGCGGTGGCCGTTCCTCAGGGCGCCGCCGCGTCCGGCCGCACTCCGGCCCGTCCCGGTCTCCCGGGTCGGTGACCCGGGCAGGGGGCGGCGGTGGCACGGTGGTGGTCGCGGGGTGCGCGGGGCAGCTTCGGTCCGTTGGTGCGGACACCGTCGGCTGCGCGGTCTCTCACTTCGGGGCGCGAGGTACGGTCGGGGGCCCTCAGAAGGCGCACATTCGACACAGACAACGAGCACCGGGCGTGGTGTCCGCCTCGGTCGCAGGGCTGCGGTAGCTCGTCGTGGTCATGGCGGTAAGTAAACCAGACCCCCTTCCGGGAACAACCCCTCCGTCCGAATAGCGGACATCCGTTTCTTTCCCGTCGGACACCCGCACCTCCCGGCCGGACCCCCGAATCCGGCACTGACCTGCGACAACACCAAGGGGCACGGATCCCGGCGACCCGGCCGGGGCGGGCCCTCGCGGCCGGATCCTGTGGCCAAGGACACGATCGGAATGCGGCCGGTACGACGGCGGGACGGGACGGGACCGGAGGCGGCGCGGTACGGGAGCGGCGGCCTCGCGACGCGGGCCCGGGGGCGGAACCGGGACGGTACGGGCCCGGGGGCGCCCGCCGCGGGCCCCGCCCGCCGTAATACGCTCGGGGCCATGCTCGACGCCCTCACGGTCGCGATCTCCGTCACCGCACTCGCCCTCGCCGCCTGGTGCGGTTACGCCGCCTACCGGGACCAGCCCACGAAGGACTGGCACTTCATCGGGATGGCCGTGGTGACGCTGCTGGCCCTGGCGCAGCTGGTGGTGGGAATCGTCCGGCTGGCGGGCGGGGACGACGCGGGCCGGGGCACCACGATCTTCGTCGCGTATCTGATCGGCGCCTTCGCGACCGTGCCGTCGGCGGGCGTGCTGTCACTGGCCGAGCGGACCCGCTGGGGTTCGGCGACCGTAGCGGCCGGAGCGGTCGTCCTCGCGGTGCTCGAGGTCCGGCTCTACGACATCTGGGGAGGCTGACGATGACCGAGCCCATCGCGGACCGGGCCGACGCGGCGACCGGCACCGCACCGGGCACCGCCCCCGGCCCGGCGACGGCCCCGGCCGACACCCGGCTCGTCCGGGGTCCCGGACTGCTGCTGGTCTGGCTCTACGGCGTGATGTCCGTCGGCGCGGTCTCCCGCTCCGTGCTGCACATCGTCACCGACTTCGACGAGGCCCCGCTGGCCCACGGCCTGTCGGCCTTCGCCGCCGTCGTCTACGTCTTCATCACCTACACCCTCGTCCGGGGCGGCGAGACGGCCCGCAAGGCCGGACTGGTCTGCTGCGCGGCCGAGCTGGCGGGCGTACTGATCGTCGGCACCTGGACGCTGGTGGACCCGTCCGCCTTCCCGGACTCCACGGTCTGGTCGGGGTACGGCTGGGGCTATGTCTTCCTGCCCGTCCTGCTGCCGGTCACCGGCCTGCTGTGGCTGCGCCGTTCGCGGACCCCCGCACCGGCCGCGGCCTCCGCCGTCTGAGGGCGCGTACGGCCTCCGGCGGGCACGGCGAAGGGCCGTGATCCGTCCGGCGGCACGTACCACCGCCGGACGGCATCCCCGGGGCCCGGACACGACGGGCCGGGCCGGGGACGTCACGCGCGGACCGGCCGTCAGGCGCTGGTGACGAACGCCCCCGCCGCGGCCTCCTTCTCCAGCCGCACCAGGGTGAGCCGGGGGCCGATCTCCTCGCGGGCCACCGGCACATAGCCGTGGCTGCGGTAGAGCGCCAGATTGCCCTCGCTCCGGTGCCCGGTGAAGAGCTGGTACTTCCGCGCCGCGGGCTCCCCCGCGAAATGCGCCTCGATCGCCGCCAGCAGCCGTCCGCCCAGACCGTGCCGCCGCATCCTCGGATGGACGATCAGCTTGGCGATCAGCGCCGTACCCGCGTCGTCGATCCGGCCGCGTACCGATGCCACCACCTCGTCGCCGAGCCTCGCGACCAGCGCGTGCCCCTCGGCGATCTCGGCGCGCAGGGCGTCCAGCGACTGGGTGAGCGGTTCGATGGCGTAGTCGCCGTACAGCTCCGCCTCGGACTGGTAGCAGAGGTACTGGAGCTTGAGGATCTGCTCCGCGTCCGGCGCCGTCGCCGCTGAGATGGTCACGCTCATGCCCATGCGCGCATGCCTCCCGCTCACCTTTTCCCCGGGGTTGTCCGACGGGGCCGTTTAACGCTCCATTCCCCCATGTTCAGGAGACGCAACCTCCGCCGCGAGCATTCTGCGCAGACATCCCAGGCATCGGGAACGCTTCGGCCCTAGACTGCCCTGTGAGATATTCAACTCTCCTGCGATTTCACGGTATGTGGGGTCTTGCGATGACAACATCGCAGAAAGCAGCCGTGGACAGTCACCCGGAGTACGGGCTACCGCCGCCCGGACCGCCCCGGCCGTCAGCGCCCGCAGCGCCGCCGACTCCGTACCCTCCGCCGGATCGGCCGCCCGGTCGGCGGTGAGCGCCCGCTCCCGGACGGCGCGCCGCCGGACCCGCCGGACCTCGGCCCGGACCGCGGCCCGCACCCAGCCCACCGGGTCGCCGGGCGGCCCGGTACCCGCCAGCCGCTCGAACAGCCGCACCCAGACCGCCTGTTCCAGATCCCCGGGGTCGACGGCCGCGCCGGGCGCCTCGGCACCGGCCTCCGCCGCCAGCAGCGGTCCCAGGGCTCCGACCGCCGCCCGCCCGGCGTCGTACCCGGTCTCGTGCCTCGGCCGCCGGAAGCCGTCCGGAGCCGGTTCCCCGGTCGGTTCCGAAGTCGGTGGTGTCATGCCCGGCGCAACGCGCCGCCGCCCGGTCGCGTTGCCGGACGGCGGCGGCTTCACTCGTACGGGGCACCGTACCGGCGCCCGTCCCCCACGCCCCGGCCGGCGCCCCGCCGCTTCCGGTGGTCCCTCCCCTGCCGGGCGGCCGGTCCCGGGACCCGCAGCCCGCCAGTCGCGCCGCCCGTCAGTCCCGGCGGACGTCCGCCGCGGCCAGCAGGCCCGTGTCCGGATGGTCGGTGAAGATGCCGTCGATCCCGGTGGCGAAGTAGGCGCGGTAGGCGCCGAACACATCCCCGTACCCGTTCGGCCCGGCCCCCGGGACACCGTCACGGTCCCGCCGGAAGTCGGCGGGGAGGAAGGTGTTCTCGTTGCGCAGGGTGTACGGGTGCAGGATCAGGCCCTGCCGGTGCGCGTCCCGGACCAGACCGGTCGGAGTGCCGAGCCGCCCGTCCGGACCCTTCGGAATGACCAGATCCAGCGTCGGGCCGATGCCCTGGGCGTACGAGGCGATCCAGCGCAGCCCCGCCGGGGTGATCAGATCGGCCACCGTCCGGGGGTCACCGGCCTCCACGAAGTCCCACGGCCGGGTCGAGGCCCCGGAGAGCAGCACCACCCGGGGCGCGTCGACCAGTTCGGCCAGCCGCCGCATACTGCCCGGCTCGAAGGACTGGAGGAAGACCGGCGAGTCCCGGCGGTCCCGCCCGTACCGGCGCAGCAGCCGGGCCAGCGGCTCCTCCGGGCCGAGACCGAGCTTCCGGAAGTACGTCGGGTGCTTGGTCTCGGCATGCAGCCAGACCGGGCGGCCCCGGCGGCGGCCCTCCCGCTCGGCCCACTGGAGCACCTCCTCGAAGGTCGGCACCCGCCAGCGGCCGTCGTACAGCGTGTTGTCGGGGCGGACGCCCGGAATCCGCTCGGTGGCGCGCAGCGTCCGCAGTTCGGCCAGGGTGAAGTCCTCGGTGAACCAGCCCGTGACGGTGGTGCCGTCGATGGTCTTGGTGGTCCGCCGGGCGGCGAACCGGGGGTGGTCGGCGACGTCCGTGGTGCCGGTGATGTCGTTCTCGTGCCGGCAGACGAGATGGCCGTCCCGGGTCGGCACCAGATCCTGCTCGATCACATGCGCCCCCAGGTCGAGGGCGAGCTGATAGGCGCCGATCGTGTGCTCGGGCCGATAGCCGCTGGCGCCCCGGTGGGCGATCACCGTGGGGTACGGCAGGGCCCGGTAGCCGCCCCCGCCGCCCCGGCCGCGGCCCTGCCCGCCGGGGCCGCGCGCGGCCCCGCCGGCAGCCGCCCGCGCCGGGGCGGCCGTACCGCCCGCCCCGGCCGCCGCGGCGCCGATGGCCGCCGCGCCCAGGACCGTACGCCGTCCGGGGCGGGTCTCCACTTTCTCCGGCCTCGATGTCATCGGCAGTCCTCCCTTGTCATCCACTGTCATCCGCCGCGTTCCGACTGCTCACCGGCTCTCTCCGGCGGCCCGACGCTAGGGACCGGGCCCGTCCGGGCGGAGGATCCCCGGCGAACAGCGGCCGAACACCTGTCAACGGGGTGTATCGGCCCGTGTCGAGTCCGTGAACCCGACGTGCGGCGGGGGCCGCGCCGCGAGTATCGTCCTCACCTGCGCGGACCGCGCCGAACCCGGCGCCGCGGCGCGACCGGGTCGGCGGAAACCACCGCCCCGGCACCGGAACCACCCGTTCCGACCGCGCGCCGAACCACCGCCCGACCCGTACCGCCCCAGATCCGACACCGAACAAGGTCACCGCCGGAGGACCCGTTGTCCCGCTTGTCGCTCATCAAGGCCGTCCTCGGACCGTTCCTGCGCCTGATGTTCCGGCCGCGTGTGGAAGGCGCCGACAACATCCCCGGATCCGGCCCGGTCATTCTGGCCGGAAACCATCTGACCTTCATCGACTCGATGGTGCTGCCGCTGGTCTGCTCCCGGCCGGTCTACTTCATCGGCAAGGACGAGTACGTCACCGGAAAGGGTGTCAAGGGTCGGCTGATGGCGTGGTTCTTCACCGGCGTCGGCATGGTCCCCGTCGACCGGGACGGCGCCAACGGCGGGGTCGCCGCCCTCAACACCGGCCGCAGGCTGCTCGAACAGGGCAAGGTCTTCGGTATCTACCCCGAGGGCACCCGCTCCCCCGACGGCCGTCTCTACCGGGGACGGCCCGGGATCGCCCGGCTGACCCTGATGACCGGCGCCCCGGTCGTCCCCTTCGCGATCATCGGGACCGACAAGCTCCAGCCCGGCGGCGCCGGACTGCCCAGGCCCGGCCGGGTGACCGTCCGCTTCGGCTCGGCGATGGAGTTCTCCCGCTACGAGGGCATGGACCGGGACCGCTACGTCCTGCGGGCCGTCACCGACTCGGTGATGGCCGAGGTGATGGCGCTCTCCGGCCAGGAGTACGTCGACATCTACGCCACGAAGGCGAAGAAGGCCGCCTGAACCGCCGATACGGGATACGGCGAGGGCCGGGACCCCGGGGTCCCGGCCCTCCTCGTATCGTCACGCCGTCATGCCGTCATGCCGTCACGGGTGCTCGACACCGTCTTCCAGACGCTGGCCCCGCAGCAGGAACCAGGCCGCGACGGCCGTGATGAAGAGCACCACCGAACCGACCGTGCCCGCCAGATGGAAACCGTCCGTGAAGGCGCTCCGCGCGGCCTCCAGCAGCGCCGCGCCCTGCTCCTGCGGCAGCGCCGCCGTTGCCTCCATCGCACCGCCCAGGGACTCCCTGGCCCCCTCCACCGCTTCGGCGGGCACCCCCTGCGGAGCGGTGAAGTCCCGGTACACCCCGGTCAGGATCGACCCCAGTACGGCGATACCGAGCGCCGCGCCCAGTTCGTACGCCGTCTCCGACACCGCGGACGCGGCACCGGCCTGCTCCTTCGGCACGCTGGAGAGAATCAGATCCGCGGTCACGGCGAAGGCGAACCCGGCCCCGAGACCGCCGACGAAGAGGGCCACGCCGATCGCCGGGGCGGCGGTCTGCGCGGTCAGTACCGTCGTACCCGCCAGGCCCGCGCCGACCGCCGCCAGACCGCCCGCCACGGTCCCCCGGACCGAGAACCGACGGGCCACGAAGCCGGCCAGCAGACCGGCTCCCACCGCGCCGATGGCCGCGGGCAGTTCGATCAGACCGGCCTCCAGCGGCGAACGGCCCTGGACCAGCTGAAGGAACTGCGAGAGGAAGAAGACCAGCCCGGAGAGGCCGAGAATGGTCAGCAGATCCGCCACCACGGCGGCGGAGAAGCCCCGGTTGCGGAAGAGCCTGACGTCCAGCAGCGGCGACGGCAGGGTCAGCTGACGGCGGACGAACCACACCAGGGCGGTGGCCCCGACCGTCCCCGCGAGCAGCGCGCCCGCGGCGAAGCCGTGCACCGCCAGCTCCTTGATCGCATAGACCACGGCGACCAGACCGACCAGGGAGAGGACCACACTGATCGGATCCCAGGGGCCCGGATTCGGATTGCGGGACTCCGGCAGCAGCTTGATCCCGACGACCACCAGCAGCGCCATCACCGGCAGGTTGATCAGAAAGACGGAACCCCACCAGTAGTGCTCCAGCAGGACACCGCCGACCAGCGGGCCGAGCGCGGCACCCGCGGACGCCGCGGCGCCCCAGATACCGACCGCGAGGCTCCGCTCCCGGGGGTCGTGGAAGAGATTCCGGATCAGGGCGAGGGTCGAGGGCATCAGGGTCGCACCGGCGACACCCAGCAGGGCCCGGGCGAGAATCATCATCTCCGGGCTGGAGGCATAGGCGTTGAGCAGGGAGACGGCGCCGAACGCCACCGCACCCGTCAGCAGCAGCTTCTTCCGGCCGATCCGGTCACCGAGGCTGCCCATGGTGATCAGCAGACCGGCGATGACGAAGGAGTAGACGTCGCCGATCCACAACAGCTGGGTACCCGAAGGCCGCAGATCCTCACTCAGGTAAGGTGTCGCCAGCCCCAGCACGGTAGCGTCGACCGCGACCAGCAGGACGGCCAGTACCAGTACGGCGAGCGCGAGCCAGCGGCCCGGCGCCCGTACGGCCTCCTCCTCCGTCTTCGTCAGCCGAGTCGTACCGGTCATTTCTCCATGCTCCGTCGAATGGCACCGCCGAGCAGCAGCTCGGCGATCACGAATGAATAGTCGTTGGCGGCGATCCGCCCCGACTGGACGGCCCAGGCGCCCGAGCTGATCAGCCCGAACAGGGCCTCGGTGATCCAGACCGCGGTCAGATCGATCCGGAAGGCGCCCTCGTCCTGGCCGCGCTGGACCAGGGCCAGGATGCGCCGCTCCGCGCGATCCCAGCCCTCGTGCACCACCTCGCCCTCGAAGAGCTGGTTCTCGGTGATCAGAAAGGCCAGCAGGGGCGCACACCGCTCGGACTCGTCGATCAGCCGGCGCAGTGCGTCGGCCGCACCGCCCTCGTCCGGCCGGGCGGCGTCGAGGGCGGTCTCCAGCTCATGGAGCCCGTACTCCTCCAGCGCCCGGACCAGGGCGTCCCGTCCGGCGAAATGCCGGTGCAGGGTGGCCCGCCCGATACCCGCGGCGCGCGCGACCTCGTCCATGGTCGCGCTCCCCTTACGGGAGAGAAGGGCGGCCGCGGCGCGCAGCACCTGCTCACGATCGACAGTCATGAGACAAACCTAACCGAGATGAGACACGGATGTCTCATTCGATATGCCGATGACCCACGCCAGGGGATCGTTCTTTGGAAGGATGCGCCGATGAGGCCACTGTTGTTGATCGATGTCGACGGCCCGCTCAATCCCTACGGCGGCAAGCCGGAGCGCCGCCCGGAGGGCTATACGACCCATCGGATGCGGCCGGACGGCTGGTCGGGAGGCAAACCGCTCCGGGTCTGGCTCTGCCCGGAGCACGGCGAAGAGCTGACGGCGCTGGCGGAGGTCTTCGATCTGGTCTGGGCGACGACCTGGAAGGGGGAGGCGAACCGTTGGATATCGCCGGTGCTGGGGCTGCCGGAGTTGCCGTTCATCGACTGGCCGGTGATGCACGGGGCGGCACCGCGCGGCACCTTCTGGAAGACGCAGTACATCCTCGACTTCGCGGCGGGGCGGCCGTTCGCCTGGGTGGATGACGACATCACGGAGCTGGACCGGGAGTTTGTGGCCCAACGGCATCTGGCCGCCGCCCTCTTGCTCGGGATCGACCATCGGATCGGGCTGACCCGACCTGATTTCGATGCCCTGGCGGAGTGGGCGACGGCGCTGTAGTCGATGGCTGCTGCTGTACGCATCACAGGCCATACGCGCCTCGGGGGCGATGGCGTCCGTGCCATCGCCCCGGAGTGGTGGTGTTATGCGTCCTTGGCGGTGGCCCAGCCGTGCTGGATCGCCAGATCGGCCTTGACCTCGGCGAGCTGTACGGCGACGGCGGAGGGCGCGGTACCGCCCCGGCCGTTGCGGGAGGCGAGTGCGCCGGGGACCTGGAGCACATCGCGGACTTCCGGCGTCAGATGCTCGGAGATCTTGGCGAACTGCTCATCGGTGAGCTGATCCAGCTCGATTCCCAGCGTCTCGCACTCCTTGACGCACTCCCCCGCCACCTCATGGGCGACCCGGAACGGTACGCCCTGCCGGACCAGCCACTCCGCGATATCGGTGGCCAGGGAGAATCCGGCGGGCGCCAGCTCCTCCATCCTCTCCCGATGGATGGTGAGGGTGGCCATCATCCCGGTGAAGGCGGGGAGCAGCACCTCAAGCGTGTCGCAGGAGTCGAAGACTGGCTCCTTGTCCTCCTGCAGATCACGGTTGTAGGCCAGGGGCAGCGCCTTGAGGGTGGCCATCAGCCCGGTGAGATTGCCGATCAGCCGACCGGACTTGCCGCGCGCCAGCTCGGCGATGTCCGGGTTCTTCTTCTGCGGCATGATCGAGGAGCCGGTGGAGAAGGCGTCATGGAGGGTGACGAAGGAGAATTCCTTGGTGTTCCAGATGATGATCTCTTCGGCGATTCTGGAGAGATTGACCCCGATCATCGCCGTGATGAAGGCGAATTCGGCGACGAAGTCCCGAGATGCCGTGCCGTCGATGGAGTTTCCGGCGGAGCCCCGTTCGAAGCCGAGGTCGGCGGCGACGGCCTCGGGGTCGAGCCCGAGGGAGGAGCCCGCCAGCGCACCGGAGCCGTAGGGCGAGACCGCCGTACGCTCGTCCCACTGCCGCAGTCGCTCGGCGTCCCGGGAGAGGGATTGCACATGGGCGAGGACATGGTGGGCGAAGAGCACCGGCTGGGCGTGCTGGAGATGGGTCCGGCCCGGCATGGCCACATCGGGGTGGGCCTCGGCGAGGCCGACCAGGGCGTCCTGGAGTTCGGCGATCAGGCCGCCGACGATCCGGGCGTGGTCCCTGAGGTACATCCGGAAGAGGGTGGCCACCTGGTCGTTGCGGGAGCGGCCGGCCCGCAGCTTGCCGCCGAGGTCGGGGCCGAGTCGCTCCAGCAGCCCCCGCTCCAGCGCCGTATGGACGTCCTCGTCGGCGACGGTCCCGGTGAAGCTGCCGTCGGCGACATCCGCTTCGAGCTGGTCGAGTCCGGCGATCATCCGGGTCAGCTCGTCTTCGGTGAGCAGCCCCGCCTTGTGCAGCACTCGGGCGTGGGCGCGGGATCCGGCGATGTCATAGGGCGCGAGCCGCCAGTCGAAGTGGACGGAGGCGGAGAGCTTGGCCAGCGCCTCGGCCGGGCCGTCGGCAAATCGGCCGCCCCAGAGCCGGACATCACCGTTGTTGCTGCTCACAGCTGATACTCCTCTGCCGGATGGCGGGCTCCGCACCTCTGTGGCAAGGGTGGCGGGCCGGGTGGAACGGTGCGAGCCGACGGCCCGGACGAGCCGTCGGCGTCCGCGTCTACGGTCAGGCGTTCAGATCGCGCCGGGCGGCGATCTTCGCCGAGAGGCTGAAGATATCGATAAAGCCCTGGGCCTTGGACTGGTCGAAGGTGTCACCGGAGTCATAGGTGGCGAGGTTGAAGTCGTAGAGCGACTCCTCGGACTTCCGGCCGGTGACCACGGCCCGGCCGCCGTGGAGGGTCATCCGGACGTCGCCGGTGACATGCTCATTGGCCTCATTGATAAAGCCGTCCAGGGCGCGCTTCAGCGGGGAGAACCAGAGGCCGTCGTAGACCAGCTCGCCCCAGCGCTGCTCGACCTGCCGCTTGTAGCGGGCCAGCTCGCGCTCGACGGTGACGTTCTCCAGCTCCTGGTGGGCGGTGATCAGGGCGATGGCGCCGGGGGCCTCGTAGACCTCCCGGGACTTGATACCGACCAGCCGGTCCTCGACCATGTCGATCCGGCCGATGCCCTGGGCTCCGGCCCGCTCGTTGAGCTGCTGGATGGCCTGGAGGACCGTGACCGGCTTGCCGTCGACGGCGACCGGGACACCCTGCTTGAAGGAGATGACGACCTCATCGGCCTCACGGGGCTCCGCGGGGTTGGAGGTGTACTCGTAGATGTCCTCGATCGGCGCGTTCCAGATGTCCTCCAGGAAGCCGGTCTCGACGGCCCGCCCGAAGACGTTCTGGTCGATGGAGTACGGCGACTTCTTGGTGGTGGCGATCGGGAGCTGCTTCTCCTCGCAGAAGGCGATCGCCTTGTCACGGGTCATGGCGTAGTCCCGGACGGGCGCGATGCACTTGAGGTCGGGGCCGAGCGCCGTGATCCCGGCCTCGAACCGCACCTGGTCGTTCCCCTTGCCGGTGCAGCCATGGGCCACGATGCCCGCGTTGTGCTTACGGGCGGCGGCCACCAGGTGCTTGACGATGATCGGCCGGGAGAGCGCCGAGACCAGCGGATAGCGGTCCATGTAGAGGGCGTTGGCCTTGATCGCCGGAAGGCAGTACTCGTCGGCGAACTCGTCCCGCGCGTCGGCGACCTCGGCCTCGACCGCTCCGCAGGCGAGCGCGCGCTTGCGGATGACGTCGAGGTCTTCGCCGCCCTGGCCGACGTCCACGGCGACGGCGATGACCTCCGCGCCCGTCTCCTCGGCGATCCAGCCGATGGCGACGGAGGTGTCCAGACCGCCCGAATAGGCGAGTACGACGCGCTCGGTCACGGGGTTCTCCTTACGATGCATTCGGTGATGGCATAAGTATGCATGGCTCCGCATGGTTCGTCAATGCCCTCGAACGGGGGACGCGGATCCGGACGGAGCAGTAGCGGGGGCGGGGGTCGGCGGGGGTGCGTACGGTCGGGAGCCATGCGCCGTCATCTCGTCCAGCTCGCCGTTCTGTCGCTGGTCGCGGCCGCCTCGACGGCGGTCGCGCCTCCGGCCGGCGCGGTTTCCGCGCCCCGTCCGGGCCAGGGGCCGGTTTCGGCCACGGCGCCGGATCCGCAGGTGCCGCTGCCGGAGCTGATGGCGGACACCGGTGGTGGCTCCCAGCTGATCACCGCGGTGGCTCCGGAGGCGGGGGCCACCACCGGCCGGGTGGTGTGGTGGGAGCGCGCCCCGGACGGCCGGTGGGCCGAGGCCGGTTCGGCGCCCGCGCGGTTCGGGGCGAACGGTCTGGTGGCGGGCGGCAAGCGGGTCCAGGGCACCTCGACCACCCCGGCCGGTCTCTACGACCTGCCGTACGCGTTCGGCATCGCGGCCGCGCCGGTGGGAGCGGCGATCGCCTACCGTCCGGTGACGGACCGCTCGTGGTGGTGCCAGGACAATGACTCGGCCTCGTACAACCGCTGGGTGGAGGGGCTGCCGGCGGACTGCCGGGCGGTGGAGGCGGAGCATCTGGTGGAGTACGGCACGCAGTACGCGCATGCTCTGGTGACGGGATTCAACTACGACCGTCCGGTGCGGGGCCGGGGCGCCGGGATCTTTCTCCATGTGAACGGGGCGGGGCCGACGGCGGGCTGTGTCTCGGTTCCGGCGGACGCCATGGCCCGGATTCTGGCCTGGGTGGATCCGGAGCGGAGTCCGCATATCGCGATCGGAACGGAGTCGGGGCCCCTGGCCGTCGGACGCGGGTGAGCGTCGGACGGCCGGGGCCCCGGTCCGCTTTTCCTCCGGTGCGGGTCAGCGTTCCCGTTGGGCGAGCCTCAGCAGATGGTCGGCGAGTGCCTGCCCTCCGGTGGGGTCGCGGCTGATCAGCATCAGTGTGTCGTCCCCGGCGATGGTGCCGAGGATGTCGTGGAGTTCGGCCTGGTCGATGGCCGAGGCGAGGAACTGGGCCGCTCCCGGGGGTGTCCGGAGGACCACCAGATTGGCGGATGCCTCGGCGGAGATCAGCAGCTCGGCGGAGAGCCGGCGCATTCGCTCCTCCTTGGCGGACTCTCCCAGGGGAGCCTGGGGGGTCCGGAAACCGCCTTCACTGGGCACGGCGTAGATCAGCTCGCCGCCGGTGTTGCGGATCTTCACGGCGCCCAGTTCGTCGAGGTCCCGGGAGAGGGTGGCCTGGGTGACGCTGAGTCCGTTGTCCGCGAGCAGCTTGGCGAGCTGGCTCTGGGAGCGCACCGGCTGGCGGTTGAGGATGTCGACAATCCGCCGGTGGCGGGCCATCCGGGTCTGCGGCACGGCGGGCCCGGCGGCGTCGCCCAACTGTCCGGCCATGGCGGCCGCCTGGGCGTCGCGTGCGTCCTGTGCGGCTCTGTCTCGCGCCTCGGTCATCGCGTCTTCATTCCCCGTTCGGTCCTTCCGCCTCGTCCAGCACGCCGGGCAGTGCCCGGAGGAGGGCGTCCACCGCCTCCTCTCCGATGTTCAGTGGCGGCATCAGCCGTACGACATCGGGGGCGGGGACGTTGATCAGGAACCCGGCGCGCTGAGCCGCCTGCTGCACTCGGGATGCGAGGGGCTCGTTGAGCACGATACCCAGCAGCAGGCCGGCTCCGCGGACATGGGAGACCAGTGGGTGGTTCAGCGATTCGACGGTATCGCGGATCTTCTCGCCCAGCCGCTTGACCTCGTCGAGCAGCCCTTCTGCGGCAATGGTGTCCAGGACGGCGAGTCCGGCGGCGCAGGCGACGGGGTTGCCGCCGAAGGTGGTGCCGTGCTGACCGGGCTTCAGCAGGTCGGCGGCGGGGCCGAAGGCGAGGGCGGCGCCCAGGGGCAGTCCGCCGCCGAGGGCTTTGGCGAGGGTGACCACATCGGCTTCGACGCCTTCGGCCTGGGCGGCGAACCAGTGGCCGGTCCGGCCGATGCCGGTCTGGACCTCGTCGAGGACGAGGAGGGTGCCGGTGGCGCGGGTGATCTCCCGGGCGGCGGTCAGATAGCCCTTGGGCGGGGTGACCACTCCGTTCTCGCCCTGAATGGGCTCGATGATCACCAGGGCGGTCTCCTCGGTGACGGCGGCCCGTAGCGCTTCGGCGTCTCCGTAGGGGACATGGGTGACATCGCCGGGGAGGGGCAGGAAGGGTTCCTGCTTGGCGGGCTGGCCGGTGAGGGCGAGGGCGCCCATGGTGCGGCCGTGGAAGCCGCCCCGGGTGGCGACCATATGGCGGCGGCCGGTGAGCCGGCCGATTTTGAAGGCGGCTTCATTGGCTTCGGCGCCGGAGTTGCAGAAGAAGACCCGTCCGGAGCGGCCGGAGAGCTGGAGCAGCCGTTCGGCGAGGGCGACGGCGGGCTCGGAGATATAGAGGTTGGAGATATGGCCGAGGGCGGAGATCTGCCGGGTGACGGCTTCGACGACGGCGGGGTGGGCGTGGCCGAGGGCGTTGACCGCGATACCGCCGACGAAGTCGGTGTAGACGGTGCCGTCGGGGTCGTAGAGCGTGGCGCCCTGGCCCCGGCTGAGGGCGAGGCCGGGGGTGCCGTAGTTGTCGGCCATCACATCACGCCACCGCTGGACGTGTTCTTCGTTGGCGGTCATTCGCCGTCATCCCCCTTGTCATCGGTGGCCTTGCCTTCGGTGGCGTGACCCGGCCGGGTCACGCCGTCGGGCAGGACCATGGTGCCGATCCCCTCGTCGGTGAAGATCTCCAGCAGGATGGAGTGCGGGACGCGGCCGTCGATGACGCGCGCGGTCTGTACCCCATTGCGGACGGCGTGGAGGCAGCCCTCCATTTTGGGGACCATGCCACTGGAGAGGTCGGGCAGCAGTTTCTCCAGTTCGGTGGCGCTGAGCCGGCTGATCACCTCGTCGCTGTGGGGCCAGTCCACATAGAGCCCCTCGACGTCGGTGAGGACCATCAGCGTCTCCGCGCCAAGCGCCGCAGCGAGTGCCGCAGCCGCCGTATCAGCATTGACGTTGTAGACATGTCCGTCGTCCTCCGCGCGGGCGATCGACGAGACGACGGGGATCCGGCCGTTCGCCAGGAGGGCTTCGACGACTCCCGTGTCGATCGCGCTGATCTCGCCGACCCTGCCGATGTCGACCAGTTCTCCGTCGATGGTCGGCAGGTGTTTGGTGGCGGTTATCGTGTGGGCGTCCTCGCCGGTGATACCGACGGCGAGCGGCCCGTGTTCATTGAGCAGTCCGACGAGTTCCCGCTGGACCTGGCCCGCGAGGACCATCCGGACCACGTCCATGGCTTCGGGGCTGGTGACGCGCAGTCCGGCCTTGAACTCGCTGTCGAGGCCGTGTTTGTCGAGTTGGGCGCTGATCTGGGGGCCGCCGCCGTGGACGACGACGGGCTTGAGTCCGGCGCGGTGGAGGAAGACCACGTCCTGGGCGAAGGCGGCCTTGAGGTCTTCGTCGACCATGGCGTTGCCGCCGAATTTGATGACGACGGTCTTCCCGTTGTGCCGGGTGAGCCAGGGCAGCGCCTCGATGAGGATGCGGGCCTTGGGGAGCGCGGTGTGCTTCCGGGTGCTCATGAGCTGTAGGCGCTGTTCTCGTGGACGTAGTCGGCGGTGAGGTCGTTGGTCCAGATCACGGCTTGCTCGGAGCCGGCGGAGAGATCGGCGGTGATGGTGACCTCGCGATAGCGCATATCGACCAGTTCGCGGTCTTCGCCGACAGAGCCGTTCTTGCAGACCCAGATGCCGTTGATGGCGACATTGAGCTGGTCGGGGTCGAAGACGGCGCCGGTGGTGCCGATGGCCGAGAGCACCCGGCCCCAGTTGGGATCTTCGCCGTGGATGGCGCACTTGAGGAGGTTGTTACGGGCGATGGACCGGCCGACCTCGACGGCGTCGGTCTCGGTGGCGGCGCCGACGACCTCGATCCGGATGTCCTTGGAGGCGCCTTCGGCATCGCCGATGAGCTGGCGGGCGAGGTCGTCGCAGACGGCCCGGACCCCGGCAGTGAACTCCTGCTCTCCGGGGGTGGTGCCCGAGGCGCCGGAGGCGAGCAGCAGCACGGTGTCGTTGGTGGACATACAGCCGTCGGAGTCCACCCGGTCGAAGGTGGTCCGGGTGGACTCGCGCAGGGCGCGGTCCAGGGCTTCGGAGTCCAGATCGGCGTCGGTGGTGAGGACGACGAGCATGGTGGCGAGGCCGGGGGCGAGCATGCCCGCGCCCTTGGCCATTCCGCCGACGGTCCAGCCGTCGCCGCGGTGGACGGCGGTCTTGTGGACGGTGTCGGTGGTCTTGATGGCGATGGCGGCCTTCTCACCGCCGTCTTCGGTGAGCCGGGCGGCGGCGGCGGCGATACCGGCGAGCAGCTTCTCCATCGGCAGCAGGATGCCGATCAGGCCGGTGGAGGCGACCGCGATCTCTCCGGCGCTCTCCCCGAGGACCTCGGCGACCTTCTCCGCGGTGGCGTGGGTGTCCTGGAAGCCCTTGGGGCCGGTGCAGGCGTTGGCCCCGCCGGAGTTGAGGACGACGGCGGCGACCGTGCCGCCCTTCAGTACCTGCTCGGACCAGAGGACGGGAGCGGCCTTGACCCGGTTGGCGGTGAAGACACCGGCGGCGGAGCGCCGGGGGCCGGTGTTGACGACGAGGGCCAGATCGGGGTTGCCGTTCTCCTTGATTCCTGCCGCGATGCCCGCGGCGGTGAACCCTTGCGCTGCGGTGACACTCACTGGGTCTCCTCTGTGGCGGCGGTGGCCGCTGACGTGTTCCTGGGTGCGGACGCGCTGTTCCTCATGGGGCGACGCCGATCGTGGAGAGACCGGTCTCCTCCGGCAGTCCGAGGGCGATGTTCATGCTCTGGACGGCGCCGCCCGCGGTGCCCTTGGCGAGGTTGTCGATGGCGCTGATGGCGATCACCCGCCGGGCCGCTTCGTCGTACGCGACCTGGATCTGAACGGCGTTGGATCCGTAGACGGAGGCGGTCGCGGGCCACTGCCCCTCGGGCAGGAGGTGGACGAAGGGCTCGTCGGCGAATGCCTTGGTGTAAGCCGTCCGGACGTCGTCGGCGGTCGTGCCGTCGACCGCCCGGGCGGAGCATGTCGCGAGAATGCCCCGGGCCATGGGCGCGAGGGTCGGGGTGAAGGAGACGGTGACGGGCTTCCCGGCGACCCCGCTCAGATTCTGGATCATCTCGGGGGTATGGCGGTGTCCGCCGCCGACCCCGTAGGGACTCATGGAGCCCATGACCTCGGATCCCAGCAGATGCGGTTTGGGCGCCTTGCCCGCGCCCGAGGTGCCTGACGCGGCGGTGATCACGGCCTCGGGCTCGACCAGTCCGGCCTCGTACGCCGGGAAGAGGGCGAGGGAGACCGCGGTCGGATAGCACCCGGGCACGGCGATCCGCCTGGCCCCGGCCAGCGCCTGCCGGGCACCGGGCAGCTCGGGCAGCCCGTACGGCCAGGTCCCCGCGTGCGCGGAGCCGTAGAACCGCTCCCAGTCGTCGGCGGACCGCAGCCGGAAATCGGCCCCCATGTCGATCACGAGCGCCTCGTCACCGAGCCGCTCCGCGACGGCGGCTGACTGGCCGTGCGGCAGGGCGAGGAAGACGACGTCGTGGCCCGCGAGCACTTCCGCGGTCGTCTCCTGGAGTATCCGTCCGGCCAGCGGCACGAGATGCGGCTGCACCGTGCCCAGCGCCTGCCCGGCGTTCGAATGCCCTGTGAGAGCACCCAGCTCGACCCCGGGGTGTCCGAGCAGCAGACGGAGCAATTCCCCGCCCGCATAGCCACTGGCACCCGCAACCGCTACCCGAACCACCATCGAAAGCCTCCTCGCCGATGGCATGACTATACGCAGGCTCGCACGTTTATGCAATCACTCGAACGGTGTACCCGCTGGTCGGCGGCGTCGGCGGACCGTGGCCGGGTCGGGCGTCAGTGGCGGCGGATACCGTCGGCGCATGATCGATGACCGTACCTCCGCGCAGTCGATACACACCTTCGCGACCTGGGAGCCCGTCCTGCGGCTGCTCAGGGCCGACCGCGTCGAGCGGTACGGCACGGCGGCGGGCGGCGCGATCGGCCGGATCGGCCGGGGCGGGTGGAGCCTCGGCCTGGCGGGGCGGGGCCGGAGGAGGCCGCGGGAGGTCTTCGAGCGGGAGGTGGAGGCGGTTCTGCGCGTCCGGGAAGCGCTGGAGGAGGCCGGGACGGGCTCGGTCGCGTTCGCGGCGGAGTTCGCGCCGTCGGGGGCGGTGGCGCTGCGGCTGCTGGAGCCGAGCCCCGCCGTGGAACCCGGGATCGGCGGACCGAGCCCCGGGGCGCTGATGCTGGTGGAGGGCGCGGTTCCCGAGCCCTGGCGGCGGCTGCCCGCGCCCGTGCCGGGGGTGGCGCCCGCCCCCTCGGCGGATCCCGGGGAGCTGGGGCGGATGCTGCGGGAGCGGCTGCCCGGGGCCGTCGGGGCGACGGAGGGGGAGCTGGCCGCGGCCGAGCGGCGGCTGGGCGTGGAGCTGCCCGCCGAGCTGAAGGCGCTCTACCGGGTCACCCGGGGGCGGTGGGAGGACCGGCCGTACGACCCGGAGGCGGCGCGCCGGGAGGCCCGCGCGGTGGGCTGCGAGCTGCTCCCGCCGGACGATCTCTACATCGCCGACGCCGCGTCGCGCCCGGCGCCCTGGGGGCACGCGGCGCTGGAGGCGGTCGTCACCCCGCCCGGCGCCGCCGTCCAGGGGCTGGTGGGCTCGCCGGGCTGGCTCGCCTTCGGGGACAACGGCGGCGGCGACCGGCTGGCGGTCGATCTGACGCCCGGCCCCGGTGGTCACCTCGGCCAGATCATCCGGATCAGCCATGAGGAGTATCTGGGTGCCGACCTCGTGGCCGCGAGCCTGACGGATCTGGTGGCGGGGCGGCTCTCGGCGGAGAGGCACCTCAGGGGCGAGGTCCCGGCGGTGGCCCGGGTCAACAACGTGTGCCTGCGAAGCGTCGGGGCGGGCGCCCGGCCCGAGCTGGAGGTGCTGTCCATCGGGGTCCGGGACGGTCCGCCGCTGAGCCTCGCCCCGGTGACGGGGCTGCCCCGGCTGCGCACCCTCACCGCCGCCGCGGGGACGCTGGCCGATCCGCTGGAGATCGCCCGGATCCCCGCCCTGGAGTACCTCGAGATCGGCCCCGACGACTGGCGGGTACTGCTCGACGCGGGCGCGGTGCCCCGTACCCTCTCGGCGGCCGCCGTCGACGTGCCGGCCTACCCCGCCGATCTGCGGGCCGTGGTGTCCCTGGTCAACGAGATCCTGGCGCTGTGGGACCGTCCGCCGATCACGGAGACGCTCGTCGAGGGGGAGTTGGGGGCGGAGGCGTAGCGCCGTACGGCCCGGACCGGTGTCGCGCTACGTCATCAATTCGTGTCAATGCGTGAGCGGTTGGGCGTGGGCCGGCCGGGGGCGGGCAGAACCGGATCAGGGGACAGATCGACTGCTTGTGCGGGAGGTATCTGGTGTTGAGCGGCTGGTTCGGCGGGCTGAGGCGGTGGTGGCCGCTGCCGGGTGGGGGCGGCGGTTCGGGGCCCGGGCAGGGGGAGGTGGTGTTCACGGCCGACTTCGCCTCGGCGGATCAGTGGGTCGCCGGGCGGTCGTGGGCGTATCCGGGCGGGGGCCCGGAGAATCCGGGGGACAACAAGCTGGACCATCTGGTGCAGGATCCGGCGTACAGCCGGGGCGGGGTGTTCCGGGCGACGCTGCGGGACGACGGGAAGTGGGACGCGGGGCTGCTGACCACGGAGGGCAGCGCCCAGGGGTTCATGATGCGGGCGGGCGACGTACTGGAGGCGCGGGTGCGGCTGCCCGTGGAGATGGGCGCCTGGCCGGCGATCTGGACCTGGCGGGACGGCGATCAGGAGATCGACGTCTTCGAGTACCACCCGGACAATCCGGATCTGCTGGAGCTGTCGAACCGGGTCCGGGGCGGGCACCGTTACCACCGGGAGGCCGCGATCGAGCCCGGCGGCTGGGTGGATCTGGCGGTGGAGGCCGGGGCGCGTTCGGTGGTGTGGTGGGTCAACGGTCAGCGGGTGTACGCGGATCGCCGGGGGGTGGGGCGGCGCTGGCAGGCGTATCTGATCGTCAATCTCTCGGTCTGCGCGGGGCGTTATCACCCGGCCCCTGATCCCGGGGTGTCGGAGATGTCGTACGAGGTCCAGGGGCTGGTGGTACGGCGGCCGGACTGAAGAGGGCGGGGGTGGCGGGGTCCGGGGGTGCCGTGCGGCGGGGGCCCGGCACCCTTCGGGCGGGCGGGGTCCGGCGGCGGGGGCGGGCGCCGAGGGGGAGCGGGGCGAGGAGAGCGAGGAGAGCCAGGAGTTGGACGGCCGCCGCGGTCAGCAGGGCGCCGGGGAGGGAGAGGGCGGCGATCGGTCCGGCGGCGGCCGTGCCGATCGCGAAGCCGGTGATTTTGAGGCTGGCTCCGGTGGTGAAGATCTGGGCCCGCAGGCGCTCCGGCGCCTCCCGGTGGCGGATCGCGAAGAGGGCGGTGAGCTGGGGCCCCTCCCCCGCGCCGAGCAGGACGGCACCCGCGAGGGCCGTGAGCGGATGGGCGGTGGCCAACAGGACGAGGGCGACGGCGAGGACCGCGGCACTGATCGCCAGCACGGTCTCCGGGCGGAGCGGCGTACGGCGGCGGGCCAGCAGCGCGTTGGCACCGAGCGCCGACGCCGCGATCACGGCGAGCAGGGCGGCGCCCCGGGCGGGGCCGCCGAGGACCCGTTCGCCGAGGAGCGGGGCGCAGGCGAGGAACATGCCCTGGCCCGCGCAGGAGATCACGGAGGAGAGGGTGGGGCGGGCGAGCGCCCGGGTGCGGGCGATGACCCGGAATCCGGCGGCGAGATCGGCCCGTACGGGGGTGCGGGGCGCGGGCGGGCCTCCGGGTCCGGTGGCGGTGACGGAGGCGGAGGCGGTACGTGGGAGCAGCAGGGCCGCGGGGAGCGCCAGGCCGATGAAGGCGGCGGAGACCACGACCGCGGTGCCGGCGCCCGCCCGGTGTGCGACGAGTCCGGCCAGCAGGGGGCCGAGCAGCCCGGCGGCGTTGAAGGTCATCGCGTCGACGGCGTTGGCCCGGTCGAGCCGGTGGGCCGGGACGGTCCGGGGCAGTTGGGACGTCCAGCCGCCCGCGATGGCGGGGCCCAGGAGTCCGGCGAGTACGGCGACGGCGATGGTCGGGCCGAGCGGGGCGCGGCCCAGGCAGCCCAGGACGACCAGGAGGCCGGTGGCGTAGCCGAGGAGTGTCCCGGCCAACAGGACGCCGGGCCGGGGCGAGCGGTCCAGGAGCGCTCCGAGAAGGGGGCCGCCCGCGGCGGCCGCGACGGTGAGGGCGGCGAGCAGGGTGGTGGCGGTGACGGTCGATCCGGTGGCGGCGAGTCCGGCGAGCAGCAGGGCGGGGCCGGACATCTCGTCGCCGGTACGGGCGGCGGCGGCACCGGCCGCGTAACGTCCCAGTCCGTAACGCTTCAGCATGCCCGGCACGTTACGTCGGTAACTCAAACATTCACCAGATGCGTTACATGCGCTACGGTCGCCCCATGGTGGTTCTCCCATGGCTCCGGTAGACGGCTCCCGGCCCGGCGGCGGGCACGGCCCCCGTCCGGTGGCGTCCGCCCCCTCGCCGGCTTCGGCGGGCGAGTCCCCGGCCGAGCGGGCCGAGTGGTCGGCCCGGCATTCCGTGGCGGCGATCGCCGCGCGTACGGCGGCTCTGGTCAACGTCCTCTCCGGCCCCGGCGATCCGGTGGCCGACGAGGTCGCGGCCGTACTGCGCGACCACGGCGAGCAGGTCCCCGACGGCCTGTCGGCCCGGGACGTGGCGGAGCTGCGGGAGGCCGCGGGGCGGCTGCGCGACGTCTTCACCGCACCGGACGCCGACCGGGCGGCGGAGCGGGTGAACACGCTGCTGGCCCGCTGCGCGGGGACACTGCGGCTGACGTCGCACGGCGGCGCTTCGCCGTGGCATCCGCATCTCGACAGCCATGACGACGCGCCGTGGGGCGAATGGCTGCTGGCCTCGTCCGGTCTGGCCCTGACCGTACTGATCTGGGACCGTCAGCGCCCGCCGGGCGGGGTGTGCGCGTCCCCGGTGTGCGGCCGGGTCTTCCTGACCCTGGGCAGTGGTCCCGTACGCCGTTACTGCTCCCGGCGGTGCGCGACCCGCGAGCGGGTGGCGGCGCACCGGCGCGCCCGGCGGGACGGCACGCCGCAGAGCGTCGACGGTTCGGGGGGCGGGACGTTTCGACGGCGCCGGGGTCCGGTGTGACAAACCCGGGCCCGGTGGCCGGCGGGTCCGCCGCCGCGAGCCCCGGACCGGGCGCGTACCGCCCCCGGGACTCGCCGGGTTCTCAGACGCGGAGTGCGCGGATCTCGTCGTACGCGGTACGCAGCCTGCGGGCGCCTTCGACCAGGTCCGCCGGGTCCGCGACGGCCGCGAAGCTCAGCCGCAGCGAGCCCGCCGGGGGTTCGGCGGAGTAGTACGGCCGCCCCGTCGCGATCGCCACTCCGGCGCGCAGGGCCGCGCTGTGCAGGGCGGCCTCGTCGGTGCCGTCGGGCAGCCGGAGCCACAGATGGTGGCCGCCGCAGGGGACCGACGGCAGGCCCAGCTCGGGCAGGTCTCCGGCGACGGCGGCCGCGAGCGTGTCGCGGCGGGTCCTCAGCGCGGCGGCGACGGTCCGCAGATGCCGGTGCCAGGCCGGTGAGCCGACGAGTTCGAGCGCGGCCTCCTGGACGGGCCGGGGGACGAAGAAGCTCTCCACGACATGGATGGCCCGGAGCCGGTCCAGGACGGGGCCGCGGGCCGCGAGGGCGCCGATCCGCAGGCTCGGTGAGCAGATCTTCGTCAGCGACCCGACATGGACGACGACGCCGTCGGGGTCGTCGGCGGCCAGCGGGCGGGGCGGCGGGGGCGCGTCGTCGTGGCCGAGCCGCCGGGCGAAGTCGTCCTCGACGACGAACGCCCCGGCGGCCCTGGCGATCCTCAGCACCTCGGGCCGCCGGTCGGCGGCGAGCACCACGCCGGTGGGGTTCTGGAAGAGGGGCTGACAGACGAGGACCCGGGCGCCGGTGGCCTCGAAGGCGGCCGCGAGCAGCTCCGTCCGTACGCCGTCCGCGTCGACGGGGACCGGTACGGGACGCAGCCCGGCCGCCCGGGCGACGGCGAGGAGACCGGGGTAGGTCGGGGATTCGACGAGGACCGGCGCGCCGGGCGGGGCGAGGGCTCGCAGGGCCGTGGTGAGGGCGGGCTGGCCGCCCGCGGTGATCAGGACGTCGGCCGCGGTCAGCGTCGGGCCGATGCCCCGGGCGAACCACTCCCGCAGTTCGGGCAGCCCTTCGACGGGCGGGCGTCCCCACGCGCCGGGGCGCCGCCCGGCGCGGGCGAGGGCGGCCGCCAGGGCGCGTTCGGGCTGGAGCGTGGGGTGGAGATAGCCGCCGTTGAGTTCGACGACACCCGCCGGGGGCGCGGCGAGGGTGGCGAGGACGCCGGACGCGTCGACGGTACGCGGTACGGAGCCGGCGGTCGCCGCCGCGCTCAGGCTGACCTCCTGCCACGAGGTGTCCCCGGCGGGCGCCGCCGCGGGGCGCCGTTCGGCCCGGAAGGCCCCGGCACCGGGCCGGGTGACGACCAGCCCTTCGGCGGCGAGCTGGGCGAGGGCGCGGGTGACCGTCACCGGGGAGACCCGATACCGCTCGACCAGGGCCCGACTCGACGGCAGCTTTCCACCGGGAGAGTAGCGGCTCAGCTCATCACGCAGCTTGGCCGCGAGATCGTCGACACTGCTACGCTCATTCATGAGAGCACAGAATAGCGCTACCGCTGATTCACCGATAGCGGTCGGCGGATCTCCCGCCGGGGAAGCGGCCCGCGCCACCGATGCCGGTACCACCGGGCGCGCCGCGCGGGCCCTCGGGACCGCCGGATCCGGCAGCGGCCGTCCCGGCAGCCGGGACGGCGGTGCCGACCGCCGGGTGGGTCCCCGTACGGCGCGTACGGGTACGGCACTCGCGGCGCTGGGCGTCGTCGCCTTCTCCCTCACCTTCCCTTCGACCGTCTGGGGCCTGCGGTCCTTCGGACCCTGGTCGCTGGTCTCCCTGCGCGCCGTCGTCGCCGCCGTCGTCGCGGGCGGGCTGCTGCTGGCCCTGCGGGTCCCGCCGCCCGACCGCCGCCACTGGGGCTCGCTGCTGGTGGTCGCCGGGGGCGTGGTGGTGGGCTTTCCGCTGCTGACGACGCTGGCGCTGCGCTCGTCGACCACCTCCCACGCGGCCGTGGTGGTGGGGCTGCTGCCGCTGACGACCGCGGTCTTCGCCGCCGTCCGGACCGGCCGCCGCCCCTCGCGCACGTTCTGGCTGGCGGCCCTGGCCGGGGCGGCGGTGGTGATCGCGTTCACGGTGTCGGAGAGCGGCGGCGCTCTCCAGGGCGCCGATCTGTATCTCTTCGGCGCCCTGCTGGTGTGCGCCGCCGGATACACCGAGGGCGGCCGGCTGGCGGCCGTGCTGCCGGGGTGGCAGGTGATCGGCTGGGCGCTGGTGCTCTGTCTGCCGTTCGCCGTCGCGGGATCGGCCGTCGCGCTGGCGTACGAGCCGGTACGGCTGACGGCGCGGGGGGTGACCGGGCTGGTCTGGGTGGCCTGCGGCTCCACGTTCTTCGGTCTGTACGTCTGGTACCGGGGCATGGCGGCGATCGGCATTCCCCGGGCGAGCCAGTTGCAGTTGGCCCAGCCGCTGCTGACGCTGGTCTGGTCGGTCGCGCTGCTGGGCGAGGCGTTGTCGCCCGCGGCCCCGGTGGCGGCGGCGGGTGTCCTGGTGTGCATCGCGGTCACCCAGCGGGCACGCGGCTGAGCCACGGGGGCGGCAGACAGGGGCGAGGGCGCTCACGACAGCGGGCCCGCCCCGCCCCCGAACCGCCGGAACGCGCCCCGCCCCCGAACCGCCGGAAGGTGTGGTTCCGGGCCCGGCCGTAGACTCGGAAGCACACGGACCACCCCCGCCTTCGAGGAGGTCACTCCCGATGCGAGCACGTGTGGGCGACAAGCTGCTGGTACACGGCAGGACCGTGGGGCATCCCGACCGGGTCGCCGAGGTCGTGGAGGTCCACGGCGCGGACGGCGGGCCGCCGTACCGCGTCCGGTTCGAGGACGACGGCCACGAGACGGTGATGTCCCCGGGTCCGGACTCGGTCGTCCGGCCGCACGAACCCGCCGCCTGAGCCCGGAACCGCTCCCCCGCGCCGTTCCGGTACGGCACGTTCCGCGCCCCGGCGCCGGTTCGGCACGCCCGTACACCGCCCGGCCCGTACACCGCCGTACGGACCGTACCGTCGTACGGCACCGCTACCGCCCCGCCGTCACCACCGCTACGGCGTCGGCACCCGGGTCGGATAGTGGTCCGCCACCACCCGCGCCATGGCCCCGTTGCGGTCCGCCCTGACCTCCTTCGCCGAGAAGAAGCAGTGGCCCCGCACCCGCCCGTACTTCCCGGCGAGCGTCAGATGCCGGGACAGCTCCGCCGGGTCCTGCCAGGGCGCGCCCTGGGCCGGGTCGCCCGCTTTGTAGAGCGCCTCGCCGATGTAGAGCTGGACGTCCGTCCCCTTGACCAGCGCGTTCCACCAGGGCACGAGCTTGGCGTAGTCGGCGGCGGAGTAGCCGATGTTCCAGTAGATCTGCGGGACGACATAGTCGATCCAGCCCTGCCGGACCCAGGTCCGGGTGTCGGCGTGCAGATCGTCGTAGGTCTCGATCCCGGCGCGGGTGTCGGAGCCGCGCGGGTCGGTGGTGGCGTTGCGCCAGACCGCGAACGGGCTGACGCCGAAGGCGACACCGGCCCTGGTGGACTTGATCCGCCGGGACATCTCCCGGATGAGCCGGTCGATATTGTCGCGCCGCCAGGCGGCCTTGTCGGTGAAGCCCGTGCCGTACCGGGCGAAGGTGGCGTCGTCCCCGAAGGTCTGCCCGGCCACCGGGTAGGGGTAGAAGTAGTCGTCGAAGTGGACGCCGTCGACGGGGTAGCGCCGGACCGCGTCGATCATGGCGTTCTGGACGAAGGCGCGGACCTCGGGGACCCCCGGGTCGTAGTAGAGCTTGCCGCCGTAGGGCAGTACCCAGCCGGGGTTGCGGCGGGCCGGATGGTTCTCGGCGAGCCGGGTGAGGTCGGTCGTGGTGGCGACGCGGTACGGGTTGAACCAGGCGTGCAGCTCCAGCCCGCGCCGGTGCGCCTCGGTGACGGCGGTACCGAGCGGGTCCCAGCCGGGGTCGCGGCCCTGGGTCCCGGTCAGATAGCGGGACCAGGGTTCGTAGGGCGACGGCCAGAAGGCGTCCGCGGCGGGCCTGACCTGGAAGACCACCGCGTTGAGCCGACGGGCGGCGGCGGTGTCGAGATGGGCGATCAGTTCGGCCCGCTGCCGTTCGGCGGTCAGTCCGGCGGCGGACGGCCAGTCCCGGTTGGTGATCGTCGCCAGCCACATGCCGCGGAACTCGGCCGCTTCGGCCCGGCTCCCTCCGGCCGGGCCGGGTTCCGTCCGGATGACGGCCGCGGCGTCGCCCGCGGTCGCCAGTCCGGTGACCGCTCCGGCCGCCGCCATGAACCCTCTTCTGGTGATGTGCGCCATGGGAATCTTCTCCGCTCCGGCCGTTGCAGTCCGCCCCGGTCCGTTCAGATATGTCCGGCCCCGTCCGGCCGCTGACCGTGACGGCGCCCACCCTTCCCCGATCATCGTGCCCGGGATGATCCGGAGTACCGTCGTACGGTCGAGGCGGGCGCCGGAACCATACGGGGAATCCCGCACAAAAGCAGCGAAAGGCACGAGGTGACGGAGTCAATGGCCGACATTGCACGCGTCGGAGTGGTGGGCTGTGGCCAGATGGGCGCGGGCATCGCGGAGGTGTGCGCCCGCAGCGGGCTGGAGGTGAGGGTCGCCGAGACCACCGGCGAGGCGCTGGAACTGGGCCGGACCCGGCTGAACAACTCCCTCACCAAGGCCGCCGAGCGGGGCAAGATCTCCGAGGAGGAGCGGGACGCGGCACTCGGCCGGCTGAGCTTCACCACCGACCTCGGCGAGTTCGCCGACCGCGATCTGGTGATCGAGGCGGTGGTGGAGAACGAGCAGGTGAAGACGGAGATCTTCCAGGTGCTCGACCAGGTCGTGACCCGTCCGGACGCGATCCTGGCCTCCAACACCTCGTCGATCCCGCTGGTGAAGCTGGCGGTGGCGACGTCCCGGCCGGACCAGGTCATCGGGATCCACTTCTTCAACCCGGCCCCGGTCCAGAAGCTGGTGGAGCTGATCCCGGCGCTGACCACCTCCGAGGAGACGGTGAAGCGGTCCGAGGCCATGGTGGAGCAGGTACTGGGCAAGCACGCGATCCACGCCCAGGACCGTTCGGGCTTTGTGGTGAACGCGCTGCTCATCCCCTATCTGCTGTCGGCGATCCGGATGTTCGAGTCGGGCATCGCCAGCCGTGAGGACATCGACAACGGCATGGAGCTGGGGTGCGCGCACCCGATGGGCCCGCTGAAGCTGTCGGATCTGATCGGTCTCGACACGGTGGCGTCCGTGGCCGACTCGATGTACGCCGAGTTCAAGGAGCCGCTGTACGCCGCTCCCCCGCTGCTCCAGCGGATGGTGGACGCGGGCCGGCTCGGCCGGAAGACCGGGTCGGGCTTCTACCCGTACAACTGATCCCGTACCGCTCGTCCCGTACGACTGATCTTGTACGGATGATCTTGTACGGCTGCCGATCCCGTACGGCTGCCGGATGGGGTCGGGCGCCCTGCCGCCCGCCCCGGCCGGATGGTCCGGGTCACCGTGCCGCGGGCCCGGGGCGCGTACGCCGCCGTTCTCGCGGAGGTGGGGACCGCCCGGGGTCACCCGCGACGCCGCCGGTCCCGGCACCGGCGGCCACCGGGGCTCAGCCCAGCCGCATGTGACGCAGCATCAGCAGTCCGGCCGCCATGTTGGCGGCCGGGATCCGGCCCCGGGCGATCAGATCGGGAATCGCCTTCAGCGGCACCCACTCACGGCGTGAGGACTCGAAGTCGTCCTCGGGATGGCCGATGTAGGTCGCGCCCTCCGCCCAGTAGAGATGGTGCCGGGCGTCGATCAGGCCGTTGGCGGGTTCGACGGTGAGCAGATGGCGCAGGGGGCCCGGCCGCCAGCCGGTCTCCTCCTCCATCTCGCGGGCCGCCGCCGCCTCGATGTCCTCGCCGTCCTCGACCACTCCCGCGGCCAGTTCCCAGCCCCAGCTGTCGGTGATGAAGCGGTGTCGCCAGAGCATCAGGACCTCGTTGTCCTCGTTGACGGCGGTCGCCACGGCGACGGCCCGGAGCCGGATGAGGAAGTGGTCGAGGTGCCGGCCGTCGGGGAGTCGGACATCGGCCAGATTGACCCGGAACCACCGGTTCTCATACACAGTTTGTTCGTTGAGATTCGTCCACTGCACAGTTCTGCCACCTTTCGGCCTGTAGGTGGCAACATCGCAGCAGTCGATCTTGCTCAGCGGAATCGTCCACGGTCGTCGACCGGCCATGGTGACGCCGAACGGTCCGCATCCGTACGGGTCGGCCGGCCGCCGGGCGCCCGGGTCACAACGGGACGCGCAGCGCCTCGTCGATCAGCCCCGCCGCCTCCTCCGCGTTGGCGCTGCCGCTGGCCAGCAGATGTTCCCGGACCGCCCGCAGCCGGTCCCGCAGCCGCTGGGACTCCATCCCCCTCACCCGTTCCGTCATCTCCGCGGCCGTGGCCGCCGCCCGGTCCGCCTCGCCCTGGCGCAGTTCGATCTGGCAGAGCATCGCCAGCCGGTGCACCCGGCCCCGGTCGTGGGCGGGCGTCCCGGCCGCCGCGTAGGCGTGCTCCCGGGCGGCGGCCAGATCGCCGAGGCTCAGCAGCGCCTCCGCCGCCTGCACGTTGACCAGACCCGGCTGGACGTAGCCGGTCTCGTCGGGCTCGTCCCCCAGGTGGATCCGTTCGGCCTCCGTCTCGGCCCGCCGGATACAGCGGACCGCCGAGGCGTCGTCGCCGAGATGGGCGTACGCCTTGGCCTGCATCGCGTAGAGGTCGGCGGAGAGCGCGGGGGTGAGCTGCCCGCCGGCGGTCCGCAGGGCGGCCTCCGCGAAGGCGACGGCCTGCCGGTGCTCGGAGAGGAAGAGCGACTGATTGACCAGCAGGGCGATCACATAGGCGCCGAGCCCGCGGTCACCGCTGGCCTTGGCGAGCCGGAGCGCCTGGTGGAAGTAGCGCTGGGCGAGACCGTGGGCGTCGGAGTCGTAGGCGCAGATCCCGGCGACCGCGACCAGTCCGCCGGTGGCGCGGTGCAACTGCCGTCCGAGGGCGTCGTTGTACGAACCCCGCAGCAGGGGCGCGGTCTCGGTGTTGAGGAAGCCGACGATCCTGGCGCGGGTCGCGACACCGCCCGCGCGGCGGTACATCAGCTCGTAGTGCGCGCGGGCGGCCCGCAGCATGGCGACGTCGGCCATGGAGACCCGGGTCAGTCCGGAGCGGGAGACATCGCCGTCCTCCGGGGGGTTCTCCCACTCCCAGACCGGGATCACGGCCGGGGTGCCGGTGACGGCGGGGGCGTCGATGACATGCCGCCGCTGCTGTTCGTCGGAGCGCCAGAGGGCGGTCGCGCGGTCCACGAAGCCGGAGAGGGGGGTGTCGGGCGGGGCGGTCCCGGCGCCGTCCACCCCGAGGCCGATGTCGCCGAGGGTCAGGGCGCGGCGCAGCCGCCCCGCGAGTACCTCGCAGATCAGATCGGGGACCTGGCCCCGGGGGCGCTGGCCTTTGAGCCAGCGGGCGACGGCGGTGTGCTCGTAGCGCAGGGTCAGTCCCCTGGCCCGGCCCGCCTGGTTGACCCGGGCGGCGAGGCCCGCGTGGGAGATGCCCGACTCGTCGAGCAGGGCGTCGAGCAGGGTGTTCGGCTGCATGCGGGCGCTCCGGGGGCTCGGTCCGCTCAGCGTAGTCGACGGTGGATTCACACGGGGTGTGAACGGAACGCCGGTACCGGGGTGCTGTGCGCGCTGCCGCCGCCGGGCCGGGGCGGCTTGACTGAAATGCCTCTCAAGGAGGCGGCCGGACCGCCGGCTCCCCCTCGTACAGTGCGGCGGTCCTCCACCGCGTCGTCCGCCCCGCCGATCTGCCCGACACTCCGCGGCAGGGCGGGCGGCGCCGGCCGTACGGGCAGCCCTCGGAGGGCGACCTCCGCAGCGTGCGGCCGACTGGGCCCGTCCCGCCAGCCGGACGGGCCCAGAGCCGCGCCCCGGCCCCGGCCTCGCGTCCATGGCCGAACTGCCCCACCCGTGAACTCCGCCGGGCCCCGCGAGAGCCCGGGGGTCCAGCGGCGTACCGACCGGGCGACCGGCTTACGGGCCCGGCTACCGGCGGGACGGCTCCCGGCGGCGGTCCGCGGCGGGAGTCCGGGGCGGCGGTTCGGGGCGGTCGTTGCGGAGCATCAGCAGGGCCACGTCGTCGTCGGGGCGGCCGCCGGTGTGACGCAGCAGCGCCGACTGGACGGCGGCGAGTACGTCGGCGGGCGGCGTGGACGGCGCCGCCGATACCCGGTCCAGGACGGCCGGGAGGGCGAAGAACCGGCCCCGGGCGTCGCGTGCCTCGGCCGCGCCGTCCGTGTGCAGCAGCAGGGCCTCGCCCGGGGCCAGTCCCTCGCAGAGGTGCGGATCGAGCCGGGCCGGGAGGGGGAAGGGGCCGAGCGGCGGCAGCGGTTCGGCGGCGGCCAGCGGGCGGACACCGCCGGGACCGAGCCGGTAGGGCCACGGATGGCCGCAGTTGAGGGCCCGTACGCTCCGGGTCGGTCCTTCGCCCAGCTCCAGCAGCAGTACGGTGACGAATTCCTCGGCGGGCCAGCCCTCCGGATCCGGCTCGCGGCCGGCCGCGGGCCCGTCCCCGGCCGGTTCGTCGCCGGAAGCGCGTGCGCCGGGTTCACCGCGGGCGTCCCGGGTCCGTCCGGCGCTCTCGTCGCGGGCGCGTTCGCGCAGATGGCGCTGGACGGCCCGGTCCAGCCGCCGCAGTACGCCCCCGAGGTCGGGTTCGTCGTACGCGGCCTCCCGGAAGCTGCCGAGCACGGCCGCGACCGACCCGATGGCGGGCAGACCGTGACCTCGTACGTCGCCGATGACGGCACGCACCCCGTAGGGCGTGGCCACGACCTCGTAGAGATCGCCGCCGACGGTCGCGCCCCGGCTGGCGGAGAGCTGGCCCGCGGCGATCGAGAGCCCGTCGAGGCGGGCGGGCGGCGGGCGCAGCAGGACGCGCTGGGTGGCGTGGGCCACCGCGCGGGCCCGGCGCAGTTCGCGGCGGAGCCGTCGCCGGCCCCGGAGGAGTAACGCGGTGCCGACGGTCCCGGCGGCGAGCAGGACGAGACCCGCGACGATCCGTTCGCCCTGGCTCTCGGGGTGGTCGTGGGGCAGTACGACCCGGCCGATCAGGGCGGCGGCGCCGCAGGCGAGGGGGAGGACGAGGGCGGGCAGCCGGCGGCGCAGGGGGCGGCGGCCGGACGGCCCCGGCCGGGGGCGCGTCCCGGCCTCGCGTCGGAGCACCCGGGACGGGACGGCCCGGATGCTCCGCAACGGGGCCGGGACGCGACGTACAGAACTGCTGCGGATCATGCCGATGGTCCCCTCATAGGCCCTGCCCGGCGCACCGGCCGCGCCCCGGCCGTGGACACGGGATCCCGTCCGGCCCCGGCCGGACGGCGCTCCTGTGCGAACACGGCCTCGTCCGTGACCGCGCAGCGGAACCCGCGCGGCCCCGGAACGGGCGGGGCGGGGGACTGTACAGCCATGGCCAACGGCCGCGTCGATTGTGTCGATCGCGCGGGCGGGATGGGAACAGCCTCCCCCGTTCTCACTCGAACGAGCGAATCGCCGTCGGGAGCGACGGCGGCGCCTCGGGGAGCATACGACGTGTACCCGCCCTCGAACACCATGTTCATGACGTGCCGTCACGATCATTGCCCGCGCGGGGGACCGGATCGCCCGGACGGCGGATCCCGGACGCCCCCGGACGGCCCGCCGCGATCGTCGCGCGCCGCAGGTGGCGGCTGCCGCGATCTGCGGCGGGCCGGGCCGTCCGTACGGTGCCGGGGCGGCGGCGGGGCCGTACGACACCGGTTCCTACGGGTCCCCGACCGGACTCCGGTCCTCGAACACGGAGACCGGGGGCGGGTGTTCCGTACCGTCGCGGCCGTACGGAACGGGGTCCCGCCGTCCACGCGTACGGTACGAGCGGTCGCCGGGCGGGGATTCCCCGGCCGGTCCCCGCGCACCCGCCGTAAACTGCTCCGATGCCCGAAACCGACGAGGCCGTCCGCCGGTCCGCCCGAGTGCTGCTGTTCGACGGGCGGCACCGTCTGCTGCTGCTGAGATTCCGGCTCGACCCCGACGATCCCGGTACCGGGTACGGCTGGTGCACACCGGGCGGCGGCGTCGAGGACGGGGAGACCCTCGCCGGGGCCGCGGCCAGGGAACTGCGCGAGGAGACCGGTCTCCCGGTGCCGCCGGAGGCGCTGGGCTCCCCGGTGGCGTACACCTCCGGATACGCGGACCTCGGCTGGGCCGCCGGGGTGTTCCGGGACGACTACTTCCTGCTCCGGGTCGGGACCCATCGGGTGGACATCGGCGGGCAGGAGGCGAACGAGCTGCGGTATCACGCCGGGCACCGCTGGTGGACCCGGGAGGAACTGGCGGCCGGGGACGAGACCGTCTACCCGTACGGCCTCCCGGCGCTGACGGCCGGTCTGATCGCCGGGCGGATCCCCGCCGAGCCGGTCCGGCTGCCCTGGCACCACTGACCACCGGCCCCACCGGGGCACGGGCCCCGGTGTCGGCCTCGTACCACCCGCCCCGGGCTCAGGGGGCCATTGCCGATGGGCGGCGACGCGGCGTGGGGCCGTCTCCCGGGCCGCCGGGCCCGGGGCGTGTCGTCGGGATCCCGCCCGGTCGGCGTCCGGCCCGCGCGCTCTCCCCCGCGGCCCGGGCCCGGGCGGGCGAGGTGCCCCCGGCGTTATCGGGGATTTCCCGAGTACGTCCGGTACGAGGGAATCCACCCCCGGCTTCGCCGGGGGACCCCACCGCCGTCCCGCGTCGTGCGCACCGGACGCCACGGCCCCGGGCCTCCGGGCAGACAGCGCTGCTCTCCGGACACGCCACGGCGGATCGCGGTGCCGGGCTCGCGCGCCCCAGCGCGCCGATGATGCGGCGCTTGTCGGGCTTCTTCGCGGCGCGGAAGGCGAGTACGACGGCGGTGAGGATGAGTACGACGATGACGGCGCCTTCGGGG
>NZ_JBEYIS010000070.1:0-33952 GCF_040635975.1 Streptomyces sp. NPDC006798
GCGCGGGGCGCCCCGGCCGGCGGCCCCGCCGCGCCCCCCCCCCCCCCCGCCGCCTCGTGTTCGTTTACGGTTCTCGTTCTGCTCTACGGCTCTACGGCTCTACGGCTCTACGGCGCCGGGCGCGGCGATAGCGGCGGCGGTGTCCGTGGCACCGCCCGCCCGCACCGGGCCGCCGCCCGGACCCGTCAGCTCCGCGGGACCGCCTCACCCGTCGCCGCGTCCACGACCTTCCGGCCGCCGAGCGGCGCGTCCAGCGTCACCGCCACGGTCTGCTCCTTCGCGACGGCGATACACGCCTTCCCCGGAGCGTTCCACTTCCCCTCGACCGTGACCTCGACCGAACCGCCGCTCTCCCGGGCCGACGCCCGGTAGCTCTCGCAGACCCCGCCGTAGAAAGTCAGCTTCAAGGCCCGGCCGTCCACCCGGTACTCCGTCACGGCGCTCACCGTCGGCGCGGGCTTCTCCGCCGGAGGCGGAACATCCCCGCCGCCGTCCGACGGCGGCTTGTTCCCGCCACCCGGCACCGGAGCGGGCGAGCTGTCCAGAAAACGCTTCTCCACCGCGGGCTGCGCATGGACGAACTCCGGGCCCCCGCCCGTCGCCGCCACCCGGAACAGCCAGGCCGGAACGAACGTCACCTCGTCCGCGCCGTGAACCGCCGACAGCCCGAGGGCCGCACCCGCCACCGCCATCCGCTGCGGCGCCGGACGTGCCGGGCCGCACTCCGCCGCCGCGCCCCGGTCCGTACTCACCGCGTCGTCCCCGCCGCCGAGCGGAACCGACGTGGCACAGGCGGGCGGCCCCGACCGGCCCTCACCGACCGACCCCAGCACCGCCCGGCCGGCCTCCCGCAGCGCCTCGTCCGCCGAGACCAGCGGATAGACGTCCCGCTTCGAAGGCACCGCCGCGAACCCGTTGCCCCGTACCACCGTGCCGTCCGGGCCGATCGTCAACCGCGTCGCGTACCCCTGCGTCCGCACACCGCCGACCAGCGGATCCGCCGTCACCATCCGGTCCGCGCCCACGGTCTGCCGGGCGTCGACGACCGCGTCGGCCAACCCCAGCTCCTTCAGCACCGAGGCCGCCGCCTGCCGGGCACGCGCCTCCGACACCGGCGTACCCGAAGACCCCGCGGCCCCGGGCCCGGTGGCACAGACGGTGGGACTCGCACAGGCGTCGCCGCCCTCCGTACCCCCATGGGCCCGGTACGACCAGGAACCCGGAGCCTTCCCGCCCACATCCACGACCGGCCCCGTACCGTCGGCCGCCGGACCCGAACGCCACATACCGCCGCTCCGCCGGGGCGCCTCCGGCAGCCCCAGCGCCTTCGCCACCCGGGCCGCGTCCGCCGCCGGGAGATCGCCACCGGCCCGGTACACGGCCGCCCTCCCCGGCCCGCCGGGGAACGAGACACCCTTGCCGCGCTCCAGGACCACACCCAGCGGCCCCGGCTCACCCGGCGCTATCCCGGACACCGCGCCCGGAGCCGACGAGAGCCCCGACTCCGCCCGGATCTTCGGCGGCTCCGGGTCGGCCGCCGACTTCCCGGCCGCCGCGCCCCGGTCACCGGAATCCGATGAACCGCCCACCGCCAGATAGAGCCCACTGCCGCCGCCGACCACCAGCACGGCCGCCACGACCGACGCGATCAGGGGGGTACGCCCGCGGGTGACCCCCTTGCCGTCCTCCGTACTCCTTGCACCGCTCACCGCGAACTCCTTCGCCTCGCCCCCCGGCGGTCCCCCGAGTGGGAGCCACGGCGATGGGACGGAAGGCGGGCGCGTACGGTTCCCCGGCGGTCGCCCCCGGTGGCCGCGGCGTCCTCCGGCGCACCCGCGCGACCTCAGCCGTAGCCCGGCAGCCCGCGCACCAGCCGGACCGACGCCGCGGGCACCACCACACCCCGGATCGAGGACGGCGGCACCGGAGCCGCCACGACCCGCGCCGCGACCGGCCAGTGCGGAGCCATCCGCACACAGTCACCCCGCAGCTGGGCCAGGGTGAAGTCGGGGTCGCGAAACGCTGGAGCAGGGGTGGAGTTCGTCATGAGCGCACCGTATGCACCCCTAAGTTCACCGGAGAAGGATCTACTATGGGGTAGTTTATGTTCTTTGGTGGCCTGACACGACCGGGTAGCGTTAGGCGTCTTTTCCACCCCGCCACAGGAGCCCACACGCCGTGCGAATCGCAGTCACCGGATCCATCGCCAATGACCATCTGATGACCTTCCCCGGTCGCTTCGCCGACCAGCTCGTCGCGGACCAGCTCCACACGGTCTCCCTCTCCTTCCTCGTCGACACCCTCAACGTCCGCCGAGGAGGCGTCGGCGCCAACATCTGCTTCGGCATGGGACAACTCGGCACCCGGCCGATCCTCGTCGGCGCCGCCGGAGCCGACTTCGAGGAATACCGCGCCTGGCTCGACCGCCACGGCGTCGACACCGGCTCCGTACGGATCTCCGAAGTCCTCCACACCGCGCGCTTCGTCTGCACCACCGACGCCGACCACAACCAGATCGGCTCCTTCTACACCGGCGCCATGAGCGAAGCCCGGCTCATCGAACTCAAGTCCGTCGCCGACCGCGTCGGCGGCCTCGATCTCGTCCTCATCGCCGCCGACGACCCCGAAGCGATGCTCCGCCACACCGAGGAATGCCGCACCCGCGAGATCCCCTTCGCCGCCGACTTCTCCCAGCAGATCGCCCGGATGAGCGGCGACGAGATCCGGATACTGCTCGACGGCGCCCTCTACCTCTTCTCGAACGAATACGAGAAGGGCCTCATCGAAAGCAAGACCGGCTGGACCGACGAGGAAATCCTCACCCGCGTCGGCCACCGGGTCACCACCCTCGGCTCCCGCGGCGTCCGGATCGAACGCGCCGGAGAACCCGCCATAGAGGTCGGCTGCCCCCAGGAAGAAGCCAAGGTCGACCCCACCGGCGTCGGCGACGCCTTCCGGGCCGGCTTCCTCTCCGGACTCTCCTGGGGCGTCGGCCACGAACGCGCCGCCCAAGTCGGCTGCATGCTCGCCACCCTCGTCGTCGAAACCCTCGGCACCCAGGAGTACACCCTCAGCCGAGTCCACTTCATGGAACGCTTCACCAAGGCCTACGGCCACGACGCCGCCACCGAGGTCAAGCGGTACCTCTGATTTGCGGCCCGGTCCGCCTCCGGGGCGCCTCAGCGGTTTTCACCGGTCGGTCGTGCTCGGTCGCTCGTACCTCGCGGCCTCCGCGTTCTCCCCGCTGAAATCCGCGCGCCCCTCCGGCTCACTCGCCCTCTCCGGCGCGAGGGCGAAGCCAGGCGCCCCGGGGCGCGGAGCTTGAGAAGGGGCGCGGGGCCGGGTGGTCCGGGGGCGTCTTTACGGGGCACCTGACGCGCGGCCCGCGGGCTCACTCGCCTCCGGGGCGAGGGCAGAATCAGGCGCCCCGGGGCACGCTCCTTCAGAGGTCCGCTACGACACGCGGCGGACGAGATAGGCCGTGCCCCGGTCCGACGGGCGCTCGCCCAGATACTCCTGGCCCCGCATCTCGCACCAGGCCGGAATGTCCAGGCGAGCCGCCTCGTCGTCCGAGAGGACCGTGATCGTGGTACCCACCGGGACCCGGGGCAGCAGCTTCGCCAGCTCGATCACCGGAATCGGGCAACGCCTGCCCAGCGCGTCCACGACCGGGGACCCACCGGCCCCGCCGGACTCCCCGGCCCCGGGCCGAGCCGGCCCGGCCGGGGCGCCGGCCTTCGCCCGGACCCCGGCCACCAGCTCCGGCAGGACGGCCAGAAAACGGTCCACGTCCGCCGACTCCGTACCCGGCGGCAGGGACACCCGGACATTGCCCTCGCTCAGCACTCCCATCGCCCGCAGCACATGGCTCGGGGCCAGCGTCGACGACGTACACGACGAACCCGACGACACCGAGAAGCCCGCCCGGTCCAGCTCGTGCAGCAGAGTCTCCCCGTCGACATAGAGACAGGAGAAGGTGACCAGATGCGGCAGCCGCCGGACCGGGTCGCCCACCACCTCCACATCGGGTACCAGCCCGGGCACCCGGGCCCGGATCCGGTCCACCAGGCCCCGGAGCCGTACCGCCTCGGCCGCCGCCTCCGCCCGGACCGCCCGCAGGGACGCCGCAGCGGCCACGATCGCGGGCAGATTCTCGAACCCCGCCGAACGTCCCGACTCCCGCTCGTCCGCGGGCTCCTGCGGAGCGAACCGCACCCCCTTGCGGACCGCGAGCAGCCCCACCCCCGCCGGGCCGCCCCACTTGTGCGCGCTCCCGGCCAGCAGGGACCACTCCGCCCCGACCGGCCCCCAGGCCAGTGACTGGGCCGCGTCCACCAGCAGGGGCACCCCCGCCTCCCGGCAGGCCCCGGCGACCTCGGCCACCGGCTGCTCCGTACCCGTCTCGTGGTTCGCCGACTGCAGACACGCCAGGGCCACCCCCTCACCCGAGGCGTCCGGCCCGAGGGCTCCGGCGAAAGCGGACTCGGACACCCGGCCCAGCCGGTCCACCGGGACCTCCGTCACCGCGAACCGGCCCGCCGCGTGCAGTACCGACGAGTGCTCCACCGCCGACACCACCACCCGGCGCCCCGCCCTGCGGCGCGCCGACACCGCCCCCGACACCCCGAGATGGACCGCCCGTGTCCCCGAAGGAGTGAAGGTGAGCTCATCCGGACGGCAGCCCACCGCCTCCGCCGCCGCCTCCCGCGCGGCATCCAGCAGCAGCCGGGCCCGCCGCCCCTCCCGGTAGAGCCGGGCCGGATCGGCCCACCCCTCGTCCAGGGCGGCGAGCAGCGCCTGCCGGGCCACGGGGTGCAGGGGAGCGGAGGACGCGGCGTCGAAGTAGGGCACGGCCTCAACGTACGCCCCGTACGGCCCCGGCCCCCGTGCGCCCCCGCCCGGCGACGCGCCACGACGCGCCCGGCGATCGCCGCCGGACACCCCCGCGAGCCCGCCGGAATCACCGCCTCCACGAGCCGTCCGGAGCGGTCCGCCCGGTTCCGCTACCGGCGGGTCCGGGGCGTCCGCGCCACCTCGAACACCCTGCTTTTGGGGTGGAAATCCGGGGAAATATCGGGGGGATTCCATCCCTTCAGGGGGTCGGACGGCGCGTTGGGCACCCTCCCCGCGCGACCCCAAATAGCGTCCAGTAGGGTTTGGTCCGCATAAACATCCAAACCCCTGCCCGCGTCAGGGCCGGCGACCGACCAGCGAGACGGCCGCACCCGTCGCGCGCGGGCCGAGACTCTCGGGAAGGCGCTACGTGAGTCCCAACGGCTCCGACCGCTCGTCGCGGCGCCCGATGCGGCGGAAGCTGCCGCAGGTGCTGACTGCGGGCCTGATTCTGGTTACCGCCACCGGTTGTGAATACACCTGGGAAGACTTCCCCCGGCTGGGCCTGCCCACCCCGGTCACGGAAGAGGCACCCATCATCCTCTCCCTCTGGCAGGGCTCGTGGGCGGCGGCGCTCGTCACCGGCGTCCTCGTCTGGGGTCTGATCCTGTGGAGCGTCTTCTTCCACCGGCGCAGCCGAACCAAGGTGGAGGTCCCTCCGCAGACCCGGTACAACCTCCCCATCGAGGCGCTCTACACCGTCGTCCCCCTCATCATCGTCTCGGTGTTCTTCTACTTCACCGCCCGAGACGAGTCGAAGCTGCTCTCCCTCTCGGACCAGCCGAAGCACACGGTCAACGTGGTCGGCTACCAGTGGAGCTGGGCCTTCAACTACATCGAGAACGTCCCCGGCTCGACCGGTGACGCGAAGACGGACAAGAACCTCAAGGCCATCCCGGACAAGTGGCTGAACGACCTCCCCGCCAACGCGGGCGGCGTCTGGGAGGCCGGTATCCCCGGCACCCGCAACCCCGAGACCGGCAACCCGGGCCCGACCCTGGTCCTGCCGAAGGGGGAGAAGGTCCGGTTCATCCTGACCTCCCGTGACGTCATCCACTCGTTCTGGGTCGTCCCCTTCCTCTTCAAGCAGGACGTCATCCCCGGGCACACCAACGCGTTCGAGGTGACCGCCACTCAGGAGGGCACCTTCCTCGGCAAGTGCGCCGAGCTCTGCGGTGTCGATCACTCCCGGATGCTGTTCAACGTCAAGGTCGTCTCGCCGGAGGAGTACCGGACGTACCTGAAGGAGCTGGCTGACAAGGGTCAGACCGGGTACGTCCCGGCGGGCATCGAGCAGACCAGGCCGGCCAAGAACGCGGAGAAGAACCAACTGTGAGCATCCTCAACCAACCCCAGGGTGCCGCCGCGACCGACGACTCGTACGAGAACGAGCTGCCGGTCCGGCGCAAGCAGCCCGGCAACGTGGTGGTGAAGTGGCTTACCACCACCGACCACAAGACCATCGGTACGCTCTACCTGGTCACGTCGTTCGTGTTCTTCGTCATCGGTGGCGTGATGGCGCTCTTCATGCGCGCCGAGCTCGCTCGTCCCGGCACGCAGATCATGTCGAACGAGCAGTTCAACCAGGCGTTCACGATGCACGGCACGATCATGCTGCTGATGTTCGCGACGCCGCTGTTCGCCGGATTCGCCAACTGGATCATGCCGCTGCAGATCGGCGCGCCCGATGTGGCGTTCCCGCGGCTGAACATGTTCGCGTACTGGCTCTACCTCTTCGGCTCGCTCATCGCGGTGGCCGGCTTCCTCACCCCGCAGGGCGCGGCCGACTTCGGCTGGTTCGCCTACTCCCCGCTGTCGGACGCGGTCCGCTCGCCGGGTGTCGGCGCCGATATGTGGATCATGGGTCTGGCCCTCTCGGGCTTCGGTACGATCCTCGGCTCGGTCAACTTCATCACCACGATCATCTGCATGCGCGCTCCCGGCATGACGATGTTCCGGATGCCGATCTTCACCTGGAACGTGCTGCTCACCGGTGTGCTGGTGCTGCTCGCCTTCCCGGTTCTGGCCGCCGCGCTCTTCGCGCTGGAGGCCGACCGCAAATTCGGCGCCCATATCTTCGACGCCGCCAACGGCGGCGCTCTGCTCTGGCAACACCTCTTCTGGTTCTTCGGCCATCCAGAGGTGTACATCATCGCCCTGCCGTTCTTCGGCATCGTCTCGGAGATCATCCCGGTCTTCTCGCGGAAGCCGATGTTCGGCTACATGGGCCTGGTCGCCGCCACCATCGCCATCGCCGGTCTCTCGGTGACGGTCTGGGCGCACCACATGTACGTCACCGGCGGCGTGCTACTGCCGTTCTTCTCCTTCATGACATTCCTCATCGCGGTACCGACCGGTGTGAAGTTCTTCAACTGGATCGGCACGATGTGGAAGGGGTCCCTCTCCTTCGAGACCCCGATGCTCTGGACCATCGGCTTCCTGATCACCTTCACCTTCGGTGGTCTGACCGGTGTCATCCTGGCCTCGCCGCCGCTGGACTTCCACGTCTCCGACTCGTACTTCGTGGTGGCGCACTTCCACTACGTCGTCTTCGGCACCGTGGTCTTCGCGATGTTCGCGGGCTTCCACTTCTGGTGGCCCAAGTTCACCGGCAAGATGCTGGACGAGCGGCTCGGCAAGATCACCTTCTGGACGCTCTTCCTCGGCTTCCACGGCACCTTCCTCGTCCAGCACTGGCTGGGCGCCGAGGGCATGCCCCGCCGGTACGCGGACTACCTGGCCGCCGACGGCTTCACGGCGCTGAACACCATCTCCACCATCAGCTCCTTCGTCCTCGGCGCGTCGCTCCTGCCGTTCTTCTACAACGTCTGGAAGACCGCCAAGTACGGCAAGAAGGTCGAGGTCGACGACCCGTGGGGCTACGGACGCTCGCTCGAATGGGCTACGTCCTGCCCGCCCCCGCGGCATAACTTCCTCACCCTCCCGCGGATCCGTTCGGAATCCCCGGCGTTCGATCTGCACCACCCCGAGATCGCGGCTCTGGACCAGCTCGACCACGCCGACACCGCCCTCACCACCGGGAAGGAGTCCGGCAAGTGAAGATCCAGGGACGGATGTTCATCTGGCTGAGCGTCTTCATCCTCGCCGTCGCCATCCTCTACGGCGTCTGGTCGAAGGAGCCGGCCGGAACCACCGCGCTCTTCATGGCCTTCGGCCTGAGCGTCATGGTCGGCTTCTACCTGGCCTTCACGGCCCGGCGGGTCGACGCGATGGCCCAGGACGACAAGGAGGCCGATGTCGCGGACGAGGCCGGCGAGCTGGGGTTCTTCGCCCCGCACAGCTGGCAGCCGCTCTCCCTCGCGGTCGGCGGCGCGCTCGCCTTCCTCTCGGTGGCGGTCGGCTGGTGGCTGATGTACTTCTCGGCGCCCATCATCCTCATCGGCATCTGGGGCTGGGTCTTCGAGTACTACCGGGGCGAGAACCAGAACCAGTAGTCACCGGTAGGCACCGGCAGTCGTCGGTGCGGCCGTGTCAATGACACACACCGGGCCCGGGCCCCCCTTCACCCAGGGGGACCCGGGCCTTCCCCTTTTGTACGCACCCAGCGCGCCCCCGGAAGGCGATCTTCCTACGGTGTGAGTTATGAACCACACGCCCCGGTTTCGTACGGCTCTGCGCTGCTCCCTGCTGCTGGTCTCCCTCGGAGCGGTGGCGATCGCCTGCGGCGAGAGCGCCCCCGATCCGCTGACCGTCAAGCCCTACGACGCGGCGAAGCAGATCACCTTCAACACGCCGCTGGGCGGTACCAAGGTCGATCCCGACAAGCCGCTGGAGGTCACGGTCCAGCGCGAGGAGGGGCGCATCACGGACGTCTCCGTGACCGACGACACCGGGCACCACCTGGCCGGCGAACTCTCCGCAGACGGGGTCCGCTGGCGCTCCACGGCCCCGCTCTCCGCCGGGGCCCGCTATACCGCCAGGGTCGCCACCGAGAACGCCGAGGGCTCCCCGGGCGCCCGTACGCACACCTTCACCACCGCCGCCGCCAAGAAGGCCCTGACCGTGGAGTTCGGCCCCGAGTCGGGCGAGTACGGGGTCGGCCAGCCGGTCATCGCCGAGCTGAGCGCCCCGGTGGACCGGGCCGCCCGCAAGGCCGTGGAACGCGGACTGAAGGTCGACGTCAAACCCGGGGTCGAGGGCGCCTGGCACTGGCTCAACGACGAGGTCCTGCACTACCGCCCCAAGGAGTACTGGCCCGCGGGCGGCAAGGTGACGGTCACCAACAACCTCCAGGGCGTCAGAATCGCCAAGGGGCTCTACGGCGGCCCGCCGACCGAGTCCCTCACCATGGAGTTCGGCGACCGGATGGAGGCCGTGGTGGACGCCTCGTCGCACTGGATGACGGTGCTCCGCAACGGCGAGGTGATCAACACGGTCCCGGTCACCACCGGCAAACCCGGCTTCGCCACCCGCAACGGCGTCAAGGTCGTCCTCGGCAAGGAGTACTTCGTCCGGATGCGCGGCTCCAGCGTCGGCATCTTCGGCGACGAGGCGTACAACCTGCCCGTCTACTACGCCACCCGGGTCACCTGGAGCGGCGAGTACGTCCACGCCGCGCCCTGGTCCCTGGGCTCCCACGGCTACGCCAACGTCAGCCACGGCTGTACCGGCATGTCGACCAGGAACGCCGCCTGGTTCTACGAGACCTTCAAGGAAGGCGACCTCGTCCAGGTGATCAACAGCATCGGCGAGGACATGGACGTCTTCGGCAACGGCTACGGCGACTGGAACATGGAGTGGGACGAATGGCGCGGCGGCAGCGCGCTGAGAGCCGAGACCAAGCCCGACGGCAGCGCCGCCGGCGACACCGCCCGGCTCCGTCCCCGGCTCTGACCCGGGCCGTCCCGGGCGGGGCGACCCGCCCGACGCCCCCCTGTGCACCCGTACGGCCCCCCAATGCGCTCAGGGGGCCGTACGGGGACCGTCCGGCCGCCGCCCGGCCCGTACCGCCGGAAAACGGAACGGGGGCCTCAGCGGGCGGCCTCCGGCCGTCCACAAGGCCCCCGGATTACCCCGAAGGAGGGAAACCCGTCCCTCAGGCGTCCACGGCCGTACGGCTGCGCAGCAGCGCCGCCAGCGCCGCGGCGAACTCCACCGGATCCACCGGCAGCGTCACCGCGGCCTCGGCCCGGCTCCAGGTCGCCAGCCAGGCGTCCTGCGGGCGGCCGATCAGCAGCAGCACCGGCGGGCAGTCGAAGATCTCGTCCTTGATCTGGCGGCAGACACCCATACCGCCCGCCGGAACCGTCTCCCCGTCCAGCACGCAGACGTCGATCCCGCCCGCCTCCAGCCGGGTGAGCAGGGCTGGCAGGGTGGCGCACTCCACGAACTCGACCGGGGGCACATCGGGCGCCGGCCGCCGTCCCGAGGCCAGCCGCACCTGCTCACGGGTGTTGGCGTCGTCGCTGTAGACCAGCACGGTGGCGGTCGGCTGCATCGTTCCTCCGCGTCTTCGGCGTCTTCGGACCCTGGTACCGATGGGCCGGATGCTACTCCGTCCAACTGCCGCCCGACAGCCGCCCGACACCGGGTTCCCGGCTCCGGCGATGGGCCGTTCGAGCTGGGAAGGGGGCACTGACACACCGAACGGCACCCCCCGGAGTGAGGGCGGGATAAGCGACCGACATAATGTCGGTCGTGGCGACAGCAACGACAGTAGATATCGGGCACGCGCACCCGTCGGTCAATCGACCGAACCTCACCAGCGTCGGAACCATCATCTGGCTGAGTTCCGAGCTGATGTTCTTCGCGGCCCTCTTCGCGATGTACTTCACTCTTCGATCGGTGACGGGTGCCGACTTCTGGAGTGAGCGGGCGGACCTGCTCAACTTTCCCTTCTCGGCGACGAACACCACGATCCTGGTGCTCTCCTCGCTCACCTGCCAGCTCGGCGTTTTCGCCGCCGAGCGCGGTGATGTGAAGAAGCTGCGGACGTGGTTCATCATCACCTTCGTCATGGGCGCGATCTTCATCGGCGGCCAGGTGTACGAGTACACCGAGCTGGTCCAGCACGGTCTCTCCCTGAAGTCCGACCCGTACGGTTCGGTCTTCTACATGACGACCGGCTTCCACGGACTGCACGTCCTCGGTGGCCTCATCGCCTTCCTGCTGGTCCTCGGACGTACCTACGCGGCCCGGCGCTTCACCCATGAGCAGGCGACCGCCGCCATCGTCGTGTCCTACTACTGGCACTTCGTCGATGTCGTCTGGATCGGCCTCTTCCTCACGATCTACATGATCAAGTAACGGGGCGGGCGCTACCGCCTGACGACGGCGGCCGGTACCGGAGCACATCCGGACGACCGCCGAATCACGCAGACAGACGCAGACAGACACCAGTCCAGAAGCACGACGCAGAAAATCCTGACACCGGGGTAATCCGTGAAAAAGCTCTCCGCACGACGACGCCATCCGCTGGCGGCGCTCGTCGTCCTACTCCTCGCGCTGGCGGCCACCGGGGGGCTGTACACCGCGTTCGCGCCCGCGGACAAGGCACAGGCTGACGAAACCGCCCAGTCCCTCGCCATCGAGGAGGGCAAGAAGCTCTATACCGTCGGTTGCGCGAGCTGCCACGGAATGGGCGGCGAGGGCACCACCGACGGGCCCAGCCTGGTCGGTGTCGGCTCCGCGGCGGTCGACTTCCAGGTCACCACCGGCCGGATGCCGGCCCAGCAGCCCGGCGCCCAGGTGCCGAAGAAGCCGGCCGTCTACAACCAGGCCCAGGTCGACCAGCTCGCGGCGTTCGTCGCCTCGTTCGGCGCCGGTCCGGTCACGCCGACCGAGAAGCAGTACAGCCCCACGGGCGCGGACGTCGCCAGGGGCGGCGACCTCTTCCGTAACAACTGTGCCCAGTGCCACAACTTCTCGGGCAAGGGCGGCGCGCTGACCAACGGCAAGTACGCCCCGAGCCTCGAGGGCGTCAGCGCCAAGCACATCTACGAGGCCATGCAGACCGGCCCGCAGAACATGCCCTCCTTCCCCGACGGGATCATGCCCGAGAAGGAGAAGAAGGAGATCATCGCCTACGTCCTGGAGACGAACGACAGCCAGGCGGAGAGCCCGGGTGGCTTCTCCCTCGGTGCTCTCGGTCCCGTCAGTGAGGGTCTCTTCGCCTGGGTCTTCGGGCTCGGCGCGCTGATCGCAGTTGCCGTCTGGGTCGCGGCCCACACCGCTAAGGCCAAGAAGTCATGAGTAGCCAAGACATTCCAGAAGAGAACCTGCCGGACGAGCAGGGCGCCGCGCACCACGCGGCCGGGGACGGCTCCGCCGTGACCCCGCGCACGGGCGGCACCGCCGACCCGTTCGCCGACCCCGGAATGCCGGCTCACAAGCCGCGCATCCAGGACATCGACGAGCGGGCCGCCAAGCGGTCCGAGCGCACCGTGGCCTTCCTGTTCACGCTGTCGATGCTGGCGACCGTGGGCTTCATCGCCTGCTACGTCATCTTCCCGATCGACAAGATCGTGTACATCTGGCCGTTCGGTCACATCAGCGCGCTGAACTTCTCCCTCGGTCTGACCCTGGGCGTCGCCCTCTTCTGCATCGGCGCGGGCGCGGTCCACTGGGCCCGTACCCTGATGTCCGATGTCGAGGTCGCCGACGACCGGCATCCGATCGAGGCGTCCCCCGAGGTCAAGGCCCAGGTCATGGCCGACTGGCGGGCGGGCAACGAGGAGTCCGGCTTCGGCCGGCGCAAGCTGATCCGGAACACCATGTTCGGTGCGATGGCCCTGGTGCCGCTCTCCGGTGTGGTGCTGCTGCGCGACCTCGGTCCGCTGCCGGAGAAGAAGCTCCGCTCCACCCTGTGGGCCAAGGGCAAGCAGCTCATCAACATGAACACCAATGAGCCGCTGCGCCCCGAGGACATCACCGTCGGCTCGCTGGTCTTCGCCAGCCCCGAGGGCCTCGACCAGCACGCCCACGACTGGCAGATCCAGATGGGCAAGGCCGCCCTGATGCTCGTCCGGATCAAGCCGGAGGACATCAAGGACAAGCGCGAGCTGGACTGGTCGCACGACGGCATCGTGGCCTTCTCCAAGGTCTGCACCCACGTCGGCTGCCCGATCAGCCTCTACGAGCAGCAGACGCATCACGTGCTCTGCCCGTGTCACCAATCCACCTTCGACCTCTCCGACGGCGCCCGGGTCATCTTCGGCCCGGCGGGTCACCCGCTTCCGCAGCTGCGGATCGGTGTGAACGCCGAGGGGAACCTCCAGGCGCTCGGCGACTTCGAAGAGCCCGTCGGTGCCGCCTTCTGGGAGCGCGGATGAGTACTACGAACAACCCCGAGAACACGCAGCCCCCGGCGAACGACCGCAAGGCGCCCGCGGGCGAGCGGGTCGCGGACTGGGCCGACGGCCGGCTGGGGATCTACTCCCTGGCCAAGGCCAACATGCGGAAGATCTTCCCGGACCACTGGTCCTTCATGCTCGGCGAGATCTGCCTCTACAGCTTTGTGATCATCATCCTCACGGGTGTGTATCTGACGCTGTTCTTCAACCCGTCGATGAACGAGATCGTCTACGAGGGCAGCTATGTGCCCCTCCAGGGCGTGAAGGTGTCCGAGGCGTTCGCCTCGACCATGGACATCAGCTTCGACGTCCGCGGCGGTCTGCTGATCCGCCAGATCCACCACTGGGCCGCGCTGATCTTCGTCGCCGCGATGATGGTCCACATGATGCGCGTCTTCTTCACCGGCGCGTTCCGCAAGCCGCGTGAGGTCAACTGGCTCTTCGGCTTCCTGCTGCTGGTCCTGGGCATGTTCACCGGCTTCACCGGTTACTCGCTCCCGGACGACCTGATCTCCGGTACCGGTGTCCGCTTCATGCAGGGCGCGATCCTGTCCGTGCCGATCGTCGGTACGTACATCTCGATGTTCCTGTTCGGCGGCGAGTTCCCCGGCCACGACTTCGTGCCCAGGTTCTACTCGATCCACATCCTGCTGCTGCCCGGCATCATGATGGCCCTGCTGGTCGGCCATCTGATCCTCGTCGTGTACCACAAGCACACCCAGTACGCGGGTCCCGGCCGGACCAACAAGAACGTCGTCGGCATGCCGCTGCTGCCGGTCTACATGGCCAAGGCCGGAGGCTTCTTCTTCCTGGTCTTCGGTGTGATCTCGGTGATCGCGGCGATCGCGACGCTCAACCCGGTCTGGTCCGTCGGCCCCTACCGGGTCGACCAGGTCTCCACCGGCGCGCAGCCCGACTGGTACATGGGCTTCGCCGAAGGACTCATCCGGGTGATGCCCGGCTGGGAGATCAACGCATGGGGCCACACCCTGGCCCTGGGCGTCTTCATCCCGCTGGTGATCTTCCCGATGGTGCTGGGCGCGATCGCGGTCTATCCGTTCATCGAGTCCTGGGTCACCGGCGACAAGCGCGAGCACCACATCCTGGACCGCCCGCGCAACGCCCCGACCCGGACCGCCTTCGGTGTGGCGTGGCTGTTCGCGTACTTCATCATGCTGGCGGGCGGTGGCAACGACCTCTTCGCCACCCACTTCCACCTGTCGATCAACTCCATCACCTGGTTCGTCCGGATCTTCTTCTTCGTCGGACCGGTCCTGGCGTTCATCATCACCAAGCGCATCTGTCTCGGCCTCCAGCGCCGCGACCGCGAGAAGGTGCTGCACGGACGCGAGTCCGGCATCATCAAGCGGCTGCCGCACGGTGAGTTCATCGAGGTGCACGAGCCGCTCAGCCAGGCGGATCTGCACACCCTCACCACGCACGTCCAGCACGAGCCGATCGAGGTCGGCCCGGAGGTCGACGAGAACGGCGTCCGCCGGAAGATCTCGCGTACGCAGAAGTTCCGCGCGAAGCTCAGCAAGGGCTACTACGGCGAGGGGAACCAGATCCCCAAGGCCACCCGCGAGGAGTACGAGGAGATCGCCGCCGCCCATGGTCACGGCCATGGTCACGGTGAGCACGAGGAGGTCACCAGCGGCAAGCACTGACCGCTGAAGCGTCGCCACGGCAAGAGCCCCGTCCACTGCCCGGACGGGGCTCTTCGCCGTGCCCGGGGCTGGATAGGGTGGGACGCGTACCCCCTATTCGCGATGGACCCCAGGAGCGGACCATGAACGTTGTGACCCCGGTCGGCGGCGACAGCGTGGCGGCTCACTCCTGGCCGGCCGTCATCGAATCCCTGCTCGGCCACCACGACCAGAGCGCCGACGCCACGGCCTGGGCGATGGACCGGATCCTGAGCGGGGAGGCGACCGACGCCCAGATCGCCGGATTCGCGGTCGCGCTGCGGGCCAAGGGCGAGACGGTCGCGGAGATCTCCGGCCTGGTCCGCACCATGTACGAGCACGCCAATCTGATCGAGGTACCGGGCCCCAGCGTCGATATCGTCGGCACCGGCGGCGACGGCGCCAAGACCGTCAATATCTCCACCATGGCGTCGATCGTCGTCGCCGGGACCGGCGCGAAGGTCGTCAAGCACGGCAACCGCGCCGCGTCCAGCGCGTCCGGGGCGTCCGACGTACTGGAGAAGCTCGGGGTCAATCTGGAGCTGACCCCCCGGCGGGTGGCCGAGGTCGCCGGCGAGGCGGGCATCACCTTCTGCTTCGCGGTCAAGTTCCATCCGGCACTGCGGTACGTGGCCGCGGCGCGCAAGGAACTCGGCATCCGCACCACCTTCAACTTCCTCGGCCCGCTGACCAACCCCGCCCGCGTCCAGGCCCAGGCCACCGGGGTCGCCGACGCCCGGATGGCCCCCATCATGGCCGGGGTGCTCGCCGAGCGGGGCTCGTCGGCGCTGGTGTTCCGCGGCGACGACGGACTGGACGAGCTGACCACGACCGCGACGTCCCGGGTGTGGATCGTCCGCGACGGCACGGTCCGCGAGGAGGCCTTCGACCCCCGGGACGTGGGGATCGACCTGGTCCCCGTCGAAGCGCTCCGAGGCGCGGACGCGTCGTACAACGCGGATGTCGCCCGGCGGCTGCTGGCCGGGGAGCGGGGCCCGGTCCGGGACGCCGTCCTGCTCAACGCGGCGGCGGCGCTGGTGGCGCTGGCGCCGACGGACGCGGGGCTGACGGAACAGATCGCGGCGGGCATCGCGCGCGCGGCGGAGTCCCTCGACTCCGGCGCGGCGGCGAACACCCTGGAGAACTGGGTCCGCGCGACGACGCGCGCGTAGCTTTTCTCCGGGGGCGCTCTGCCCTGCCGGGCCGGTGTATCAGTCGCGCCCGCGGCCCGCCTGTGGCTTGTCGCGCAGTTCCTCCCCCTGTGCCTTCGGCGACGGGGGGACCCCCAACCTATGGCTTCGGCGATGAGGGGACCCCCAGCGCCTCGGCCCTCCGGGTGAGGCCCACGCCCTCCGCCCGGCCGGGCGGGTGTTGTCGGGCGACCGCGCGCCGGTGGGTGGCTGGTCGCGCAGTTCCCCGCGTCCCTAAAGGCTCTCCCCGGCGCCGCCCCTGAAAAGGGGGACCCGCCTTTCTGTGAGGGCGATCAGGAGGGCAACCAGGGGCGCGGGGAACTGCGCGGGCAACCACAGACGGGGCGAGGTCGGCACTCAAGGGTCATCGAAACGGCGCGCCCGTCCCCGCGGCGCCCCGCAGGGACTCCGCGTCCGGATTGCGGACAGGCTTGCGGCCGTCGCCCGCGTCGCATACCGTTTCGCGCAGGTCATGAGCGACAGCGACTACGGCCCCGGCCCGCTGTCCGGCAACCCTCCGTCCGTGGCGGGGTGCCCCGGGTGAAGACCAGGCCGTGGGCAGCGAGGTCCGCGGCAAGCGCGGACCCCTGCGTCACCCTGGGGTCCTGGTCCTCAAGGGAGCAGTCTCGTGAGCAAGCGAATGCGATAGGGCTCGAAGCCCCTTCTTCCCGCACATCCTCCGTACCCCGCCGCTAACCCACCCCCCGGCCCCGTCGTCAGGGCGTGTGGCCGTGTCATGGCGTGTGTCGTACGGAGCCTTATGCCTCCATTCCGCCTGCCCCGCCCGGGAGTTCCGTCATGTCCGCATCCGTGCCCGCCGTCTCCTGTACCGCCACCGGCTCCACCGCCGCCACCGAGCCGCTGGCCGTCCTCGGCTCCGATGTCACCGTGCCGCTGGTCACCGGTGGCGAGGTCACGTACGCCGCCCTCGACTACGCAGCCAGCGCCCCCGCCCTGCGCCGGGTGTGGGACGACGTCGCCGCGTACGCCCCGTACTACGGCAGTGTCCACCGGGGCGCCGGGTACCTCTCGCAGCTCTCCACCGACCTCTTCGAGAGCAGCCGCCGCACGGTCGCCGAGTTCCTCGACTGCCGGGAGAGCGACCAGGTCGTCTTCACCCGGTCCACCACGGACTCGCTCAATCTGCTGGCCGCCGTGCTGCCCGCCGACTGCCAGGTGTTCGTCTTCGAGACCGAGCACCACGCGTCGCTGCTGCCCTGGCGGGACGCCCGGGTCACCTATCTCAACGCGCCGCGCACCCCCGACGAGGCCGTGACGACCCTGGAGCGGGCGCTGGCGGACCGGGAGCCGTACGGCCCGGCGCTGGTCTGTGTGACGGGTGCGTCCAATGTGACCGGTGAGCTGTGGCCGGTACGGGAGCTGGCCGCCGCCGCGCACGCCCACGGCGCCCGGATCGTGCTGGACGCGGCCCAGCTCGCGCCGCACCACCCGGTGTCGGTCCAGGAGCTGGACGTGGACTGGGTCGCCTTCTCCGGGCACAAGCTGTACGCCCCCTTCGGGTCCGGGGTGCTCGCGGGCCGCGCGGACTGGCTGACCGCCGCCGAGCCGTATCTCGCGGGCGGCGGCGCCTCCCGCAAGGTGGCCCGCCGGGCCGACGGCGGGGTCGAGGTGGAGTGGCACACCACGGCCGCCCGCCACGAGGCCGGTTCGCCGAATGTGATCGGCGTCTACGCGATCGCCGCCGCCTGCCGCGCCCTCACCGAGGCCGGTTTCGACGGTCTGGTGGAGCGGGAGCAGTCGCTGGTGGCCCGGGTCAGGGCCGGGCTCGCCGAGGTGCCCGAGGTCAAGGTCCTCTCCCTGTTCGGCGACGACGCCCCCCGGGTCGGCGTGATCTCGTTCGTGGTGGAGGGCTGGAACAGCTCGCACTTCGCCGCCGCGCTCTCCGCCGAGTACGGCATCGGGGTCCGGGACGGACTGTTCTGCGCCCACCCCCTGGTCCGTACCCTGCTGGGCAGCGACCCGCAGGACCCGGGGGAGTGCGGCGCCCCCGAGGCCGAGCCGGGGGAGCGGTCCCTCAACGCGATCCGGGTGAGCTTCGGCGCCGGTACCCCCGACGAGCACGTGGAGCGGTTCGTCCGGGCCGTCCGTGAGCTGGTCACGGACGGCGCCCGGTGGAACTACCGGACCGAGGACGGCCGCTGTGTGCCCGACCCGACGGGTCCGGCCGCCGCGCCGACCGGCTGACGCTCCGGGATCCGGGTCCCGATCAGCACCATCCGCAGCGCCCGCTCGGTCGCGTCGGCGAGGAACTCCCCGCCGCGGCCGAGCGCCTCGGAGAGGGTGACGGGCGCGGGCAGGATGGCGCTGTACGCGTCCACCCCGGCCGACCGCACCTGGTGCGCGCCCTCCCCGATGGTGCCCGCCAGGGCCAGTACGGGACGCCCGTACCGCTTGGCGCGCCGGGCGACCTCGGCCGGGACCTTGCCGCGGGTGGTCTGGTGGTCCAGCGCCCCCTCCGCGGTGAGGACGAGATCGGCCCGGGCCAGCCGGGCGTCGAGGTCGAGATGGTCGAGCAGCACCTCGAACCGGGGCAGCAGCGCCGCGCCGAGCGCCGCGAGCCCGGCGCCGAGGCCGCCGGAGGCGCCCGTGCCCGGGCCCTCGTACAGATCGGCCCGGACCTTCAGATCGCGGGTGAGGACGTCCGCCCAGTGCTCCAGCGCCGCCGAGAGCTGTTCGACCTGCTCGGGCGTGGCGCCCTTCTGCGGTCCGAAGACCCGGGCGACGCCCCGCTCCCCGCAGAGCACGTTGAACGGGTTGCAGGCGACCCGGATGTCGGTCCTGCGCAGCCGGGGGTCGAGGCCGGAGACGTCGATCCGGTCGAGCCGCAGCAGTTCGCCGCCGCCGTACGGCAGCTCCACGCCGTCCGCGTCCAGCAGCCGGGCGCCCAGCGCCTGGAGGGCACCGGCGCCGCCGTCGGAGGTGCCGGAGTCGCCGCAGCCCACCAGGATCTCCCGGGCGCCCTCGTCGAGGGCGGCGCGGATCAGCTCACCGACGCCGTAGGTCGTGGTGGCGCCGGGGTCGCGCAGGACCCGGGGCACCAGCGACAGACCGGCGACGGCGGCCATCTCGACCACGGCCGTGTACTTGTCGAGCATCGCGAAGTGGGTGGCGACGGGCCGGCCGGTGGGGCCGGTGGCGTTCAGCCGGACCAGCCGTCCGCCGGACGCGGCGGCCAGCGCCTCGGCGGTGCCCTCGCCGCCGTCGACCAGCGGGATCAGGTCGATCTCCGCGTCGGGGATCACCCGGCGGACGCCCGCGGCGATGGCCTCGGCGGCGGACTGGGCGGAGAGGGACTCCTTGAAACCGCTGGGGGCGACGGCGATTCGGGTCAGCATCGTGGGAACTCCAGGTGAGGGTTCTGGCGGTGAAAGAGGTTCAGGGGGTGACGGGCACGCCGACCAGCGGCCAGACGGCCACCGCGAAGAGCAGCACCAGCGCGGCCGTGAGCGGCGCGAGGAAGGCGGACATCCGCAGCAGATCGCGAGGGGTGTAGGTGGGGATATCCGGTATGTCGGAGTAGAGGGTCACCGGCTTGGCCGAGGCGGGCAGGGTGTGACAGAACCCGGCCGCCGCCGTGGACGCCAGCGCCGCCGCCACCGGATTGACCCCGGCGCCCACGGCCGCCGCGACGACCAGCGGCACCAGCACCGAGGAGCGGGCCGAGCGGGACTGGAGCACCAGATGCGCCACCGTGGAGACCAGCACCACGACCGCCAGGAACGCCCAGGCCGGCACATCCAGCGGCACCCCGCCGACCAGCCACTTCGCCGCCCCCGAGTCGGCCAGCGCCACACCCATGGCCATGGTCGCGGCCATGAAGAGCAGCATCGACCAGGGCACGGTCTTCAGGGCGTCCTTCAGCCGTACGGTCCCCAGCGCGGGGGATGCGGCGACTATGGCCCCTATCAGCGCGACCACGGCGGGCGGCACCCGGTGCAGCGGCTCGCTGCACCAGAGCGCGACCACGGTCGCCAGCAGCAGCGCGCACCGGGCCTCCGCCTGCGACCAGGGGCCGGTGACGGGCTGTTCGGTGTGCTCCTGGATCTGTTCGACGGTGATGTGCACCGGGCCCCGGCGGTCCGCCCGCTTGGTGGTGGTCAGCAGCACGACCTCGGCGGCGAGATGGGAGGAGACGATCGCCAGCGGCAGCCCGATCAGCAGCCATTCGGCGAAGCCGATGCTCTCGCCGGTGGCCTCCCAGAGCACCGAGACCGTGATCAGATGGGCGCCCGCGCCGATCAGGGTGGCGACCGCGGAGAGCAGGATCACCGTGGGGAAGAGCAGGGCCAGCATGACCACCAGCCGCTTCCGGTCGGCGAGCGTCTTCGCCAGGGCGATGAAGACCGGCAGGGCGAGTGCGGCCCGGCCGGAGGTGGCGGGGACCGCGAAGGCGGTGACGACCAGCGCCGCGGTGGTCAGATGCACCAGCTGACGGACATTGCGGGCGCCGGTCACCAGGAAGGCCGCGGCCCGGCCCGCGAGCCCCGTCCGCGCCACCGCGGCGGCCAGGACGAAGGCGCAGATCAGCAGCCAGACCGTATCGTCACCGAGGGTGCCGAAGAGGGTGTCGCTGGTGATCACCCCGGTCGCCGTGAGCGCCAGCCCCGCGCCGAGCGCGATATAGGTGTCGTCGATCGGGGTGCCGATCCAGGCGCAGGTGGCGATGGCGAAGACGCCGAGGGTGATCCGGGCGTCGCCGCCGAGGCCGGGGAAGTTGCCGGGAACGACGAGCAGCGCGCAGATGCTGAGCGCCACACAGAGGGTCGCGGCCTGTCGGAGGTTCAGTGTCACGGATAAGAGCGTTCACCGGGGCGGTGAGCACTTCATGAGCCGTTGATGAAAGGAACTTCACCAACCGGTGTGACCGGCGGCGGATCGAGGCGTACGGCGGCGCGGGGGTGCGAAGGGGGCGTACGGAGTCCCGGCCGGGCGTACGGACTTCGCCGCGCGCCCCAGGGGCGGGCCAGGGCCCGACCAGGAGCGGAACAGGAACGAGGCGGCACGGAACAGGGGCGCCGCGGACCGGTTCCGGCCCGCGGCGCCCCTGACCCGCCGTCACTCGGGCAGCCGGTAGCCCATCCCCCGTACGGTCTCCACCCGGTCGGCGCCCAGCTTCTTCCGCAGGGCCCGGACGTAGACGTCCACGATGTTGGAGCCGGGGTCGAAGTCGTACCCCCAGACGTGGGAGAGGATCTGCTCCCGGGACAGCACCTGTCCCGGATGGCGCAGGAACAGCTCCAGCAGGACGAACTCCCGGGCCGTCAGATCGACGGTCCGCTCCCCGGACCTGGCCCGCCGGGTGCGCAGATCGAGGGTCAGCTCGCCGTTGCGCAGGACGGTGACCTCGGGCGCCCGGGCGGCGGTCCGCAGCCGCAGCCGGACCCGGGCCAGCAGCTCCTCGAACCGGAACGGCTTGGTCATCCAGTCGTCCGCGCCGCCCTCCAGTCCGGCGACCGTGTCCCGTACCGAGTCCCGTGCGGTGAGCACGATCACCGGTACCGACACCTGGGCCTCGCGCAGCTGGCGCAGCACGGTGAAGCCGTCCCGGCCGGGCAGTCCGATGTCCAGAATGATCAGGTCGAAGCCGCCGGTCATCGCGTAGTCGAAGGCGGAGTCCCCGTCGTGGACGACCGAGGTGGTGAATCCGTTGGCCCGGAGTCCCTTTTCCACGAACGCCGCGATGCGTTCCTCGTCCTCGACGATGAGTATCCGGTTCACTGCGTGGTTTCCTTCTGGAGTACGAGGACGAAGGTGGCACCGCCACCGTCGGTGGGACGCAGCTCCACTCGTCCACCGTGGCCCTCGGCGATGGCTTTCACAATGGCGAGGCCGAGCCCGGCGCCGGTGGCCCTGGCCCCTCGGCGCGCCGTGCCCCGCCGGAACCGTTCGAAGATCACCTGGGCGTCCTGCGGCTGGACACCGGGGCCGCTGTCGGCGACGTACAGCTCGATCCGGTCGCCCTCGTCCCGCGAGCCTATGCCGATCCGCTGGCCCGGCACGGTGTGCTGGACCGCGTTCTGGGCCAGCTGGACCATCGCCTGGGTGATCCGCTGGGGGTCGAGCCCGACCTCGGCGTCGACCGCCTCGGCGAGCTGCCACCGCCGTTCGCCGAGCGCTCTGGCCTTGACGAAGACATCGGCGGTCAGTTCGCCGATCTGGACCGGTTCGGGGGTGACGAAGTCGGGCCGCTCGGCCTTGGCGAGGAGCAGCAGGTCCTCGACGATCCGGCTCATCCGGTCGAGTTCCTCCATCACGATCCGGACGGTCTGATCCCGTTCGGCCGGGTCGTCGCCCATCAGCTCCAGATGGCCCCGGATGATGGTGATGGGGGTACGCAGCTCGTGCCCGGCGTCGTCGACGAACTCCCGCTGGGCGGCGAAGGCCCGCTCCAGCCGGTCCAGCATGGCGTTGAAGGTCTCGGCGAGTGCCGCGATGTCGTCCCGGCCCTTGACCGGGATGCGCTGGGTGAGGTCCTGCTCGGTGAGCTGGGCCGCGGTGGTACGGACGAGCCGTACGGGACGCAGGATGCGGCCCGCGACGACCCAGCCGATGCCGGTCGTCATCAGCAGGGCCACCCCGGAGATGGCGAGCAGCATATGGAAGACGTCGGTGGCCTTCTCGCGCTCGCCCGCGGGGTGGACGGCGACGACGAACGCCGCCGGGGGGTGGCCGTTCCCCGCCTCGATGGGGACCTTCGCCCAGCGGACTTCGCCCTCGGGCCGCCGCAGAACGCCCGAGTCCGCCTGAGCGTCGAACACTTGTTTGAGTGCGGGGTCGTCCTCGACCAGGGGGTGGCGCATTCCGTGGTCCCGGCCCTGGACCTTCTTGGCCGGTCTGTTCTTGACCGGGTCGTGGACCAGGCCGATCAGTTCCTCGTCGGGGTCCGGGTACTGGCGCTTGAGGAAGACCACCAGCAGGGGGTTGGGGTCGGTGAAGCGCTGCCCGGTGTCGGGGTCGAAGCCCTCCTGGACGAAGTTGGCGAATTCATTGGTCTCCTGCACCAGGAGCCCGTTGATCCGCTGGTCGGCATCGCGCAGCAGAACGGACCGGGTGGCGACGGCGACCGCGGCGAGCGCCACCGCCATGACGATGAGCAGCCACAGCAGGATGCGGGCTCGCGCGGAGACCGTCCGGATTCTCTCGGTGATCCAGCGGCGCAGTGGTTCAGCCGTCGTCACCGTAGTCGTCGCCCCCCGGGCCGTCGTCGTCTCCGCCGTTGCCCGGGTTCGGGTTGGTGTTTCCACCGCTTCCGCCGCTTCCGCCGCCGCTGTTGTTACCGCCGCCGTTGGCGCCGTTGTTGGTGCCGTTGTTCGCCCCGCTGTTGGCACCGGAGCCCGGCGGGTTGCCGCCGTTGCCGCTCTGCGGCGGCTTGGCCGAGGGCTTGGTGGTCGGCGCGTCGTCGTCGTCGTTCGACGGGTTCTCGCTCACCGGGGGCGCCACGGTCTCGTCACCGGTCGGCGACTTGACGCCACCGGGGTCGCCGGTCGGTGTGCCGGACTCCAGCTTCACCTTCGGCGGGACCTTGGGTGTGTCGGAACTGTCGGTGAGGGCATAACTGGTCACCGCGATCCCGAGGGGGATCGCGACAACGGCGACCAGGGCCGCGATGCGGTGGGAGAAGAGCATGGTGTCGATGGTGCGAGGCGCAGGGCGGCGTTCGGATGAGAACGGGATGAAGAATTCTTCATCCTCAGGTGTCCGGGAGATGAAGTCGCTGGTGAGGGGGTTGCTGAGACGGCTGTGACGCACGTCGCCAGCGCGTCGCCCGGCATCGGGCCCGAACAGCGGGCCCGATGGGCCCGATGGGTCAGGAGTCGAGCCCGATGGCGAAGGCCGCCTCCAGGTCGTGCTGGGAGTAGGTACGGAACGCGACATGGGTGTCGGTGCCCAGGACGCCCTCGACCTTGCTGATCCGGCCCGGGATCACATCCGCCAGGTTCTCGTGCCGGGCGACCCGGACCATGGCGATCAGGTCGTACGTCCCGGTCACCGAGAAGACCTCGCTCACACTCTCCAGCGCCGCGATCTCGTCCGCGATCTCCGGAATGCGGTCCACACTGGTCTTGATGAGCACGATCGCGGTGATCACGGCTGGCTGTCTCCCTCGGTGGCCGCTGCTGGGGCCTTCACTCTAGGCCCTCTCCGCCGGATCGCGCCGGGCGGCCCGAACCGGCGGGCGGTCCCCGGCGGGCGCCGGATTCGTCCCCATGCGTAGAGGAATCCGGTCGCGAAGCCCACCAGGTGCGCCAGATACGCCACCGCGGGCGAGCCCTGGCCGATCCCGGTCGCCGCCAGCCACTGGAGCGCGATCCAGAAGACCAGCACCATCCGGGCCGGGAAGCGCAGCGGCAGGAAGAAGAGGAACGGGAAGAGACTGGTGACCCGGGCTTTCGGGAAGAGAACCAGGAAGGCCCCGAGCACCGCCGAGATCGCGCCCGACGCCCCCACCAGCGGCTGTCCGGATCCCGCGTGGGCGATCGCGTACGCCGCCAGGGCCGTGTATCCGGCCCCCAGATAGAAGAGGGTGAACCGCAGCCGCCCCAGCCGTTCCTCGGTCATGGCGCCGAAGACATAGAGGAAGAGCATGTTTCCGAGGAGATGCGGCCAGTTGTCGTGGACGAAGAGGGCGGTGAGCGGGGTGGCGAGCGCGCCGGGGGTGCCGTCGGCCAGCCGGGCCGGGATCACCCCCCAGCGGGCGAAGTACGCGCCCTGGGCGGCGGCGAGGGCGTCCCCGGAGCCGTAGCCGGGCGCGAGGCCCGAGACCGGACCGGCGAGGAAGACGGCGCCGCACACGGCGATCAGGGCGCAGGTGACCCGGGGGCCGCGGACCGCGGCGGACGCGCAGTCGCGGACCGCCCGGGCCGCGGTGGAGAGCGGATACCGGACCGACGGCTGCCGAGAATTCACGGACAGATCATGGCGTAACCGGACCAAGCGGTGCAGGGTGCCTCGCCGTGCCCCGGGACCCCCGCGAGGCCATAGAGTTACGAGCAGTACACCCGCAGTTCGACGGCGCACCGCGGTGTCCGGACCAACCGCACAATCTGCTAGGCAAGCCCCGGATGGAACCCGTGACGAACAGGACGGACGTAACGATGACGACGGTGCCCACGCCGACCGCGGACACCCGCTGGCGCTGCACGCTCTGCGGCAATCTCACCCGCTTCGATGTGACGCGCTCCTCCAAGGTCGTGGAGTACGTCCATCTGGACCTCGCCGGGGAGCCCGCCGTCGAGGAGCGGGAGGTGCTCAGTGAGACCATCGAGACCGTGCGCTGCCGCTGGTGCAACGCCGTGGATCAGATCGAGCTGGTGGACAGGCCCGGCGCTGCCTCCTGAGCGGAGACGGCCGGTCCTCGGGCGACGGGTTATGGGGTGACGGATCGTGGAGCAGCCGGAGAGCGGCGACCGGCAGGCCGGGCCGGCCGGTGACGCCGCGGAGGCGCTCGACCGGCCGTTGCCGGAGGGTGTCCGGCGCAGAGTCGTGGCGCTGGTCGCCGACGCCTTCGGCGCCCTGACCGTCGCCGAGCTGCCGGGCCAGCTCCGGCAGTACGCCCGCTTCACCCCCTCCCGGCGCGCCAAGCTCGCGGGCAACGCGATGGCGGCGGCGCTGGAGGGCGACCCCGTCTTCCGGCAGCGGATCGGCGAGCGGATCACCCAGGCGCAGCCCGAACTGTGCGCGGCGCTGGCGGCGGGCGCCCCGCCCGCCGCCGCCGATCCGCTGGACGTGGCCGCCGCCGCGTACGTACTGCGGCCCGCCGGATGGGTGAAGCTGGTGGCCGCCGCGGGCGAGGAGGCCCAGCGCGCCGACGCCGAACGCGCCGACGAGGCCGGCCGGCGCGAACTGGAACGGCTCCGCGACGACCTCGCCGAGGCCCGGTCGCTCACCCGCACCGAGACCGAGCGGCTCCGTACGGAGCTGGAGACGTCCCGCAAGGAAGCCGAATCGCTTCGGCGTCGGCTGCGCAGCGCCGAGAGCGACATCAAGCGGGGCGAGGCCGCGCTGCGCCGGGCCGGTTCCGAACTGGACGCGGTCCGCGCGGAGGCCGCGGCGCAGGTCTCGGCGGCGGAGAGCGAGACCCGCCGGCTCAAGGCCCGGCTCGGCGAGGCGGAGGCCGCCGTCGAGGCCGGGCGGCGGGCCGCCCGCGAGGGCAGGTCCGTCGAGGACATGCGGCTGCGGCTGCTGCTGGACACCGTGCTCGACGCCGCCCAGGGCCTGCGCCGGGAGCTGGCGCTGCCGCCCGCGTCGGCCCGGCCCGCGGACGCCGTGGACGCGGTCGCGCCCGGCCGGATGTCGCCCAAGGACATCGCGGCCCGCGCGCTCTCGGAGACCGATCCGGCGCTGCTGGACCAGTTGCTGGCGCTGCCCCAGGTGCATCTGGTGGTCGACGGCTACAACGTCACCAAGACCGGCTATCCGACGATGCCGCTGGAGAAGCAGCGGCTGCGGCTGCTGGGCGGGCTCTCCGTACTGGCCGCCCAGACCGGGGCCGAGATCACCTGTGTCTTCGACGGCGCCGAACTGGCCGCGCCGGTACTGCTCGCACCGCCGCGCGGGGTCCGGGTCCTCTTCTCCAAGCCGGGAGTGACCGCCGACGAGCTGATCCGCCAGCTCGTCCGGGCGGAGCCGCCGGGGCGGCCGGTGGTGGTGGTCTCCACCGACCGGGAGGTCGCCGACGGGGTGGCCAAGGCGGGCGCCCGCCCGGTGGCGTCCCTGCTGCTGCTGAAGCGGCTCTCCCGGGTCTGAGCGGGGCCGCTCCCGCAGGAACGCTCCCGTCCGCGTGCTTCTGTGCGAACGCCTCTGTACGAATGCCTCCGGATGATCGCTCCCGTACGGATGTCTCCGTATGGATGCCCCGTATGAACATCTCCGTACATCGCGACCGGACCATGCGGTCGGGCGATTTGATGGTTGATGAGATGAGACGGTCGGATAATCCCCTCTGGGGCGAGGGGTGCTGACGGTAAAGAATCCACACCCCGCCGGAATTTTTCCGATGATGATTTGAACTGATCACGAAAACGTCACTAGGGTCGGGCCTCGAACCTTCGCACGGTTGATCACTCAGCAGGGGTGACGGCGAAGGAACCGCCGAGCCCGTCTTCGCCGGCCGATACCGGGGGGAGCCGTCGGAGCGGAGCCGGGGGGCGTTCCCGCGCCCGGCAGGCGGTCCCGAGGAGAAGGAGCCCGTCTCCGTGGCGTCTCACCGTCGTCCCAAGCGGCCGGGCCGCACCCGCGTCACCTTCATGGGCGCCACCGCGGCCGCGGCCGTCGCGCTCACCTCCCAGGCCGCCAACGCGGCCCCGCAGCCCAGCAAGGGCGAGGTCAAGGCCAAGGTCGACAAGTTGTACGAGGAGGCCGCCCTGGCCACCGAGAAGTACAACGGCGCCAAGGAGCAGCAGGACAAGCTCCAGAGCCAGGTCGACGCCGTACAGGACCGGATCGCCCGCGGCCAGGACGAACTGAACACCCTGCGGAACAACCTCGGCGTCGTCGCCAGCGCCCAGTACCGCACCGGCGGTGTCGACCCGTCGCTCCAACTCCTCCTCTCCGGCGACCCGGACACCTATCTCGACAAGGCCGCGGCGCTCGACCGGGTCGGCAGCCGCCACAGCGACGCCATCGACGAGATCCAGGAGAAGCGCCGCGCCCTCGCCCAGCAGCGCAAGGAAGCCCAGGGCAAGCTGACCCGGCTGGCCGAGACCCGGGAGCAACTCGGCGCGGAGAAGCGCCGGATCCAGTCGAAGCTCTCCTCGGCGCAGAAGCTGCTGAACTCCCTGACGGCGAAGGAGCGGGCCGAGATCAAGCGCGAGGAGACCCGCGCCGACCGGGCCGGATCCTCCGGCGAGCGGCCCGACCTCGGCAAGCCCGCCCCGGGGTCCTCGTACGGCATGGCCGCCTTCGCCATCGGCCAGGGCAAGATCGGCTCGCCGTACAAGTACGCCACCGCGGGCCCGAACACCTTCGACTGCTCCGGCTTCACCTCCTGGTCCTTCGCCCAGGCGGGCCGCCCCATCCCGCGCACCTCCCAGGCCCAGGCCAACATCGGCCAGCGGATCTACTCGCAGAGCCAGTTGAAGCAGGGCGACCTGGTCTTCTTCTACGACGATCTGCACCACGTCGGCTTCTACGCGGGCAACGGGAAGATCCTCCACTCGCCGCGCACCGGTGCCGTGGTGCGGTACGAGTCCATCAACAACATGCCGTTCCAGTTCGGCGTCCGGGTCTGACCCACCCCCACGCCGCCGTCGGCCGGGACCGGTCCTGCGCCGGTGCCGTGCCGGGCCGTTCGACGCGCCCGGCGGCGGAGCACCCCTGCCCGCGCCACACCCGGGCATGCCGCCCGAACGGGCGAATCTGCGGCCCGCGAGGCGACCCCGCGCCCCGCCGGTGACCTGTTGGTCTCCCGGCGGGGCGCCGTCACGGGCACCCCTTACGGTCTTTGGCCGCCCCCGCCCGCCGGGCTACTGTCTGCCGCGCACGACTCCCCGTCCCCAGAAGGAGCGCGGCCCGTGGCGTCCCATCGACGGCCCTCACCGCCTGGTCTCACCCACAGCGCCCGGGTCACCGTGCTCTCCGCGGCCGCGGCGACGGCCGCCGCAGCCCTGGGCACCTCGCCCGCCGGTGCCGCGCCCGACGGTCCGCGCCCCTCCCGGGCGGCGGTCGACCGGCTGCTGGCCGACGCCGAGCGGGCCACCGAGGAGTTCAACCGCGCCGGGGAGCGGGCCGGGCAGCTCCGGAACCGCACCAGGGCCGCCCAGGACGCCCTCGCCCGGGGCCAGGAACGGCTCAACCGGATGCGCGGCGCCCTCGGCGCGGTCGCGAGCACCCAGTACCGCCTCGGCGGCGCCGACCCCGCCCTGATGCTGCTGCTCTCCGCCGACCCGGACGACTATCTCCGCGGCGCCGAACTGATGGAGCGGATCGGCGACCGCCAGACCAACACCCTGCACGACTATCTGCGCTCCCAGCGCGAGCTGGTCCAGCGCCGTGCCGAGGCCGGCCGCGATCTGGCCGAACTGGAACGCTCCCGGGCCGCCGTCGCCCGCCACAAACGGACCGTGGAACGGAAACTCGCCGCCGCCCGGCGGCTGCTGAACGCCCTCCCCTCCGACGAGCGGTCCGCCTACGACCGCTCCTCCCGATCCGGCCGGAGCGCCCTCGGCCCGGCCGGCGGCGAGACCGCCGCCTCGCCCCGGGCCGCCGCCGCAGTCGCCGCCGCCCGCGGCGCCGTCGGCCGCCCCTACGTCTGGGGCGCCAACGGACCCTCCGGCTTCGACTGCTCGGGCCTGACCCAGTGGTCGTACGCCCAGGCGGGGGTCGGGCTGCCCCGCACGTCACAGGCCCAGCGGTACGCCGGCCGGCGCGTGCCGCTCTCCCAGGCCCGCCCCGGCGACCTGGTCGCCTACCGGCACGACGCCAGCCATATCGGGATGTACGTCGGCAACGGACAGGTCGTCCACGCCCCCTATCCGGGCGCCGCCGTCCGTTACGACCCGGTCGGCATGATGCCCGTCTCTTCGGTCACACGGGTCTGAACACCGGGCTACCGGTGCCCGGGTTCCGTACGATCGGCCGGGTGGCGGTGCGCGAGAGGCCCCAGTGGCCGAAACGAATGGCCCCGACGGGGCGGACGGACCCACCGGAAGCCCCCGGGCCGACGGTGGGCAGACGTGCCGTCACCATCTCCGCCGTCGCCGCCCTGATCGGCGGCGGAGCCGTCGGCTGTACCGCCGAACCATCGGCATCCGGCCATACCGTCGACTCCGTCCAGGAGACCCTCAACCACCGCGCCACCGCCCTGGAGCAGCGGGACGAGCAGGCGTATCTGTCGGTCGTCGCCATCGAGCAGACCGTACTGCGGGCGAAGGAGCGCCGGACGTTCCGCGATCTGGCCCATGTCCCCGTCGCCTCCTGGGCCTACCGGCTCGGCACGGTCCGGCGGGACGGCGGCAAGGCCTACGCGGAGGCCGAACTCCACTACCGGATCGCCGGATACGACACCGCGCCCGTCGTCGTCCCCCGCTCCATCGAACTGGTCCTGCGCGACGACCAGTGGTACGTCACCGCCGACCGGCCCGGTCCCGGCGCGGCCGACCAGCTGTGGGAGCAGGGCCCGGTGACCGCCGTCCGGGGCCGCGACTGCCTCGTCCTCGCCGTCGGACAGCCCCGCGAGCGGCTCCGGGCCCTGGCCGCTCTGGTGGACCGTACGGTCCCGGTCGTCTCGGCGGCCTGGCGATATCCCTGGGCCGGACAGGTCGTGGTGCTCGTCCCCCGCTCCGTCGACGCGATGGGGGCCCTGCTGGGCACGCCCGGGGCCTCGTACCGGGGAATCGCCGCCGTCACCACCGGGGAGACCGGGACGACCGCGGCCGTCCCCGCCGACCGGGTGATCGTCAATCCGGCCGCCTACGACCTGCTGGGCGACTTCGGGCAGAGCGTGGTCCTCACCCATGAGACGACCCATGTCGCCACCCGCGCGGCCACCTCGGCCGCCACCCCCCTCTGGCTGTCGGAGGGGTTCGCGGACTGGGTCGCGTACCGGGGAACCCCCCGGACCGCCGGCCAGAACGCGCCCGAACTCCAGCGCGCCGCCCGCCGCGGCGAACTCCCCGCCGAACTGCCGGAGGACGACGCCTTCTCCTTCGGCGGCGACGCGGCCACCCTCGCCCGCGCCTACGAGAGCGGCTGGCTGGCCTGCGAACTGATCGCCGCGGACTGGGGCGAGGACACCCTGCTCGGGTTCTACCGGCAGATCGGCGGCGGCACCGACCGCCGGGCCTCGGTGGAGAAGGCGATGACCGCACTCCTCGGCGTCGAACCGCGCGAGTTCACCGCGCGCTGGCGGGACTATCTGCGGCAGCGGCTGGACTGACCCCGGGCCGTACGGCGGCGGTACGCGACCCCCGGTACGGGACCGTGGACCGCCACAACCGGCGGCAGGCCCACACCGTCGCCGCCACCAGCAGCCCGTTGCGGAGCACGAGCAGCGCCACCCCCACCGGATCGCTCGCCACCACCCGGCCGAAGAGCAGCGGGAACTCCACCACCGTCACCGCCGAGGCCAGCAGGACCAGTACGGCCGGGCCCGTCATCGCCGCCCGCCGGCCCAGCAGACAGACCGCCGCCAGCCCGGTCGGCCAGAGCAGATACTGCGGGCTGATCACCCGGCTCGTGGTGGTGAAGAGGAGCACCGCCGTCAGGGCGGCGTCCGCCACCGGCCCCGGCCAGGCCGCCGCCGCGACGCCGCGAGCCGGGCCTTCGGGCGTACGGCACCCGGGCGCCGGGCCTTCGGGTGTAAGGTCCGCGGGCTCGCGATTCCCGGCGGGCCCCGGATCGCGCGGCGCCGCCCGGGCCCGCAGCCGCCACGCCACCAGCCAGCCCAGCGCCGCGACCGCCAGCAGCAGCGCGGCGGCCGACACCACCGGCACCCCCGGCCCGACGAACTCGATCGAGCCGTAGTTCAGCAGTACCCGCGTCTCCCGGTCGCCCAGCAGCCGCCGGACATGGAAGACCAGCGCGCCCAGCGACTCGACCTCCGTACCCCGGTCGCGCTGATGCGTCAGAAAGCCGAACGCGCCCGGTACCAGGGCCGACACCGCCAGGACGGCCCCGGCCACCAGGCCCGCCGACCACCACACCCGGGCCCGGGCCACTCCCGCCAGCAGCAGCACCGGCCACACCTTCACCAGCGCGCCCAGCGCCACCAGGGCCCCCATCGCCCGGGGCCGCCGCACCCCGGCGAGCAGCGCCGCGACCGCGACCGCCGTCACCATCAGGTCGTAGCGGGCGTACGCGGTCGGCCCCAGCAGCGGAACACCCGCCACCCACACCCAGACCCCCCGGACCGAACGCCCCGGACGGCGGGCCGCCGTCAGCAACAGCCCCAGCACCGCCGCGTCGCAGACCAGGGCCAGCACGAAGAAGGCGGTGGCGTAGCCGAGGAAGGGCAGCGCGCCGGGGGAGAGGATCGCGAGCGCCGCGGCGGGCGGATACTGCCAGGTGACATCGGCGACGGGGAACGTCCCCGCCCGCAGTACCTCGTACCAGCCCCGGTAGATCACCGAGACGTCGGAGGTGACGTCCGGCCCGGGCGGCACGACCACCCGGAAGACGCAGAGGAGCAGCCCGGCCCGGGTCAGGGACCAGACCGCGGCGATCCCGGCGAGAGCGCCGGGAGTCACGGGGCTCGGCGGCGGTCCGGCCCGGTCCTCCGACTCCCGCGCGGGGCCGTCCCCGTACCGCCGGTCGCTCATGACGTGCCCCTCCGCTGATCCGCCCGATCCGGCCCGCGCATGGCTTTTGCACCGAATGTCGGCCGGTGGTCCGCTTATGATGCCGGGCCGCCGGGCCCGGCGCGGGAAGGCGGGGCCGTCACCTCCGGGCGGCGGGCAGCGCCGCCCCGGGACCGCCGGAGGGGATTGGTACTGTCGGCGCACGATGGACAAGACCCTGATCGTGACCAACGACTTCCCGCCGCGCCCCGGCGGCATCCAGGCGTTTCTGCACAACATGGCGCTGCGGATGGACCCCGACCGGATCGTCGTCTACGCCTCCACCTGGAAGCGGAGCCGTGAGGGCGTCGAGGCGACGGCCGCGTTCGACGCGGAGCAGCCGTTCACCGTCGTCCGGGACCGTACGACCATGCTGCTGCCGACCCCCCGGGTCACCGCGCGCGCCACGGCCCTGCTGCGGGAACACGGCTGCCGCTCGGTCTGGTTCGGCGCCGCCGCGCCCCTCGGCCTGATGGCCCCGGCACTGCGCAAGGCCGGGGCGGAACGGCTGGTCGCCACCTCCCACGGCCATGAGGCGGGCTGGGCCCGACTGCCCGCCGCCCGGAGCCTGCTGCGGCGGATCGGCGAGGGCACCGACACGATCACCTACCTCGGCGAGTACACCCGCTCCCGGATCGCCGCCGCGCTCACCCCCGAGGCGGCGGCCCGGATGGTCCAGCTGCCGCCCGGGGTCGACGAGAAGACCTTCCACCCCGACTCGGGCGGCGCCCTGGTCCGGGACCGGCTCGGCCTCGCGGACCGGCCCGTCGTCGTCTGCGTCTCCCGCCTGGTGCCGCGCAAGGGCCAGGACACCCTGATCCTCGCCATGCCGAGGATCCTCGCCCGGGTACCGGACGCGGTCCTGCTGATCGTCGGCGGCGGACCGTACGAGAAGGACCTGCTGAGGCTCGCCGAGACCACCGGCGTGGCCGGCTCCGTCCGCCTCACCGGCGCGGTGCCCTGGTCCGAACTCCCCGCCCACTACGGCGCGGGCGACGTCTTCGCCATGCCCTGCCGCACCCGGCGCGGCGGACTCGACGTCGAGGGCCTCGGCATCGTCTATCTGGAGGCCTCCGCGACGGGCCTCCCGGTCGTCGCGGGCGACTCGGGCGGCGCGCCCGACGCCGTACTCGACGGCGAGACCGGCTGGGTGGTGCGCGGCGGCACCGACGACGCGGCGGTCGCCGAGTCGGCGGACCGCGTGATCACCCTCCTGCTGGACCCGGAACTCCGCGACCGCATGGGCAGGCGCGGCCGTGAATGGGTCGAGGAGTCCTGGCGCTGGGACCTCCTCGCGGCACACCTCCGCGGCCTGCTCTGACCCCCGGAGCGCCGTGGCTCTCCGGGGGAGGTCGTTGGCGCCGGATGCCCTGCCGGGCGAGCTTGTCGGGCGACCGCGCGCCGGCAGTGGCTGTTCGCGCGGTTCCGCCCCCTCTGCCTTCGGCAATGGGGGAACCCCCAGCGCCTTGGCCCTCCGGGTGAGGGCCACGCCACCCGCCCAGCCGGGCGAGCTTGTCGGGCGACCGCGCCCGGTCGCCCGACGCCAACAGGCCGGCCGGGGATTTGGGGCAGATGAC
>NZ_JBEYIS010000071.1:0-33277 GCF_040635975.1 Streptomyces sp. NPDC006798
GGAGCCGGCAACCGGAGAGGAAGGTTGATAAGCCACCCCGACAGCCTCCCACCCACACACCCACCACACCCACCGAACTTACGAAAAGATCAGTAAGGGCTGTCCCGTAATCCGCGGCGGATCGGCGCACGGCGTCAGACGCGGTGCGTCGCACGGCGGAGAGCCGTCCTCGTACTGGGCGTATTCGGGCGATTCGACAACGCGGTGAAGTGCCGTAGCCGTCGTCGTGCGCCCGCCGGGGATTACGGGACAGCCCTGAGGGTGCTCGCGACCGGGTCCGGCGCGTCTCCGTGGCCGGAAACAGACCGCACCCGGGCCGTTGTGGACGCCGTGCTCGGCGGGCCGCGGACCGGGTGCGGAAAGCTGACCGGCGCGACCCGCGAAGGCGCGGGTCCGGCCGGCCGGAGGCGATCAAGCCTGCTTGGTCTCCCAGAAGATCTTGTCGATCTGGGCGATGTAGTCCAGCGCCTTCTGGCCCGTCGCCGGGTCGGTGGACGCCTTCGCGGCCGAGAGGGCCTTGAGGGTGTCGTTGACCAGCTGGTGCAGCTCCGGGTACTTCTCGAAGTGCGGGGGCTTGAAGTAGTCGCTCCACAGCACCGAGATGTGGTGCTTGGCGAGCTCGGCGCGCTGCTCCTTGATGACGGTGGCGCGGGCGCGGAAGTGGGCGTCCTCGTTGGCCTGGTACTTCTCCTGGACGGCCTTGACCGACTCGGCCTCGATACGGGCCTGGGCGGGGTCGTAGACACCGCAGGGCAGGTCGCAGTGGGCGCTGACCTTCACCTTGGGTGCGAACAGGCGGGAGAGCATGGAGCAGTCCTTCCTCGTGATCGTCTTCTCAGGAGTGGACATTACTCCGTGGGGATACGGTTTTCGCGGCTGGCCCTGAGGCTTACGACAAAAGTCCGGGGCGCCGTCGGACCCCCGGCGGAACGTACCGTGGGGCGTGCCCGGAGGAGGCGCCGGGCGGGACCGGGACACGGAGGTGGCGGATGAGTGAGCCGGAGCGGGCGGCGGCGCCGTTCGGTCTCGCGGAGGTGACGGGTCCTTCGATGTACCCGACGCTCCGCCACGGGGACCGGCTGCTGGTGCACTACGGGGCGCGGGTACGGCCGGGGGACGTGGCCGTACTGCGCCATCCGCTCCAGCAGGACCTGCTGATCGTGAAACGTGTGATGGAGCGGCGGGACGGCGGCTGGTGGGTACTCGGCGACAATCCGGGTGCCGAGGGCGACAGCCGGGTGTTCGGTGCCGTCCCGCCGGAGCTGCTGCTCGCCCGGGTCCGGGCCCGGTACCGGCCCCCGGAGCCGGGTCAGCGCCGGCGGCGCGCGACGGTCCGGTGGCTGTTCTCCGCCGTCCGGCCGGTCCGCTCGGACTGTTCGGTGCTCTCCTCGCTCTTTTCGGTCTCGCGGCGCTTGCGGGCGCGGTAGGCGGCCACGTTGGCCCGGGTGGCGCACCGGTCCGAGCAGTAGCGGCGGGACCGGTTGGTCGAGGTGTCGAGATAGGCGTTGCGGCAGGGCGCGGCCCCGCAGAGGCCGAGCCGGTCGACCCCGTACTGGGTGAGATGGATCGCCAGGCCCATCGCGGCGATCGCGGCGTATCCGGCGGTGGCGTTCGAGGGGTGCTCGGCCAGATGCATATGCCAGTCCGGGCGGCCGTCGGCGTCCCGCTGGTCGTGGCCGGAGATCTGCGGGCTGACCGGGAACTCCAGCAGCAGGGAGTTGAGCAGGTCGACCGCGCCGACCTCGTCGCCCTCGGCGGCCGAGGTGAAGACCGCCCGCAGCCGTCCTCGTACGGCCCGGAACCGGGTCACGTCCGCGTCCCCGGCCCGGCGGGCGGCCTGGGAGTCGGGGCCGAACAGCACCCGGATCGCCTCCACCGAGGTGAGGGCGTCCTTGCCGCGTCCGGGCTCCTCGGTGTTGACCAGGCGTACGGCAGCTTCGGCGTAAGAGGCCAGTTCCACTAGTAGTCCTTACGGGGGTGGTCTGGGGTCGGGGGCGGGGGAGCGTAATGGGCGATTCTCGGATCAGGGTATTACGGGCGCCGCCTTCGCCGCCCAGGATCCCGTACTCGCCGCCCCCGCCGCACGCCGTTCGGCGATGTCCGCCGGGCCGCCCGGCGGCGACCCGGGGCCGGAGCGGCGGGGGCGGGGGGCCCGGACGTACTGCGGGGAGCCGGTCCGGACGTGCGGCGGGGGCGGTACGGAGATCCCCGTACCGCCCCCGCCGATGCGTTCCGCCAGGTCAGAGCACCTTCGACAGGAACGCCTTCGTCCGCTCGTGCGCCGGATTCGTCAGTACGTCCCGCGGATGGCCGGACTCGACCACCTTGCCGTCGTCCATGAAGACCAGCGCGTCGCCCACCTCGCGCGCGAAGCCCATCTCATGGGTGACCACGATCATCGTCATCCCCTCCTCGGCGAGATCGCGCATCACGTCCAGTACGTCGCCCACCAGCTCGGGGTCGAGCGCCGACGTCGGCTCGTCGAAGAGCATCAGCTTGGGCTCCATCGCCAGTGCCCTGGCGATCGCCACCCGCTGCTGCTGCCCGCCGGAGAGCTGCGACGGGTAGTGCTCCGCCCGGTCGGCCAGGCCCACCCGGTCCAGCAGCCGCAGCGCCCGCTCCCGGGCCACGATCCGCGTCTCGCCCTTGACCTGCATCGGCGCTTCCATGATGTTCTCCACCGCCCGCATATGCGGGAAGAGGTTGAACCGCTGGAAGACCATCCCGATGTCGCGGCGCTTGAGGGCGACCTCGTTGTCCCGCAGCTCGTAGAGCTTGTCGCCCTTCTGCCGGTAGCCGACCAGCTCGCCGTCGACGTACAGCCGCCCGGCGCTGATCTTCTCCAGATGGTTGATGCAGCGGAGGAAGGTCGACTTGCCGGAGCCCGAGGGCCCGATCAGACAGAAGACCTCCCGGGGAGCCACCTCCAGATCGATGCCCTTGAGGATATGGGCGGCGCCGAAGGACTTGTGGACGCCCTCGGCCTTCACCATGGCGTTCATCGGGCGCCTCCCGCGGCGGTGGTACGACGGCCGGAGCCGGAGAACAGATTGGCCCTGACGCGCTGCCAGGGGGTGGGCGGCAGGGCGCGCTGCGAGCCGCGGGCGTACCGCCGCTCCAGGTAGTACTGGCCGACGCTGAACACACTGGTCATCACGATGTACCAGAGGGAGGCGACGAACAGCATCTCCATCACCGCGTACGACGTCGAACCGATCTGGGACGTGGTCCGCATCAGCTCGCCGTACGTCACCACATAGACCAGGGACGAGGTTTTGAGCAGATTGATGAACTCGTTGCCCGTCGGCGGGATGATCACCCGCAGCGCCTGCGGCAGCACCACCCGGCGCATCGTCTTGGACTGGGTCATGCCCAGCGCCTGCGACGCCTCCGTCTGGCCCTGGTCGACCGAGGTGATGCCCGCCCGGACGATCTCCGCCATGTACGCGGCCTCGTTGAGGCCGAGCCCCAGCAGGGCGCACATGAACGGCGTCATGACGTCCGTCATCTCGTCCCGGTAGACGCCGGGGATGTCCAGATACTTGAAGATCAGCGCCAGGTTGAACCAGAGCAGCAGCTGGACGTAGACCGGGGTGCCGCGGAAGAACCAGATGTAGAGCCAGGCGACCGTACTGGTCACCGGGTTCTTCGAGAGCCGCATCACGGCCAGGACGACACCGAGCACCACACCCAGCGCCATCGCCAGCACACTGATCCACAGGGTCTTGCCGGCGCTCTCGACCACCTGCTGGTCGAAGGCCATATCGCCGACCGTGCCCCACTTGATGTCGCCGGTCGCGAACGCGTAGACCAGTGCGGCCAGCAGCCCGATGACCACGACACCGCTGATCCAGCGGCCCGGGTGGCGGACCGGGATCGCCTTGATCGCCTCGGGCGGCGGAGACCCGTCGGGGTCCGCCGCCGAGCCGGTGCCGGGGGTACGGTCCGCGAGGTCCGCGGACTTCACGAACATGTCCGGGCGCGAGCTGTCGGTACTGTCAGTCACGGTGACTGCCCTTCGGGGGAGTCGTTCGGGGAGTTACGAGCGGTGGAACGGCGGATGTCACTTGCCGCCGTTGATCGCGGCCTTGTCGATGGCCCCGCTCTCGGCGCCCCACTTCTTCAGCACCTTCGCGTACGAACCGTCCGCGATGATCGCGTCGACGGCCTCCTTCAGGGCGTCCCGCAGCGCCGTGTTGTCCTTGTTCACGGCGATCCCGAACGGACCGGCGTCGATCTGGTCGCCGACCACCTCGAAGGCGTTGCCGTTGTCGGCCTTGCGGGAGAGGTCGAGGGCGACCGGGTAGTCGTTGACACCGGCCACCGCGCCACCGGACTTCACCCGGGTCTGCGCCTCCGTGTCGTTCTCGAAGGGCTCGATCTTCACGGCGGGCTTGCCCGCGTCCTTGCACGCCTTCGACTGGGTCTGGAGCGCCTTCTCGTACGTCGTGCCCCGCTGCACGGCCGCCGTCTTGCCGCACAGGTCCCCGATGGACTTGATGCCCTGGGGGTTGCCCTTCTTGGTGTAGACGGCGGTCCCGGCGAGGAAGTAGTCGACGAAGTCGACGCCCTTGCCGAGCTTCTTGCCGTTCTCGTCCAGGCCCTCCTGGCGCTGCTTGTTGTCCGTGATGGACGACATCGCGATGTCATGACGGCCGGTGTTGAGGGCGGTGATCAGCCCGTCGAAGGAGCCGGAGGTGAACTCGAACTTCACCCCGAGCTTCTTGCCCAGCTCGGCGGCGATATCCGGGTCGACCCCGACGATCTTGCCGTTCTCGACCGACTCCATCGGGGCGTACTCGGCATTCGTGCCGACCTTGATGACACCGGACTTCTGGTACTTCTCCGGCAGCTTGCCGAAAAGGGGCGCGCTGCTGGAGGCGCCGTCGCCGCCGGCCTTCTCCTTGGAACCGCTGTCGGTCTGGTCGCCGCAGCCGGTCAGCAGCAGCAGGGAACCGGCGACCGCGGCGGCGCCGACCGCCGCGAACCGGGAGGAGCGGGACTTCCGGTGCGGAGCGGTGGTCGGGGTGCGCATGGAGCGTGCGGTCATGTCGGGGATCCTCCGGAGTCTCAGGGGGCAGCCATTTCTGGTCGCGTACGGATCTTCTGGTCGCGTACGGAGCGCGTACGGGTGGTGTACGAGCCGCGTGCGCGACCGGGGGCGCGCGGGTCGCGGACGCGCTCCCGGCAGGCCGGGAAACGGGTCTTCGAGCAGGTCTTCGACCGCCGCGACCTTGTGTGTTTCCGGCATCTTGCCATTCGGACGGGCACCTTCAGGGGCCCGCGCATGTCAAAATCGGATAACGGGAGACCCCCGACGCCGCAGGCCGGTACCGAGCGACCGGACCATTCGCGGGAATCATCCCTTCCGGCCGGAAGATCTGCTGCCATGGAACAGGTATGGCCGCCATTCGGCGCCGGAAACCGGCGTGTCATGATTTTTCGGTGTGAGGGACGACGTGTCATATCGATTCGGGTCGCCTGGCGCGATATGGACTCGTCCTTCACGGTCACGTTCCGGTAAGAAGGACTGTTACACCCCTCATCCGGGGCTCAGGGCGCGTGTGCGGCGCGCCCGCGTGTACGAGGCTGCTTCGGCCGGGCGGACCAGACCGCCGGGGCCGGGTGCGTACACGGTGCCCGCTCAACCCTCCTCACCAGGAGCGGAAACCCTCAACCGATGAAGATTTAAGGGGTCAACCCAATGGCAGCGGAGATTGTCAATCCTCGCAGCGACAGCGAGGTCACCGGCGCCGCCGGTAGTACGGAGGAGGCCGGTGCGGCGGCCCCCGAGGAGCCCTTCGATCCGGTGTTCGCGCTCCACCGCGGCGGAAAGATGGCCGTCACGGCCACCGTGCCGCTCCGCGACAAGGACGATCTGTCCCTCGCGTACACCCCCGGCGTCGCCAAGGTCTGCAGCGCCATCGCCGAACGCCCCGAACTGGTCGACGACTACACCTGGAAGTCCGGCGTCGTCGCCGTCGTCACCGACGGCACCGCCGTCCTCGGACTCGGGGACATCGGTCCCGAGGCGTCGCTGCCCGTGATGGAGGGCAAGGCGATCCTCTTCAAGCAGTTCGGCGGAGTCGACGCGGTGCCGATCGCGCTCGCCACCAAGGACACCGACGAGATCATCGAGACCATCGTCCGGATGGCCCCCTCCTTCGGCGGGATCAACCTGGAGGACATCTCCGCGCCCCGCTGCTTCGAGATCGAGCGCGGGCTCCAGGAGCGGCTCGACATCCCCGTCTTCCACGACGACCAGCACGGCACCGCCGTCGTCACCCTGGCCGCGCTCCGCAACGCCGCCAAACTCACCGGGCGCGAGCTGGGCGAACTCCGCGCCGTGATCTCCGGCGCGGGCGCGGCGGGCGTCGCGATCGCCAAGTTCCTGCTCGCCGCCGGGATCGGCGACGTCGCCGTCGCCGACCGCAAGGGCGTCGTCAGCCGCGACCGCGAAGACCTCACCCCCGTCAAGCGCGAGCTGGCCGAACTCACCAACAAGGCCGGGCTCGGCGGCTCCCTGGAGAGCGCGCTCGCCGGAGCGGACGTCTTCATCGGCGTCTCCGGCGGCACGGTGCCGGAGGCGGCCGTCGCCTCCATGGCACCCGGCTCCTTCGTCTTCGCCATGGCCAACCCCAACCCCGAGGTCCACCCCGACATCGCGCACAAGTACGCGGCCGTCGTCGCGACCGGCCGCAGCGACTTCCCCAACCAGATCAACAACGTGCTCGCGTTCCCCGGGATCTTCGCCGGGGCGCTCCAGGTCCGGGCCCCCCGGATCACCGAGAGCATGAAGATCGCGGCGGCGAACGCGCTGGCGGACGTCGTCGGCGACGCGCTCGCGGCGGACTATGTCATCCCGTCCCCGTTCGACGAGCGGGTGGCCCCCGCAGTGGCCGCGGCCGTCGCGGCGGCGGCCCGCGCGGAGACGCCTCCCGCCGCGGGGTAACCCGTCTCCCGGACCGCCTGGCCCGGCCCGGTGCCCCCGTCACCGGGCCGGGCCCCGCGCGGAGACGCCTCCCGCTGTGGGGTAACCCGTCTCCCGGACCGCCTGGCCCGGCCCCGGTGCCCCCGCCACCGGGGCCGGGCCCCGCGCTGCGCTTTCGGCGCCTCGGCCCTCCGGGTGAGCGCCACGACCCGGGCCGCGCCCGGCGGCTGATTCTTGTTCGCGGTCTGCGGCCCGTCTGTGGCAGGTCTCGCAGTTCCCCGAGCCCCTGGATCCCCTGCTTTCCGCCCCTGCGATGGGGGCGCCCTCCGGGCGGGGGGTGGTGCCTCCGCCGGTGGTGTTTCGACCGCGGGCCGTAGTGGGCTTGTCGCGCAGTTCCCCGCGCCCCTGACCACCTCCCCGGCACCGCCCTCGTAAAGGGGGACGGGCCCCGTCAGGGGCGCGGGGAACTGCGCGGGCAACCCGCCACCGGCCAGCGGGTGGACCACCGACACCAGGTGGCAGCATCCCCTCCCCGGGACGGGCTTCAGCACCAGGGGGCAGGTGCGGTCGGCGTGGTCGGGGGGTGCGGGGTCGCCCCCTGGGGGTCCCCCCCCAAGGCAGCTTTGGGGGAGGATGGCGGAAAAGAAACGGGTCTCCTAAAGAAGACCCTCACTTCCGCCGTCCGTGAGGAGGTGAGCCCGGAGGCCACCGACCCTCCCGCCACAGAACAAGACCGCCCGCATACCGCTGGAGCAACGGTCACAACGTCAACAGCCCCGCCGGCGCCTGAGGCGCGAAGACCCCGCACGAGGCGGGCAGCCCCACACCAGGCGCCCCGACGCGGCGCACCCCACAGCGGGAGGCGCCCCCGCCGGTGCCTGAGGCGCGAACGGCCCCGCACGAGGCGGGGAGCCCCGGCACCAGGCGCCCGGGGGCGCGAGGCCAAGCGACCCGCCTGGCACAGGCAACCCGAGCGCGAAGGGCCCCCGGGACCAGGAACCCCACAGCGGGAGGCGTTCGTCACAGGCGAGGCGGGTTTCTCCCCGCCTCCCGCCCCCCTACTGTCGGGGCATGTTCGCCGCCTATGCCGCACATATCGATCGTGAGAATCCGCTCGACGGCCTTCGGCTGGGGGAGCGTCCCGAGCCCGAGGCGCGGGCGGGGTGGACCACCGTCACCGTTCGGGCCGCGTCGCTCAATCACCATGACCTCTGGTCGCTGCGGGGTGTCGGGCTGCCGGAGGGGAAGCTGCCGATGATCCTCGGCTGCGACGCCGCCGGGGTGGATCCCGACGGCAATGAGGTCGTACTGCATTCGGTGATCGGGCAGAGCGGCCACGGCGTGGGCCCCCGGGAGCCCCGGTCCTTGTTGACCGAGCACTATCAGGGGACCTTCGCGGAGCGGGTCGCCGTACCGGCGTGGAATGTGCTGCCGAAGCCGAAGGAGCTGAGCTTCGAGGAGGCGGCCTGTCTGCCGACGGCCTGGCTGACGGCGTACCGGATGCTTTTCACGAACGCGGGTGTCCGGCCGGGTGATTCCGTGCTGGTGCAGGGCGCGGGCGGCGGGGTCGCGTCGGCCGCGATCGTGCTGGGGCGGGCCGCCGGGCTGCGGATGTACGCCACGAGCCGTGACCCGGTCAAGCGGGTCCGCGCGGTGGAGCTGGGCGCGGAGGAGGCGTTCGAGCCGGGGGCCAGGCTGCCCCGCCGGGTGGACGCGGTGATCGAGACGGTCGGCGCGGCGACTTGGTCGCATTCGGTGAAGTGTCTGCGTCCCGGCGGCACTTTGGTGATCTCGGGTGCGACGAGTGGTGACCGGCCCGCCCATGCCGAGCTGACGCGGATCTTCTTCCTGGAGCTGAAGGTCGTCGGTTCGACGATGGGTTCCAAGGACGAGTTGGAGGATCTGTTGTCGTTCTGCGCGGCGACCGGGGTCCGGCCGGTGATCGACCGGGTGCTTCCGCTGTCCCGGGCCCGGGAGGGGTTCGAGCGGATGGCGGAGGGCGAGCTGTTCGGGAAGATCGTCTTCACGCCCTGATCCGCCGACGCCGCACGGCCGTCCCGGCACCGCCGCCCGCCCACCGCCGTCAATCAAGGTTGACGCCCGGGGGGTGTCAATCTAGATTGACAGTTATGACTGAGGCAACCGATCTCGCCGAGCGCGCGGGCGACCGCGACCCCCGGGTAGGGCTGCGGGCGGTCGCCGCGCTGCGGCGGCTGCTGGAGCAGCTGGAGGCCGTCCAGGTCCGCGGCGCCCGTAACCAGGGCTGGTCGTGGCAGGAGATCGCCGCGGAGCTGGGGGTCAGCCGGCAGGCCGTGCACAAGAAACACGGGAGGCGTTGATGTTCGAGCAATTCACCGAAGAGGCCCGTCGCGTGGTGACGGAATCGGTCGGGCACTGCCGACGCGCGGGGGAGCCGTCCGTCACCGACGAACATCTGCTGCTGGCCCTCCTCGACCAGCGGGGGAGTCGTACCTCCTTCGCCTTCGCGGCGCTCGGGGTCGCCGACCGGCGGGCCTCCGTGGAGTCCGCCCTCGGCGACGCCCGGCGCCGGGGCGGGCTCTCCCGCTCGGAGACGGAGGCTCTGGCCGGGCTGGGGATCGATGTGGACCGGGTGGTCGAGACCGCGGAGGCGGCCCACGGCCGGGCCGCGCTCGCCCCGGCCGGGTTCGTCCGCCGCCGGCTGCTCCGGGACCACCGTCCCTTCTCGCCGGCCGCCAAGAACGCCCTGACGAAGTCCCTGCGGATCGCCGTGGGCCGGGGTGACCGGCGGATCGGCGGCGAGCACGTACTGCTGGCCCTGACGGCGGGGCACGGCGTGGTCGCGGAGGTCCTCGCCGACCACGGCGCGACGTATACGACGGTGGAACGGGCGATGTTCGGCGAGGGCGGCGGAGCCGGGGGGAACCTCCGCCGTACCGCCTGACCGCCGTATCGCCCGACCGTCGCGGCGTCCCGGCCGGCTACCCGTCGTCGCCGGGCTTCCCGCCCCGGTGGAGCAGGGCCGCGATATGCGCCGCCGCCGTCGACAGATGGCGGCGGGCCTCGCCGAGCTGGGGTTCCGTGACGCCGTGGTCCCGCGCCGCGTCCCGGATGTCGTCGCGGAAGCGGTCCAGCAGGCGGTCGAGGTCCCGGGCCGGGTCGCCGGTGGACGTCAGATCGCCCGGCCAGTCGGGCGGCGGCGCGGCTTCCGTGGCCTCGTACGGCTCCGGAGCCCCTGCGGATCCCTCCGTCTCCGCCGACTTCGACGGTTCGGTCCCGGACGGTTCGCCCCCGGACGGTTCGAACGGTTCGGACGACTCCGGGGACCCGCACCCCCGCGGCGTCCGCGCCGCCCCGCCCAGCCGGACCGAGAGCCGGGTCGCCAGATCGGAGAGCCCGTCCTGGAACCCGTTCGGCCAGTCGCCCCGGGTGAAGTGGTCCTGTACCTCCTGGGCGATCCGCTCCACCTCCGTACGCGCCATGTCCTGGGCCTCCTTGGCCTGGCGGCGCGCCTGACCGGCCTCCTCGCGGGCCTTTCGGATCTGCTCCTGCCAGTCGCGGGTGGCCTTGCGCCACTCCTCCTTGGACGAGTCCGACGCGGTCCTGGTCCGGGAGGTCGCCGCGCGTACCTCGTTACGGAGCCGGCCCGCCGCGCCGCGTACGTCGTCGCGGATCTCCGCCGCCAGCTCGGAGACCGACTCCCTGATCTCCCGCTCCAGATCGTCCAGCTCACCGCTGCGCCCGGCCAGCTCGGCCCGGCCCGCCTCGGTGATCGAGTAGACCTTGCGGCCCCCCTCGGTGGCATGTGTGACCAGGCCCTCGGCCTCCAGCTTGGCCAGCCGGGGGTAGACCGTGCCCGCCGAGGGCGCGTACAGCCCGTGGAACCGCTCCTCCAGCAGCCGGATCACCTCGTAGCCGTGGCGCGGGGCCTCGTCGAGGAGCTTGAGCAGATAGAGCCGCAGCCTGCCGTGGGCGAAGACGGGGGGCATGTCAGAGCACCTTCTTCCGGGTGTCCCGGGGCGTCGGCCCGGCGCTCCCGGCGGTCCCGGCGGTCCCCGTGGAGGGCGCCGACGGGGCGCGCAGCAGTGCGATGGAGCCGGAGACGGATGTCGCCTTCAGAGAGCCCGTTCCCGCGCCGAGGGTTCCGGAGATCTTCTTCGCCCCCCAGGCGTCGGTGACCCGCAGGGCGTCGAAGGCGCTGGCGATCGAGCCGCCCGAGGTCTCCGCGGTCACCCGGGCGTCCGCCGGATACGGCAGCCGGACCGCGACCTCACCCGAGACCGTGGAGAGCGTCAGTTCGGTCGGGGCGGCCGGGCCCGGGATCCCGTCCGGTTCGTCCCGGTCGCGGGCCGCGAGGTCGAGCACCAGATCGCCGCTGACGGTCTCGGCCCTGACCCGGCACCCGGCGCTCTCGATCACGGTCAGATCGCCGGAGACCGAGTTGAACCGCAGCGCGCCGGTGACGGACTGCGCCTCCAGGGCGCCGGTGACGGTCTCGGCGGTGACCGGCCCGGAGAGCCGGACGAGCGTCGTCTCGCCGCTGATGCCCCGGACGTTGGTGGCGCCCGCGATCCCGGAGACCACCGCGCCCGCGCCGACGGTGCCGACGTCCACGGCGGCGTCCCTCGGTACGGTCAGGGTCACCGCGACCCGCCGTTGCCAGCCCTTGCGGTCGAGCCACTTGAGCCAGCTCTTCCAGGGCAGGTCCTCGTAGGCGACCGTCAGCCGTCCGCCGTCCCGGGTGACGATCAGCGGTGGGCCCTCGACGGCCGACACCTCCAGCCGGGCGGAGTTCCCGTCGGTGCCGACGACGTTCACCGTTCCGTTGACGATCCGAACGTCGAGCGCGGTCACGGGGGCGTCGAAGTCGAGCCTGCGCGGCTCCGAGACCTCCCATGTCGATACTGTCATCGCTTTGACCTCCCGTAACGGCCGGATCCCACCGGGGCTACAACGCAATATATCGCGTCTGGCAGAGGAGACGCTATATCGTGAGTTCTGGTTGCTCCGGGCCGTACGGCACCCCGGCCCGCTCGCCCGGCTGCCGGGCAGAACCGGTCAAACCCGGGTGAGTGGCCTAGCGTGAGAGATATGAACGCGACAGCCGTGGGCGCTCTGCTCCTCTGCCGGGCCGAGCCCTCCGCCGTACGCTCCCCCGCCCAGCTGCTGCGCGAGCCGCAGCTCCTCGTCCCCGCGGGCGCCGAATGGAGCGCTCTCGTCCCCGAAGGCGCCGCCTGGGACGACGGCGAACCCGTCGACCGGGTCGTCGCGGGCTGGGCCGTCGCCCTCGCCGTCGCGGTCGGCCTCGGCAGACCCGTACTGGCGCTCTGGTGGGACACCGAACGCGTCGGCTTCACCCTGGCATCCGGATTCCGCCGTCCCGTCGGCTACGTCTGGCTCGCCGACGGCACCCCGGCCGGGGAGGACGAGGCGATCACCACCTTCGCCGCCCGGCTCGGCCTCGACCCCGTCATCGACGTCCAGGCGCTGGCCCCGCTCACCCGGGAGAACCCCGACGCCGACGGCGCCGACCGGCTGCGCGGGCTGCTCGCCGTACTCTCCCGCGCCGGGCTCGAACTCCCGCCCGGACTCGTCCCCGGACGCACCCCCGCCAGGCTGCACGCCGTCGCCGCGGCGCGCGGCGCGCAGACCGTGGAGTGGGCGGGCTGGCGCGACGCCGTACGGACCGAACTGCACGCCGTCGAGGAGAGCTTCGACCACTGGCTGCGCGAGCCCCGCGACCGGACCGGCCCCAAAGTCCTCGGCGCCGCACAGATCGCGGTCGGTGTCCCCCTGACGATCTGGGCCCTGCGGGGCGGCCGGAGTGCGGGGCGGAGCGGCTGGGCGGTGGCGGGAGCGGTCCTCACGGCTCAGGGTCTGTTGCTCTGTCGCTGCTCGCGGAGTTCCCCACGCGTCTGAAGCTCCTCCGCCGAGCCGCCTGCGGAGGGGGCGCCGCCCTCCGGGTGAGGCCCGCGCCTTCCGTCCTGCCGGGTGGGTGTTGTCGGGCGACCGCGCGCGGTCGGTGGCTTGTCGCGCAGTTCCCCGCGCCCCTAAATGCTCTCCCCGGCGCCGCCCCGGAAAGGCTCCGCCCCTCCCTGGAAGGGCTCCTTCACAAGGGCGGTCAGGAGGGCAACCAGGGGCGCGGGGAACTGCGCGACCAGCCACAGGCGGTCCGCAGGCCGCGAACAAGATCAGGCCGCCGGGCGCGGCCCGGGTAGTGGGCGGTGCCCCGGAGGGCCAAGGCGCTGGGGGTCCCCCCATTGCCGAAGGCATAGGGGGCGGAACTGCGCGACCAGCCACAGGCGGTCCGCAGGCCGCGAACAAGATCAGGCCGCCGGGCGCGGCCCGGGTCTTGGAGCTCGCCCGGAGGGCTACTCGTCGTCGTCCTCGTCGTCGAGGCGCGCGAGCCACGTCGCCAGGCGTTCCACCGGGACCTCGAAGTCCGGGTTGAGATCGACGAAGGTACGCAGCTGCTCGGCGAGCCACTCGAAGGTGACCTCCTCCTCGCCGCGCCGCTTCTCCAGCTCCTCGATGCCGCGATCGGTGAAGTACAAGACATGCTCCCGGGACGGATGGGGGACTACCTCTTCAGGTTACGGCCGCGCGCCCGCGCAACCGGACGGGGTATGCCGGTCGTCGCCGTGGTCGCACCACCCGGGCGGCGCGGTACCGCCCCGGGCCGCCGCCCAGATCGGGGGATTCGGTGAACGGACGTGTGCAGCAGATCGAACTGCCCGGGGGAGCCGTCGTGCTCGCCCGGCTGACCGCCGCGGAGGGCAGCGGCTACGGGGACGACGACGAGGACGTCGGCTTCGTCGCGAACGCCACGGCCAAGGTGGAGCGGCTCCAGCGGCTGATCACCGAGGTCGGGGCGTCCGTACTGAGCGCCGCGGCGGCGGCCGGGCCCGACGAGGCCAGTGTCACCTTCGGGGTGGAGCTGACGGCGAAGTCGGGGGCGGCGCTGGCGGTCCTCGCCTCCGGGGAGAGCAAAACATCAATACAGGTCACCCTGGTCTGGCACCTCAAGGACCAGCCGACCGGCCGGCGGACCGACCGGCCGACGGGCCCGCCGGAGGCCCCCGGTACCCCGCCCCCCGCCCCGGGCGGTGACGGCGGGACGGCGCCCGCGTGACGCCCGCCGAGTCCGATCCCGTCATCGACGCGCTGCTGCGCGCCGCGACCGTCCACATCGGGGGCACCCATCCGGCCCCTCTGTGGGGCACCGGTTTCTTCGTCGCCCCCGGTCTCGTCCTCACCTGCGCGCATGTCCTCGCACCCCATCTGCGGGGGGACCTCGCACGGCCCGTCGTGGTCGCCGGGCCCGAGCTGAACGGCGGCGAGCCGCTGGAGGCCCGGCTCCACCGCTGGCTCCTGGACAGCGGCCCGCTGCCCGAGCACAAGGTTCCCCTGGAGCGGGACCTCGCCCTGCTGCGGCTGCTGGACCGGGACGCCGAGCACGAGTGCGTCTGGCTGACGGACCGTACCGACTATCCCGGCGGCCCGGGTGTCGTCCAGGGCTACCGGCCCGGCGAGGACGACCGCCCGGCCCGGGCCGTGCCGTGGAAGGCGACCGCCCGGATCAACGGCTTCGACGACGCGTACGGCCTGCGGATCCGGCCCGAGGCCGAGTTCCCCAGGGGCGGCTCCGGATCGCCCGTACTGGACGCGTACACCGGCGCGGTCGTCGGCGTACTCAAGTCGCGGCGCGCCGGGCGGGACGGCGGTACGGCGATCGCGGTCACCGCGCTCCGCCGCTTCGGCGCCGACTACCAGGCGCTGACCTCGGCGCACGACCGCTGGCACGGCCGGTCGCCGAAGATCACCGGCCACAACTGGATCGAGCGCCAGCACCGGCTCCCCGGTGCCGGGGTGCGGACCGGCGGGGATCTGTGGGGACCCCGCGACCGCCGGGAGGCCCTCGCCCGGCTCGCCGCCGTCCATCCGCCGGACGGCATCAGGCCCGTCGTGGAGCTGGCGCGGAAGGCCCGGGGCGGGGTGGCCGCGCCGCCCGGCCAACTGCCGCCGCACACCTGGCGCGACGGCCACGGACTGCTCTACGAGGCCGGACAGCCAGCCGCCGCGATCGCCGCCCTGCACTATCTCCAGCTCGTCGCCGAGTACGAACGCGCCCGGGGCGGCGATCCGGCGGCCCTCACCGACTGGGTCGCCCGGCGGCTCGACGACGTACCCCGGATCGTGCACACCGTCGTCACCCAGGCCACCCTGCCGCCGGGGCTGCTCCACCCGGCGGGCCCCGGCGGCGCGCCCGGGGCCCGGGACGGCGGCGGCGCCGACCACCGGATCGTGCTGCGCCATCCGCTCCCCGGCGACGGCCGGGCCGTCGTGGTCGTCGAACTGGAGCCCGTCGCCGACGCCCCCACCCCCCGCTTCTACTGGCGGATCAGGGCCGACGACGGCCAGGAACTCGACGAACCGCTGCACGAGGAGCAGACCGGCGACGGCGTACCGCCCGAACGGCTCGTGGCGGAGCTGCGCGGCCCCCTCGCCGAGGTCTTCGCCGCACTCGACGTGCCCGGTGCGCCCGCCCCGCTGGAAGTGGCCCTGCCCGCCGACCACTTCGACACCGCCGTACACCGCTGGCAGCTCACCGAGATGGCCCGGCTCCACCATCCGGCGTATGTCGGGGTACGCCGGTCGGTGGTGCTGCGGGATATCACCAGACGAGGCGAACCGGACCCCGTCTGGTGCGAGCGCTGGCACCGCCTGTCGGCCGCCGCCAAGCTCACCGCCTGCCGTACGCCGCCCCCGCGCCAGGTCCCCCGGGTCCGCCAACTGGTCGAGATGGCGCCCGCCGGGATCCCCGTCCTGTGCCGTCCGGCGGGCAGCGGCGCCGGGCGCCGGACGATGGGAATGGCGCTGGCCGCGGGCCACGGCGTGGCCCTCTGGCATACCGACATCCACCCCGACACCGGCTGCGGCGACTTCTGCGACGAGGTCCACCGGGGCGCCGAACTGATGCTCTCGGCGGCCGGTGGGGCCGATGAACTCCCGGACCGGCTCCGCCGGATCAGGGACGACATCAGCGGCAGCCGGAACAGCGGCCACTGGGCGGAGGGCGTCGCCCTGCTCTACGACGATCCGCGCCGACCCCTTCCGGCGGACGGCGAAGGGCCCGTCGACTCGCCCTGAGTGCCCCGGTGGAGCCGTGGCCACGACGACCGCCACAGCGGTAGCGCCGGTCCGCGACCGCCACGGCCCCGACCGTCCGCTCCGACGGGCGGCCGGGGACGAGCGGCGTGCCCGGGACCGGCCGACCGGGCACCGAGGGGAGAACCGGGATGACGACATCCGGAGAACGTCCGGAAATCGACGTCGTGCGGCACAGGGAGCCCCACACCTGCCCTGACCACGGCCGGAACGCCCCCGGCCGACCCGGACGGGGCGACTCCTCATGAGGAGACCTCGGACAAGACCCGGCCCGCGGTCATGGGACGGCCCGGAGCAGGGAATACACCCCACGTTGCCCGCCACCGGTCCCCGGCCGCCGACAAGGAGCGAGCGATGGACGACGACTGGCTGATCTACCGCGGTGTCGGGGCGCCGGACCCCGACCGGATCCGGCGGCTCCCACCGCCCCCGCCGTGGCGCGCCTTCACCGGCGAGCCGCTGCCCGACCCCGCGCCGCCCGTCGACAGCTCCTCCACCCGGCGGCTCGGCACCCGGGTCGGCGCGCCCCCGGCCCATGACGCCGAGGCCCTGCGCCTCATCAACGCCGCGCTCTATCTCCGCCGCCCCCTGCTGGTCACCGGCGAACCCGGCTCCGGCAAGTCGACCCTCGCCCACGCCATCGCCCATGAACTCGGCCTCGGCCGGGTGCTCCAGTGGCCCGTCGTCAGCCGGACCGAACTCCGCGACGGGCTGTACACCTACGACGCCATCGGCCGCCTCCAGGACGCCCAGCTCGCCGAACGGGAACCCCGTACCCCCGAGTCGATCGGCGCGTACATCAGACTCGGCCCGCTCGGTACGGCCCTGCTGCCCGCCGAACGGCCCAGGGTGCTGCTCGTCGACGAACTCGACAAGAGCGATATCGACCTCCCCAACGATCTGCTGATCGTCCTGGAGGAGGGCGAGTTCACCCTGCCCGAACTGGAACGCGCCGCGGACCGGCCCGGCCACGAGGAGGTCCGGGTCCTCACCGACGACGGCCGCCGGGTGCCGGTGCGCGGCGGCCGGGTCCGCTGCCGGGCCTTCCCGGTCATCGTCATGACCAGCAACGGGGAGCGCGACTTCCCCGCACCCCTGCTGCGGCGCTGCGTCCGGCTCCACCTCGACCCGCCGCGCGACGAACGCCTCGCGTCCATGGTCCGGGCCCACTTCGGCGCCGGGGCCGACGAACGGCACCTCGACCTGATCGCCCGGTTCACCCGCGAGGACGGCGACGGGGAGCTGCGCCCCACGGACCAACTGCTGAACGCGATCTACCTCTCCCAGGCCGCGGTACGTTCCGACCCCGCGCGCCGGGAGGAGATCGCCGCCCTGCTGATGCGCCCGCTCGACACCCGGCAGCGGTGACCCCGTGCCCGCCGACCGCGCCCGGCGCCCCGACCGCCCCACACCGCCGACGAGCGGCCCGCCGGAGCCGCCGGAGCCGCCGCCGGGCCCGTACGCCCCGCCGGACGGGATGCCCATGGCGCGGGGCGCCCGGCACGGGCGTGTGCCACCGCCGCCCGGGGAGAGCCCGGCGGGACCGTCGGCTGTGCGGGGCGGCGAGCCCTCCGGGGCGGCCACGGGGCCGGATCTCCCGGACGCGGGGTCCGGGCGCCCGCCGACGCCGTTCGGGGAGGTATCGCCGGGCGGGCGCGGTGGTCGGCGGCCGGGGACGTCCGGGACGGAGGACACGGGCGCCGCGTCGGCCGGTGCCGGGGAGGAGCGCGTACCGGGACCGTCCGGCGTACGGGACGGGCGCCCGCCGCCGGGGGAGACCCCGCCCGGCGGGTCCGGGAGCGTCGTACCGGAAGCGGTCGGGCCCGGCACCGGCGAGGGGCACGGGCCGGGTTCCCGGGGCGGCGGACACGAAACCGGCCCGTCCGGCCCGGCCCGGGATGCCCTGGTCGCCCTGGTCGCGCGGTTGCGGGAGGCCGGGGCGAGGCCCTCCGCCGAGGAGCTGGCCGACGCCCTGTGGCTCGCCGCGTACGTGCCGGGCACCGCGCCCGGGGCCGTAGCGGCGGACGGAGCCGGGCCCGTACAGCCCGGCCCGCCGCGGGCCGAGGAACCGGGGCCGCCCCGGGACCCGGCCGCCGGGACCGCCGAGCCCCGGCCGGGTGCGGGGCGGATCGGGCTGTACGGGCCCGCCCAGGCCGAGGCCGCGTACGGGATCACCGCCGACGGCCGGACCCGGACCGTGTCCGTGCCCGCCCCCGCCGCCCTGCCGGACGCCCCCGCCCTCGAACGGGCCCTGCGCCCGCTCCAGCGCTACCGGCCGCCCGTCCGCGCCGTCCACCGCGAACTCGACGAGATCGCCACCGCCGACCGGGCCGCCGACACCGGGATCGTCGTCCCCGTCCTGGCCGCCGTCCGCCGCCGGGAGGCCCGGATCGCCCTCGTCATGGACGAGTCCAGCTCCAACGTCGTCTGGTCCGGCGCCCTCGACGAACTGCGCCGGATCTGCGAGCGCGCCGGAGCCTTCCGCGAAGTCACCGTCCACCGGATCGGCGCGGACGACCCCCTCCCCACCCATCTCGCCGACCCCACCGGACACCGCCTCACCGTCGTCCTCAGCGACTGCGCCGGACCCCTGTGGCGCGGCGGCCGGATGCAGCGGCTGCTGCACACCTGGGCCGCCACCGCGCCCGTCTGCGTCGTCCAGCCGCTGCCGCAGCGCATGTGGGGACGGACCCATCTGCCCGCCCGCCCCGGACTGCTGCGACGGCGCGAAGGACCGGCCGGACGGCTGGAGTTCGTCCCGCGCGGCACCGACACCCCGGCCGCCGGGATCCCCGTTCCCGTCCTCGCCCCCCGCCGGTCCTCCTTCGACGCCTGGGCCCGGCTCGTCGCGGGCGCCACCGGACAGTCCCTCGACGCCGCCGCCGCGACCGTCACCGCCGACCATCCGCCCACCGCCGCCCGGCCCCGCGCCGAACGCCGGATCGACCCGGCCCGGCGCGTCCGGGACTTCCGCCGCACCGCCTCGCCCGCCGCCGCGCGACTCGCCGTCTACCTCTCCGCCGTACCGCTCGTCCTGCCCGTCATGCGGCTCGTCCAGCGCGCCATGCTGCACCGCACCGGGCCCGACGTCCTCGCCGAGGTCCTCCTCAGCGGGCTGCTCCGGCGCGACGACCGGACCACCGCCGACGCGACACCCGCCGGGGCGGCCCGCGACCCGGCCGACGGGCCCGGCTACGCCTTCCTCGACGGCGTACGGGAGGAACTCCTCGGCCGGCTCGGCGCCGGAACCGCCGCCCTCGTCCTCGAACACTGCTCCGACTACGTCGAGTCGCGGTACGGGCGGAGCGTCCGCAACTTCCCCGCCACCGCCGCGGCCTTCCTCTCCGGCGCCGTCGACCCCGCCGAGGCCCGTACCGCCGTACCGGCGCTCGGTCACCGTCCTGGCTCCGGCCTCGGCTCCGGTCCGGGTCCCGGCTCCGGTGCCGACCAGCCCAGGCTGTGGGCCTTCGCCCAGGTCTCCACCCAGGTACTGCGGCGGCTCGGCGGACCCCCGCCCACCGCGACACCCCCCGGAGACCGGACCGGGACCACCGAAGGACCCGACGGGCTCGCCGCCCGGGCCCGCGCCTGCCTCGACCACTTCGGCGAGTACGGCACCGTACGCGAACTCGACACCGCCATCCGGCTCCTCGGCTCCGCCACCCACGCCGAACGGCGCCCCGCCCGGCGTGCCGCGCTCTCCGGCGAACTCGCCGAAGCCCTGCTCAGACGGTGGTATCTGCGGCCCGTACCGGAAGACCTGCCGGAGGCGCTCGACGCCGCGCAGAACGCCCTCACCGACGCCCTCGACGGGCACCTCACCCTCGCCCGGGTGCTGGAGATCATGGCGGACGAGGTCGTCGCGGGCCGCCTCAGCGCCAAGCTCCTCCCCGAATGGGTGGCCGTACGGTCCGCCGCGCTCGGCGGCGAGGCCCCCGGCGGTCCCTTCGGCCCCGGTGGCGGGCCCGAACCCGCCCTCACCGCGACCGTCCTCCTCACCGCCGCCGACACCGGCGTCGCCGAACTCACCGAAGGCCCCGCCCGCTGGGACCCCGCCCTCCGCGACCAGGCCACCCCGCTGCGCGCCCGGGTCCTGCGACGGCTCGCCGTCACCGGAGCGGCCTACGGGCCGGGCGGCCCCGCCGACTGGTTCACCACCACCCTCGGAACGGCCGTCTCCGTCGTCGACGCCTACTGCGACGAAACCCTCACCGGACTCGACACCGCCGCGCACCCCGACTCCGACCTCGGCCGGGACCCCGCCGCTGCCGCCCGCCGCGACGCCCACCTGCTCCGGGGCGGGCTCCTCCTCGAACTCGCCCGCCACCACCGGGGCCGGGGACCCGTCCCCGCCGCGCGGCCCGACCCCGCCGCGTCCCGTACGCACGCCGCACGCGCCGCGGACGGGCTGCTCGCCGGGATCGACGCGACCAGCGGTGGCGGTGGTACTTCCCCGGCGGACGCGCGGGCGCTCGTCCGGATCTGGCTGGAGTACGCCGACGCCGTCGGGCTGACGTACGAACGCCTCGACGACGACGCCAGGCTCCGGATCCTCCAAGCCCTCGACCAGGCCCTCGACCAGGCCCGCCGGATCGCCGACCGCGACGAGACCGCCGAAGCGGACATCCTGCTGCGGATGGCCGGGCTGCTGGACGAGCGGTACGAGGCCGGCGGCAGCTGGGCGCACCGCGACTCCGTGATCGCCGCGTTCACCGAGGCCCTGCCGCTGCTGCCCCGGCACGACCCCGGCCGGGCCGGGGTCCTCACCTCCCTCGGGCGGCGGCTCGTCGAACGCGGCGTCGACAAGTCGGAGCCCGCGGACGTCCGGACCGCCGTACGGCATCTCCGCGGCGCCGTCGACCGGACCCCGGCCGGTGACCCGGCGCTCCCCGCCCGCCGGGCCCTCCTCGGCCACGCCCACCTCGAACGCTTCCGGGCCGACGGGACACCCGCCGACCTCCACGAAGCGGACTGGTCCCTCGGCGAGGCCGCCCGCACCGCCACGGACCCCGGCCTGGTGGCCGGAGCCTGCTGGAACCGGGCGCTCGCGGTCGCGTTCCTCGCGCACGGCTCCGGATCCTGGTCCGGGTTCGAGGTCCGGCTGGGGGACGCCGTCGCGCACCGGGAGCGGGCGGCGGGGGTGTCGCCGGAGCTGGTACGCCGCCTGGAGGCGGCGGAACGCACCCGCCTCCGCCGCCTCCCCCCGACCTCGGAGGCTCCCTCGGCCCTCCGCCCCCTCCTCCCCTGACGGCGGTCGTCCCTCCCCGGGCGGGGCGCGTCCCGCCCGGCCGGTGGCTTGTCGCGCGGTTCCGCCCCCTCTGCCTTCGGCATGGGGGACCCCCAGCGCCTTGGCCCTCCGGGTGAGGCCCACGCCACCCGCCGCCGGGCTGGTGTATCAGTCGCGCCTGCGGCCCGCCTGTGGCCGGTCGCGCAGTTCCCCGCGCCCCTAAACGCTCTCCCCGACCCGGCCATCAAGAGCCCCGGCCCTGTTGAAGAGGGGCCTGCCTCTTTGCGAGGGCGGTGAGGAGGGCAACCAGGCGTGCGGGGGAACTGCGCGACCGGCCGCAGACGGGCCGCGGTCGAAACTCTTCCGGAGGAAGCACTGTCCCTGCCCGGAGGGCGCCACCTTCCCGAGGGCGGCTCGGGGGAGGTGGTCAGGGGCGCGGGGAACTGCGCGAACAGCCACCGACGGCCCGCAGGCCGCGAACAAGAGTCAGTCGCTGGGCGCGGCCCGGGTAGTTCCGGGCGGTGCTCTGAGGAGCCAAGGCGCTGGGGTCCCCCCCATGCCGAAGGCAGAGGGGGCGGAACCGCGCGAGCAACCCATCACGGTCTGCGGACCGTGAACAGCACCGGGCCGCCGGGCGCGGCCCGGATAGTCGGGGTGGGGCCGCCGGGCCCGGGGAACGGGAAGGGCCCGGGCGGCTCCCCAAAAGGGGAGGCGCCCGGGCCCCGAGTTACCCGCAGCGGGAGGCGACTACGCGTCGAAGACCTCTTCGACCAGCTGCGCCTGCTCCGCCTGGTGCCGCTTCGCCGAGCCCACCGCCGGTGAGGAGCCGTGCGGGCGGGAGATCCGCCGCAGCCGCTCCCCGTGCGGGATGTCCGCGCCGACGGCCAGGTCGAGGTGGTCGATCAGGTTGAGCGCGATGAACGGCCACGCCCCCTGGTTCGCCGGCTCCTCCTGGGCCCACAGGTACTTCTCGGCGTTGGGGAACTTCGCGATCTCGGCCTGGAGTTCGGCGCCCGGCAGCGGGTAGAGCCGCTCCAGCCGGATGATCGCGGTGTCCGTGACGCCCCGCTTCTTCCGCTCCGCGTCGAGGTCGTAGTAGACCTTGCCGGAGGTGAAGACGACCTTGCGGACGGCCGTCGGGTCGACGGACTCGTCGCCGATGACCGGGCGGAACCCGCCGTTGAGGAACTCCTCCGTCTTGGACTGCGCGGCCTTGAGGCGCAGCATCGACTTCGGGGTGAAGACGATCAGCGGCTTGTGGTGCGGGTTGTGCACCTGCCACCGGAGCAGATGGAAGTAGTTCGACGGCAGCGTCGGCATGGCGACCGTCATGTTGTTCTGCGCGCACATCTGGAGGAAGCGCTCGGGGCGGGCGGACGAGTGGTCCGGGCCCTGGCCCTCGTAGCCGTGCGGCAGCAGCAGGGTGACGCCGGAGGTCTGGCCCCACTTCTGTTCGGCGGAGGAGATGAACTCGTCGACGACGGTCTGCGCGCCGTTGACGAAGTCGCCGAACTGGGCCTCCCACATGACCAGCGACTCGGGCCGGGCCAGCGAGTAGCCGTACTCGAAGCCCATCGCCGCGTACTCGCTGAGCAGGGAGTCGTAGACGTTGTAGCGGGCCTGCTCGTCGGTCAGGTAGAGCAGCGGGGTGTAGTCCTCGTTGGTCTCCTGGTCGACCAGGACGGCGTGGCGCTGGCCGAAGGTGCCGCGCCGGGTGTCCTGGCCGGAGAGCCGGACCGGGGTGCCCTCCATCAGCAGGGAGCCGATGGCCAGGGTCTCGCCCATGCCCCAGTCGATGGTGCCGTCCTCGACGGAGGCGGCCCGGCGCTGGAGCTGCGGCAGCAGCCGCGGGTGGACGGTGATGTTGTCCGGGATGTTGACCTGGGACTCGGCGATCCGCTTGACGACCTCCTGGGAGATCGCGGTGGTCACGGCGACCGGGAACTCGGCCTGCGGGTCGGGGACGTGCGCCGGGGCCGGGTGGCTGGTGGCCTCGCGGACTTCGGCGAAGACCTTCTCCAGCTGGCCCTGGAAGTCCTGGAGCGCCTGCTCGGCCTCTTCGAGGGTGATGTCGCCGCGGCCGATCAGGGACTCGGTGTAGAGCTTGCGCACCGAGCGCTTCTTGTCGATCAGGGCGACCATCTGCGGGTTGGTGAACTGCGGGTTGTCGCCCTCGTTGTGGCCGCGGCGGCGGTAGCAGATGAGGTCGATCACGACGTCCTTGTTGAACGTCTGACGGAACTCGAACGCCAGCCGGGCGACCCGGACGCACGCCTCGGGGTCGTCCCCGTTGACGTGGAAGATCGGCGCCTCGATCATCCGGGCGACGTCGGTCGCGTACATCGAGGAGCGCGAGGACTCCGGCGCGGCGGTGAAGCCGACCTGGTTGTTGATGACGACGTGGACGGTGCCGCCGGTGCGGTAGCCCCGCAGCTGGGACATGTTCAGCGTCTCGGCGACCACGCCCTGGCCCGCGAAGGCCGCGTCGCCGTGGAGGGCGACGGGGAGCACGGTGAAGTCGGTGCCGCCCTTGTTGATGACGTCCTGCTTGGCGCGGGCGACGCCTTCGAGGACCGGGTCGACGGCCTCCAGGTGGGAGGGGTTGGCGACCAGGGAGACCTTGATCTGCTCGCCGTCGAGGCCGGTGAAGGTGCCCTCGGCGCCCAGGTGGTACTTGACGTCGCCGGAGCCGTGCATCGACTTCGGGTCGAGGTTGCCCTCGAACTCGCGGAAGATCTGGGCGTACGACTTGCCCACGATGTTGGCGAGGACGTTGAGCCGGCCGCGGTGGGCCATGCCGATGACGACCTCGTCGAGGCGGGCCTCGGCGGCGGAGTCGATGACCGCGTCCAGCAGCGGGATGACGGACTCGCCGCCCTCCAGGGAGAACCGCTTCTGCCCGACGTACTTCGTCTGGAGGAAGGTCTCGAACGCCTCGGCGGCGTTCAGCCGGCGCAGGATCCGCAGCTGCTCCTCGCGCTCCGGCTTGGAGTGCGGGCGCTCCACCCGGTCCTGGATCCACTTGCGCTGCTTGGGGTCCTGGATGTGCATGAACTCGATGCCGGTGGTGCGGCAGTACGAGTCGCGGAGCACGCCGAGGACGTCCCGGAGCTTCATCAGGGTCTTGCCCGCGAAGCCGCCGACGGCGAACTCCCGCTCCAGGTCCCAGAGGGTCAGCCCGTGCTCGGTGATGTCGAGGTCGGGGTGCTTGCGCTGGCGGTACTCCAGCGGGTCGGTGTCGGCCATGACATGGCCCCGGACCCGGTAGGAGTGGATCAGCTCGAAGACCCGGGCGGCCTTGGTGACGTCGTCGTCGTGGGAGGCGTCGATGTCCTTGAGCCAGCGCACCGGCTCGTAGGGGATCCGCAGCGCCTCGAAGATGCCGTCGTAGAAGCCGTCCTCGCCGAGCAGGAAGTTCGCCACGACGCGCAGGAACTCGCCGGACGCCGCGCCCTGGATGACCCGGTGGTCGTAGGTCGAGGTCAGCGTCATGACCTTGGCGATGCCCAGCTTGTTCAGGGTGTCCTGGGAGGTGCCCTGGAACTCGGCGGGGTAGTCCATGGAACCGACGCCCATGATCACCGACTGGCCGGGCATCAGCCGGGGCACGGAGTGGACCGTGCCGAGGCCGCCGGGGTTGGTGAGGGAGACGGTGACGCCGGTGAAGTCGTCCATCGTCAGCTTGTTGCTGCGGGCCCGGCGGACGATGTCCTCGTACGCCTGCCAGAACTCGAAGAAGTCGAGGGTCTCGGCCTTCTTGATGGCCGCGACCACGAGCTGGCGGTCGCCGTTGGGCTTCACCAGGTCGATGGCGAGACCGAAGTTGACGTGCTCCGGCTTGACGAGGGTCGGCTTGCCGTCCTTCTCCGCGAACGACCAGTTCATCGACGGCATGGCCTTGAGGGCCTGCACCATGGCGTAGCCGATGAGGTGGGTGAAGGAGACCTTCCCGCCCCGGGCGCGCTTGAGGTGGTTGTTGATGACGATGCGGTTGTCGAAGAGCAGCTTCACCGGGACCGCGCGCACGGACGTGGCCGTGGGCACCTCCAGCGACGCGTTCATGTTCTTCGCGACCGCGGCGGAGGGGCCGCGCAGGGTGATCAGCTCGGGGCCTTCGCCGGAGCCGGCCGCCGGGGCGGCCTTCGCCGCGGGCTTGGCGGCGGTGGCGGGCTTCGCCGCCGGAGCCGGAGCCGGAGCCGGAGCGGCGGCCGGGGCCGGAGCCGTGGCGGCGGGCTTGGCCGGAGCGGGGGCCGCGGCAGGGGCGGGAGCCGCGGCGGCCGGGGTGGCCTGGGCGGCGGGTGCCGTCTGCTGGGCGGCGGGGGCGGGGACCGACGCCGGTGCCGGAGCGGTGGCGGCCGGGGCGGCACCGGCGGCGTCCGCCGGGGCCTCGGTGGTGTTCTTCCCACCCGGCTTGTAGTCGGCGAAGAAGTCCCACCAGGCGCGGTCTACCGAATCGCGATCCTGGAGGTACTGCTGGTAGATCTCGTCGACGAGCCACTCATTGGCACCGAAGGCGGCCGCGGGGCCCTGGCCCGGGGTGCCTTGGTCGGCCGAAAAACTGGCGTTACTGGGGGACTGAGACGACACGGCGGCAACCGCCCTCTTCCGCTTCACAAGGTGATGGACAGCGGAAATAAAGGCTACGCCTCCTGAGGCCCCAGATGCAGGCCGGGCCCGTCATCGTCGCGTAAGTCACATCGAAACTCGGGTTTCATTGCGAGGAATGGCGGGAAACAACCACAGTTTGCCCATGCCGGGCCTGCCCCGGGCCTACGCCGAACCCCGGCCGGTGGCGTGCCGGTCGGGAGGCCGAAGGACCCGCCGGGTCCGGGGAAGCGTCCTCCGGCGCCGGTCCGGACGGGTGACGGCGGCCGGTAGATGGCTCGCCCCATGTCACATACACGCACTCCGGTACCGGGCGATTCGAACCCTACGTCAACTGACGGTGGACCGGAATTCCCGGAAGGGTGACCCGGATGCGGCAGCCCCGGGTGGATTCGGCCACGCCGATCCGCCCGCCGTGCAGATCGACCGCCCAGCGGGCGATGGCGAGCCCGAGCCCCGTACCGCCGTCGCTGCCCTTGCCGTGCGGCGCCGCCACCTGACCCCGGTTGAACCGTTCGAAGACCCGGTGCCGCTCCTGCTCCGGAATGCCCGGCCCCTCGTCGACGATCTCCAGCTCCAGCGACTCCGGGTGCGGCCCGCGCCGGGCCAGGACCGTGACCCGGCCGTGCGGCGGCGAGTGCCGGACCGCGTTGTCGATCAGATTCGCCACCACCTGGTGCAGCCGCTCGGTGTCCGCGTACGCCGTCAGCTCCGGCGGCGAGACATCGAGGTGGAGATGGACATCGGTCCTGGTGGGCCGCCCGGACCCGGAGGCCAGCATGCGGGGCCCGCCCGCCAGATTCGCCTCCTTCAGCACCCCCGACAGATACGGCCACACCTCGAACCGGTGCGCCCGCAGCGGTACGACCCCGTTGTCGAGCCGGGACAGATCCAGCAGCGTCTCCACCAGCCGGCCCAGCCGCTCGGTCTGGGTCAGCGCCGTCCGCATGGTCTCCGGATCGGCCGCCGACACCCCGTCCACCACGTTCTCCAGCACCGCGCGCAGCGCCGCGATCGGGGTCCGCAGCTCGTGCGAGACATTGGCCACCAGCTCCTTGCGGTGCCGGTCCTCCGCCTCCAGATCGTCCGCCATCCGGTTGATCGTGCAGGCCAGGTCGCCCAGCTCGTCCCGGCGGTCGGCACCCCGGACCCGGCGGGTGTAATCGCCGTGCGATATCCCCTTCGCCACCCGGGTCATCTCGTCCAGCGGCGCGGTCAGCCCATGGGCGAAGAACTGGGTGATCAACAGGGTCGCGATGATCGAGAAGACGGTGATGAACCGCAGCTCGGTGGAGGTCTTCAGGGCGACCAGCAACAGCCCCGTGGTGATGAAGACCGAGACCACGACGAGCGAGCCCAGCTTGGTCTTGATCGAGATGGGGACCGCACGGCGGCGGACCGCGCGCTGCTCCGGGGTGCCGGGGCGGCGCGCGGACCCGGGGCCCGCACCGGAGCCGGGCCCTGCCGTGGGTACGGCTCCGGCCCCGGCACCCGTGCCCGGCCCCGCGCCTCTCCCGGTGCCACGCCTCATGGCGCGGGCGTCTCCAGCGCGTAGCCGACGCCGTGAACCGTACGGATCCGCTCCGCGCCGATCTTCCGGCGCAGCGCCTTGATGTGACTGTCCACGGTCCGCGTCCCCGACGCGTCCGCCCAGTCCCACACCTCCGCCAGCAACTGCTCCCGGGAGAGCACCGCCCTCGGGGTGTTGGCCAGACAGACCAGCAGATCGAACTCGGTCGGCGTCAGATGGACGTCCTCGCCCCTGACCCGGACCCGCCGCTGGGCGTGGTCGATCTCCAGCTCGCCCAGCCGCAGGATCCCGCTCCGGGGAGTGACCGCCGCCAGCGCCGCCCGCTCCACCCGGCGCAGCAGGACATGCACCCGGGCCGCCAGCTCGCGCATCGAGAACGGCTTGGTCATGTAGTCGTCGGCGCCGACGCCCAGACCGACCAGCATGTCGGTCTCGTCGTCACGGGCCGTGAGCATCAGCACGGGTACCGGTCGCTGCGCCTGCACCCGGCGGCACACCTCCAGCCCGTCGAAGCCGGGCAGCATCACGTCCAGGACCATCAGATCCGGCTGCCAGGCATCGGCCGCGTCGACCGCCGCCGGGCCGTCCGCCGCCGTCTGGACCAGGAAGCCCTCGGCCCTGAGCCGGGCGGCGATGGCGTCCACGATCGTCGAGTCGTCCTCGACGACCAGCACCCGCCGCTGCGCGCCCGGTGTGGCCGCGACGCCGTTCTGGGTGGTGGTCTGTGTCTGTTCCATCGCCCGCCCCTGTAAGCGCTCTCGGGAGATTCACGCTTCGTTGTCGATCGGTGTTGTTGGTTCAGCAGACTAAAGGCTGTTTCGGCGTCCCGGCTACGCAGGGCTAACGGCGAGGTGAACCACGTCCGGTACGCCCCGGGCAACCCGGATCTCTTCGGTTCTTACCCCGTTGAACCCGGCATTCCGCAAGGCCGCCTCAAAGGCCGCGGAGGGCTGCGCCGACCAGACCGCGAGCACCCCGCCGGGGGTCAACCGGGCCCGGCAGAGGGCGAGTCCGGCGGGGGTGTAGAGGCTGGAGTTGTCATCGGTGACAGTCCAGTCGGGACCGTTGTCGATATCCAGACACAAGGCGTCATAACGGTCGGTGGTATCGCGGAGATGGGCCAGCAGATCCCTGCGGAGGATCACGCTCCGGGGGTCGGCGAGCGCCGGGCCCGAGATGGTTCCGAGCGGTCCGGCCAGATGCCAGTCGACGATCGCCGCCTCCCGTTCGACCACGGCGATCCGCCCCCAGCGGACATCGGCCGCGGCATGGGCGAGAGAGAAACCGACGCCCAGGCCACCGATCAGCAGGCCGGGTCGCTTTTCGGACATTCTCACCGGCTCGTGGCGCGACCCGGCGGCCAGAGTTTCGAACGCCGCGTCGATCAGCCGCCGCTCGGAGCGGCCGTCCGAAGTGTCCATCAGGAAGCAGCCGTTGGCGATGATCTCGTGGTGATCCCCCCGTCGCCGCAGGACGACTTCGCCGTACGGGCCGTCGCGGCGGTCCAATGTGACGGGTGCGGACATACGGCCTCCGGTGCGACCAGGCTGACGGACCGGGCCATGGTCACCCGCGCGCCCCACCTGTACGAACGAATCCAGCCAGACGCCTCCCGCTGTGGGGTTCCTGGTCCCCGGGCCCCGGAGTGGGGGTTGCCTGTGCCAGACGGGTTGCTCGCGCCTCGCGCCTCGGGCGCCGGGTGTGGGGTTCCCCGCCTCGGCACAGGCAACCCCGGCACCAGGCGCCTGAGAAGCCAAGCACCCCACAGCGGGAGGCGTCCGTCAGGCGGCGCCCTTTCGGGAGCCCCGTAGGGCCCATGTCGTGGTTCCCGCCGCGAACAGCGTCACCGCCGTCGCCCATGCCCCGGGCTCCCAGCCGGGCCGGCTCAGCCAGCCCCATATCCCGGGCGGCTGCGGGACGAAGAACGTGACGGCCGAGTAGAGAGCCATCGGCAGCCAGCTCGCTCCGGCGCCCGCGAGGGCCGCCGTCAGCAGGGTGACGCCGACGGCGCCGAGGAGATTGCGGATCGCCGCGGGGGAGCCGTAGGACTCGGGGTTGCCGGTGACGGCCATGGCGAAGCCCGCGGCGGCGGCTCCGGTCATCCCGGCGATGTGCAGCAGCCGGGGCCGCCACCAGGGCCGGGCCGCTGTGCGGTCCAGTTCGGCGCTGTGGGTGTGGAGGCCCGTCGCGATGGCCGCGGCGACGGCCAGCGGCGCCAGCGTGATCAGCGGCAGCCGGGCGGTCGGGTCCTTGAATCCGTTCTCCCACACGAGGCGGGGCGCCATCCACGCGGTGATCAGCAGGACGACCGTGACCAGGGCGAGTGTGCCGGGCAGCCCGCGCGAGCGGCCGTACAGCACGAGGGGTGAGAGCGCCCGTCGCCGTACGGGTACTTGTGCGGCCCCGGGCTCCCGTGAAGGGTCGGGTACGCGACGGGGGCGGCGGGTCGTCATGGCGCGGGCACCTTTCCGGGTCCGGTGCACGCGTCGACCGCGAACCGCCGGGCCAGGTAGTCGCGGGCGTCGGCGGGTGACTTGGCTTCCAGCCGGGTGAGGTGGGCCCGGGACGCGGGTGTTGCCCAGGGCCACCGTTCCGGGTCCGGGGTCAGCCACTGGGCTATCGCGAAGTCGATGTCCGCCGCGTGCGCCCACTCGGCCCGGGTGGCTTTGAAGAGCCTGGTGTCGCAGCTCCCCAGCATGCCGTCCACGGCCCACCGGGCGTACGCCTCCGGGTTCGTCAGCCGCCCCCTGAGTACGTCCATCGACGGGTTGGGGAGCTGGGCCTCACCCTTCTTCAGCCGGGAGTCGGCGATGTCGACCCAGCGGACCGGTGCGCCCGGCACTCCCCGCAGCGTGTCGTGTACCTCGCCCAAGGCGGCCCGGATCTGTTTCCGCAGTCCGCCGTTGCGCGCCTCCATACAAATCTGCGGCGAGCCGTCGTCGCAGATCAGCCGGGTCGTGGCCGGGTCCGTGCGCCATACTCCGTCCCCGGTTTGGACCAGTACCGTCGCACCGAGGACGGCGGCGGTGAGCGGGACGATGACGACGGCCCGGCGCCGGGCCGCGTACAGGAGCAGTACGGTCGCGGCGAGCCCGCCGGTCCACAGCACGGACACGGGGGCGTACCACCAGACCGGCTTCAGTCCGTCGAACGGGCTCTGGTCCGCCGGGTTGAGCCAGGACATTCCCTGCTGGATCGCACCGGTGTCGCCCTGGTACGACACCAGGAAGAGCCAGCAGCCGACGCCGAGCAGCGGTGGGGCGGCCCGCCACGGGACGAGTCTGCCGACGACGAACCCGATCACGCCGAGGGCGGCGACCGCGACGGAGTCGGCGACGGCGACGGCGACGTACGGGCCACCGGCGCTCGCGTAGGGGGCCGTCGCCAGGATCACCGCCAGGAACCCGGCGAAATGGGCCACGATCGGCCACAGCACCACGGGCGCGACCGCGACCAGGGTCTGCCGTACCCGGCCCCGGGCCGCCGACGCCCGGAGGTCGAGTGTCTTGCGGCGCCGTTCCCGGCCGCCCTGCCAGCAGCCCGCGGCGATGGTGACGGAGCCGCCGAAGAGCACCGTTCCCGACCGCAGCAGCTCGGCCCCCTCCGACCACTGGGTCTGCCAGTCGGTGAACGGGTCGGCCTTCTCGTACAGCACGGTCCCGATGACGAGTGCGACGGCCGCGCCCGCCCACGGTCCGATCCCGCGCAGCAGTTCGGCGCGGAGGGGGTGGACCCGCCGGAGCCGGGGTCCCGGGCGGCCGGGGTCCTTCGGAGGTTCGGCGCGCGGCGGCGCCTGGGTGTCCGCAGTCGTCATGGGGTTCCGCTCCGGATGAGGTCGGGGTCGAGTCGCGGGTGAGGGGGTACGGGCGGCATGGCCCGGCGGTCGGGCGTGGTCCCGGACCGGGGCCGGGCGCCGGGGCCGACGGCCGGGCCGTACGGACCGGCCGAGGCGTACGAGGCGTACGGGACGTACGAGACGGGTGGATCGGGCCGGTCGAGCGGGGCGCGGACGCCGGGGCGGGTGGTCGGGTGTCACCGGGGCGCGCTCAGCGCCGCGCGATGGGCGCGCAGGGCCGCCGTATAGCCGCGTTCGATGGCGTTGCCCTCCTCCCCGGGGGCGTCCCGGCCGAGTGCCGTCAGCTCGTCCGGCGTACCCCGGTAGGCGACCCGGCCCGACTCGACGACGGTGACCCGGCCGCAGGCGGCGGCCACGTCCTCCACCAGATGGGTGGAGACGATCACCGTGGAGGTCCGGCCCAGCTCCCGCAGCAGCGCCCGGAACTCGACCCGCTGCTCGGGGTCGAGACCGGCCGTCGGCTCGTCGAAGAGCAGCAGCTCGGGCTCGTTGACGACGGCCTGGGCGATGCCCACCCGGCGCACCATCCCGCCGGAGAGGGTCTTCAGCCGGGAGTCGATCCGGTCCGCGAGGCCGACGCGCTCCACCGCGTACTCCACCGCGTCGGGCACCCGCTCGGCGGGCATCTCCTTCAGCCAGGCCACGTACGCCACGAACTCGCGGACCGTGAAGCCGGGGTAGTAGCCGAACTCCTGCGGCAGATAGCCGAGCCGCCGCCGTACCGCCGTACGGTCGCGGCGGACCGAGATGTCCCGGCCCAGCAGCGCCACCCGGCCGTCGGCGGGGGCGGCGACCGTGGCCAGGACCCGGATCAGGGACGTCTTGCCCGCGCCGTTCGGGCCCAGCAGGCCGTGGACACCGGTATCGAAGTCCAGGTCGACGGCGCGCAGGGCGACCGTACGGCGATGGCGCACGGTCAGGGCCTCGACCTCGGCGCCGGGATGGTTGCTCACACTCTCTCCAGATGGTCGAAGGACGAACGGCGCAGTACCAGCAGCCCGGCGCAGAGGACGGCCGCGGCGGCCCAGCCGCCTTGTGCGGCGGCGCTCACCAGTGGCGCGAGCCGGTCGTCGAGCGGTCGGGCCTCGGTACCGGCCACGGGCAGCAGAACGGCGGTCAGCCAGCCGCCCGCCAGTACGGCGGCGGCGACCGGCAGCCCTGTCCAGCTGCCGAGGACGAGGGAGCCGAGGGTCAGCGCCAGACCGGGCAGCAGCCAGGCCGCCGCGCCGGGGGCGCCCCCGTCGGCGGGCAGCAGGGCGCCCGTGGCCGTCAGCAGCGTCACGCTCACCGCGAGTACGACGGCGGTCCGGGTCAGCAGCAGCCGCAGCCCCCCGGAGGGCGTCGCGGCGGCGATCTCGTACAGGGGGTCGGTGTACCGGCCGTACGACAGGGCGACCCCGGCGGGCGGCAGTACGGGCGCGAGCGCGAGCAGCAGGGGCCGGGCGGCGTCGAACCCGGTCACGTAGGAGAGCGTGAAGGCGGTCGCGATCACGGCGAGCAGCGCCCCGAACCACCCCTTTCCCACGGCGGGCCCGAACCCCCGTGCGAGCTGCCACCGCCACCGCCCGCCGCGCCGCCCCCCGACGGCACGGCGGCCGGCCGCCCCTTCGCCGGAGCCCGGCCGGTGGGCCGTGGCGCCGGGGTCCGCGACGGCCCCGGGGGGCCGCAGGCCCGGCACTCCGGGGCGTGCCCCTGCCCCGGCCGCCCGGCCGGCGGTGGCCGGAGGTCCGGGCACCGCCGCTGCCGCCCGGTCGGTGGCCTCGGCGGGGCGTACCTCTGCCGCGCGGTCGGCCATGGCCGCCGTACGAATGTCCGCGCCGGGCCCGTGGACCGGTCCGCCCGGCTCTTCGGGACGGAGCCCGGCGACGTCGGTGTCGGTGGGCCGGACGGCCGGGGTGCCGGAGCGTGACAACGCCCCGACAGACCGGTTAGGGCCGGTCCATCGGGGCTCCGCCGAATCAGCTTTCGAGGAGCTGAACC
>NZ_JBEYIS010000072.1:0-31959 GCF_040635975.1 Streptomyces sp. NPDC006798
GGGGTTGTCGTCGCTGTCGCGGCCGAGGCCCTCGACGGGGCGGTGGAGTTGCCGTCGCCCGCGTACGGCAACCCCTCCTCACCGCCCTCGCAGCGGGACGGGCCTTCGCAGGGGCGGCGCCGGGGAGAGCGTTCAGGGGCGCGGGGAACGGCGCGCACGGCCACCGGCGGGGTGCGGACCGCCGGCGGCATCAGGGCGCCGGGCGCGGCCCGGGTAGTTCGGGCGGGCGGTGCCCCGGAAAGCCGAGGCGCCGGGGGTCCCCCAGCGCCGAAGGAGTAGGGGGCGGAACCGCGCGAACGGCCTCCCGCGGCCCCGGGGCGGTGGACGCGCCCGGGGCCCCGGTCTCAGCTCGCGGCCGTCAGCCGGGCGATCGCGTCGGCGAGCGGAAGCTCCTCGCGCTCGCCCGTCCGGCGGTCCTTCAGCTCCACGACGCCCTCGGCCACCCGGCGGCCCGCGACCAGGATCTTCGGCACGCCGATCAGCTCGGCGTCGGTGAACTTGACGCCCGGGGAGACCCCGGGGCGCTCGTCGACCAGGACCCGCAGGCCCGCCGCCGCGAGCTGCTCGGCCGCGTCGAGGGCGAACTCCGTCTGCGCCGCTTTGCCCGCGGCCACCACATGGACGTCCGCCGGGGCGATCTCGGCGGGCCAGCACAGGCCCTGCTCGTCGGCGGTCTGCTCGGCCAGCGCCGCCACCGCGCGGGAGACCCCGATGCCGTACGACCCCATGGTCACCCGCTGGGGCTTGCCGTTCTGGCCGAGGACGTCGAGCTGGAAGGCGTCCGCGTACTTCCGGCCGAGCTGGAAGATATGGCCGATCTCGATGGCCCGGTCCAGCTTGAGCCCGGTACCGCAGCGGGGGCAGGGGTCGCCGTCCTCGACGACGACGACGTCGAGGTACTCGTCGACCTCGAAGTCACGGCCCACGACCACGTCGCGGACGTGGAAGCCCTCCTTGTTGGCGCCGGTGATCCACGCCGTCCCGGCGGCGATCCGCGGGTCGGCCAGATAACGGACCTTGTCGAGCCCCTGCGGGCCGACATAACCGCGGACCAGGTCGGGGCGGCCGGTGAAGTCCTCGGCGGTGACCAGTTCGACCTCGGCCGGGGCCAGGTGCTCGGTCAGCTTGCCGAGGTCGACCTCGCGGTCGCCGGGGACGCCGACGGCGACGATCTCGCCGTCGACCTTGACCAGCAGGTTCTTCAGGGTCGCCGAGGCGGGCACCCCGAGATGGGCCGCCAGGGACTCGATGGTCGGGGTGTCGGGGGTGTCCAGCTCCGCGGCGGCCGGGTGCTCCACGGCCCCGGCGGCGGGCGCGGTGAACGTGACGGCCTCGGTGTTGGCCGCGTACTCGCAGGCGGTGCAGTGGACGAAGGTGTCCTCACCGGCCGCGGCGGGCGCCAAGAACTCCTCGGACGCCGAGCCGCCCATCGCGCCGGAGACCGCGGAGACGATCCGGTGGTCCAGCCCGAGCCGCCGGAAGATCTTGATGTACGCCGCGCGGTGCAGGGCGTACGCCTCGGTCAGGCCCTCGTCGGTGGTGTCGAAGGAGTACGAGTCCTTCATCAGGAACTCACGGCTGCGCAGGATGCCCGACCGGGGCCGCGCCTCGTCCCGGTACTTCGTCTGCACCTGGTAGAGGATCACCGGCAGGTCCTTGTAGGACGTGCACTGGTCCTTGACCAGCAGGGTGAAGATCTCCTCGTGCGTGGGGCCGAGCAGATAGTCGCCGCCCTTGCGGTCGTGCAGCCGGAACAGTTCGGCGCCGTACTCGGTCCAGCGGCCACTGGCCTCGTAGGGCTCCTTCGGCAGCAGGGCGGGCAGCGACACCTCCTGGGCGCCGATCGCGTCCATCTCCTCGCGGACGACCCGGGTGATGTTGTCGAGGACGGTCTTGCCCAGGGGCAGCCAGGACCAGATCCCGGCCGCGTTGCGCCGGACGTAACCCGCGCGGACCAGGAGTTTGTGGCTCAAGGTCTCCGCGTCTGCCGGGTCGTCGCGCAGTGTCTTGACCATCAGACGGGACATGCGCTGGACCTGGGCTGCCATGGGAATCTCCTGCGTGAACGACCTGCGTGAAGAAGGTGATGTGCAGGAGGTTAGCCGGGGGGCGGGGGCGGGCGGAAATCAGTTGCCGCGCGACAGCGGCAGCGGGGCGCCCATCACGGCGTACGGACTGGGCGCGCTGGGGAAGACCACCCGGCGGGCGAGATCCCGGTAGCCGAGGCTCCGGTACAGCTCACGGGCGGGGGAATCGGTGTCGACGGCGGAGAGGATGGAGCGGGGTTCGGCGGCGCCGTCGGTGAGGGTCGTGATCAGGGCCCGGCCGATCCCGCGCCCCTGGAAACGGGGGTGGACATGGAGTTCGGTGATGACGAACGCGTCGTCCAGCCAGCCGTCCAGGCCGTCCCGGCGGAGATACGGCTCGACGACGGTGGACCACCAGTGGGAGCGGTCGTTGGGCATCCCGTAGACGAAGCCGACGAGCCGCCCGGTGTCGGTGAGGGCGGCCAGGGCCCGGGCGCCGGGCTGGCGCAGATGCCGCTCGACGATGGGGCGGCGGACCTCGATCTCCGCGTGGGTGAGGCCGAAGGCGAGGGACTGCACCATGAGGGCCTCGTCGAGGCGGGCGGCGAGATCGGCCGGTCCGACGGTGACGGCGGGGAAGTGCGGGACGCCTCCGAGGTCTGATGCCATGCGCGCACCCTACTGTCCGCCCCGGACCGGGGCGCGGCGCGGGGGCACGGCACCGCGCGGCGCCTCCGGCGGGACCCCGGACGGCCGGGCGGTACGGGGCCGGAGGCAGTCGGCGCGTACGGGACGAGCCTCGGCAATCGGCGCGTACGGAACAGGCCGCGCCGTCACCCGGCCGGACCGGGCGGGCAAACCGGGTAGCCGGAGCCGTACGACCCGGGTGCGCGACCGGACCTCACCCCGCCCGGGCGGTCAGAACAGCACGCTCATGAAGGCGCCCACCTCGCGGAAGCCGACCCGGCGGTACGCGGCCCTGGCGGGGGTGTTGTAGTCGTTGACGTACAGGCTGACGAGCGGGGCGACGTCCGCGAGGGCGTACCGGAGTACGGCGGCCATGCCCGACTCCGACAGGCCCCGGCCCCGGTACTCGGGGTCGACCCAGACGCCCTGGATCTGGCACGCCTGGGTGGTGGCGGCGCCGATCTCGGCCTTGAAGACGACCCGGCCGTCCTCGATCCGGGCGAAGGAGCGGCCGGAGCCGACGAGTTCGGCGACCCGGGCCTGGTAGAGGAGCCCGCCGTCGCCCGCCAGCGGGGAGACCCCGACTTCTTCGGTGAACATGGCCACGCACGCGGGCATGATCACCTCCATTTCGTCCTTGCGGACCCGGCGGACGTACGGATCGGGCTCGATGTCGGCGGCCGGGCCCTCGGCCACCATCAGCGGCTGACGCGGGCGGATGTCGCGGGCGGGGCCCCAGCTCGGTTCGAGCAGCCGCCACAGCTGGGCGGTGGGGCCGGCGGGGCCGACGACGGAGGAGCAGCGGCGGCCGGTGCGGCGGGCCCGGTCGGCGAAGGCGCGGACGGCCTCGGGGGTGGCGCAGACGGGGACGAGGTTGGCGCCGGAGTAGCAGAGGGAGCGGAGCCGTCCGCCGGTGTACCAGCCCCACATCTCGCCGCCGAGCCGCCAGGGGTCGAGCCCGGCGACCTGGACCCGGGACGTGACAAAAGCATTCTCCACGGGCTCGCTCTCGAGCACGGCCAGCGCCGCCCCGAGGTCACCGGGTTCGAGGACCCGGGTGGTGGTCTGCGTCAACACGAAGGGGCCTCACCGTACGGTCTGCTGATCTCCGCACTGTACCCGCCGGGTGGGGCGGGTGCCGAGCGCACGAACGGGCCCCGGGGGCGCGCAGCGCCCGCGAGGCCCGTCGGTACGGGGCTCCCGTGGTGACCGGGCCGGGGCCCGGATCCGGCGTTACGCGCCGATGGCCACCGTCGGCTCGCCCGAGGGCACGCCGTCCTTCTCCATCTGCTCGGCGATCTTCATCGCCTCCTCGATCAGGGTCTCCACGATCTTGGACTCGGGGACGGTCTTGATGACCTCGCCCTTGACGAAGATCTGGCCCTTGCCGTTGCCGGAGGCGACCCCGAGGTCGGCCTCGCGGGCCTCGCCGGGGCCGTTGACGACACAGCCCATGACGGCGACCCGGAGCGGCACCTCCATCCCGTCGAGTCCGGCGGTGACCTCGTCGGCCAGCTTGTAGACGTCGACCTGGGCGCGGCCGCAGGACGGGCAGGAGACGATCTCCAGACGGCGCTGGCGGAGGTTGAGCGCCTCCAGGATCTGGATGCCGACCTTGACCTCCTCGGCGGGCGGGGCGGAGAGGGAGACCCGGATGGTGTCGCCGATGCCCTCGCTCAGCAGCGCGCCGAAGGCGACGGCGGACTTGATGGTGCCCTGGAAGGCCGGTCCGGCCTCGGTGACGCCGAGGTGGAGCGGGTAGTCGCTCTGGGCGGCCAGCAGCCGGTAGGCGTTGACCATGATCACGGGGTCGTTGTGCTTGACGGAGATCTTGATGTCGCGGAAGCCGTGCTCCTCGAAGAGCGACGCCTCCCAGAGGGCGGACTCGACCAGCGCCTCGGGGGTGGCCTTGCCGTACTTCTGGAGCAGCCGCCGGTCCAGGGATCCGGCGTTGACGCCGATCCGGATCGGGGTGCCCGCCGCCCCGGCGGCCTGGGCGATCTCCTTGACCTTGTCGTCGAACTGCTTGATGTTGCCGGGGTTGACCCGGACCGCGGCACAGCCCGCGTCGATCGCGGCGAAGACGTACTTCGGCTGGAAGTGGATGTCGGCGATCACCGGGATCTGGGACTTGCGGGCGATCACGGCGAGGGCGTCGGCGTCGTCCTGGGTGGGACAGGCGACCCGGACGATCTGGCAGCCGGACGCGGTCAGCTCCGCGATCTGCTGCAGGGTGGCCCCGATGTCGGATGTCCTGGTGGTCGTCATGGACTGGACCGACACGGGTGCGTCACCGCCCACGGCGACCGATCCGACCTGGATCTTCCGGCTGACACGGCGGTCGGAGAGCTTGGTGGGAACAGAAGGCATACCGAGCGAAATCGCGGTCATCAGTAGTGCAACCCCATGGTGTGGACGTGGCCCCGTAGTACGGCGGGCTCAGGCCATCGAGGTTACGGCACCGGTGTACGGCCGGGCACATCGCGCGCCCGAACCGCCCGAAGGTGACGGCGACCGAGCGTCTGTGCGCCCGGTCGCCGGTGGCCGGTCGACCTCGAAAAACAAACCGGTCAACCGCCGATCAAGTGATTTTGACCGGATTGACGATGTCGGCGACCAGAACCAGCAGGGTGAAGCAGATGAAGACGCCCGCGACGACATAGGCGACGGGCATCAGTTTCGCCACGTCGAAGGGTCCGGGGTCGGGCCGCCGGAAGAGCCTGGCGACATTGCGGCGTACGGATTCCCACAGGGCGCCCGCGATATGCCCGCCGTCCAGCGGCAGCAGCGGCAGCATGTTGAAGAGGAAGAGGGAGAGGTTGAACCCCGCGAGCAGCATCAGGAACATCGCGAAGAGGTTCTGCGCCGGGGCGTCGAGGGTCATCACCTCACCGCTGATCCGGGCCGCGCCGACCACGCCGACCGGGGAGTCCTCGGCCCGTTCGGCGTCGCCGAACGCGGCGTTCCAGAGGTCGGGCACCTTGGAGGGCAGGGCGATGATCGACTCGACGCCGTTCTCGATCATGCCGCCCATCCGGTCGACGGAGTCGACGAAGGAGAGCGGCAGGATCTCGGTACTGGCGGCGAAGCCGAGATATCCGGCCGGGATGTACTCGCCGGGGACGACCTCGCCGTCGGCGTCCTTCTTGGCGACCATGTTCTCGCGCAGGGTCGCGTTCAGGACCAGTTCCCGGCCGTCGCGGTCGACGGTGATGGTGGCCGGTCCGATGGTGTCGCGGATCCGGTCGGAGAGGGTGGCCCAGTCCTTCACCGGCTGTCCGTTGAAGGCGGTGATGGTGTCCCCGGCCTTCAGCCCGGCGGCCTGGGCGGGCGAGACCGGGTCGGAGGGGGCGCAGGTGTCGCGGTCGGCGCTCTGCGAGATCACGCACTTCTGCACCCCGGCGACCTGGGTCGTCTGGGTGGCGAACCCGAAGGTCATCGAGACGCCGAGGAAGATCGCGACGGCGAGGACCAGATTCATGAACGGTCCGGCGAACATCACGATCACGCGCTTCCACGGCTTGCGCGTATAGAACAGCCGGGTCTCGTCGCCGGGGCGCAGCTCCTCGTAGGCGGCGGTCCTGGCGTCCTCGATCATGCCCCGCCAGGGGGAGGTGGACCGGGCCTCGATCCGTCCGTCGGCGCCGGGCGGGAACATCCCGATCATCCGGATGTAGCCGCCCATCGGGATGGCCTTGATGCCGTACTCCGTCTCGCCCTTCTGCCGGGACCAGACGGTCGGGCCGAAGCCGACCATGTACTGGGGGACCCGGATGCCGAAGAGTTTGGCCGTCGAGAGGTGGCCCAGTTCGTGCCAGGCGATGGAGAACAGCAGGCCGACGGCGAACATCACAATGCCCAGGACCGTCAACAACATCGTCATGCGCGCGCCTCCGCGATGGCCTTCGCCGCCAGTTCCCGGGCCCGGGAGCGGGCCCACTCCTCCGCTTCGAGGACGTCCTCGACCGTGAGCCGGGTTCCCCTCGCGGGGGTCCCGTGCTCGGTGACGACATCCGTGACCGTATCCATGATTCCGTTGAACGGCAGCCGGCCCGCCAGAAACGCGTCGACGCACTCCTCGTTGGCGGCGTTGAAGACGGCGGGCGCGGTGCCGCCCGCGGCGCCGACCTGCCGGGCCAGCCCGACGGAGGGGAACGCCTCGGTGTCCAGGGGGAAGAACTCCCAGGTGGAGGCGGTGGACCAGTCGAAGGCGGGGGCGGCGTCCGGGATCCGCTCGGGCCAGCCGACGCCGATGGCGATCGGGCCGCGCATATCGGGCGGGGTGGCCTGGGCGAGGGTGGAGCCGTCCATGAACTCGACCATGGAGTGGACGTACGACTGGGGGTGGACGACGACCTCGATCCGGTCGAAGGGGATGTCGTAGAGCAGATGGGCCTCGATCACCTCCAGGCCCTTGTTGACCAGGGTGGCGCTGTTGACGGTGATCACCGGGCCCATCGCCCAGGTGGGGTGGTCCAGGGCGTCGGCCGGGGTGACGGCCGCCAGTTCCTCGCGGGTCCGGCCTCGGAAGGGGCCGCCGGAGGCGGTGACCACCAGCTTGCGTACGTCGGCCCGGGTTCCGGCGGCCAGCGCCTGGAAGAGGGCGGCGTGCTCGGAGTCGACCGGGATGATCTGGCCCGGCCGGGCCAGCTCCTTGACCAGCGGCCCGCCGACGATCAGGGATTCCTTGTTGGCGAGGGCGAGGGTACGGCCCGCGGTCAGCGCGGCGAGCGTCGGCGCGAGGCCGATGGAGCCCGTGATGCCGTTGAGCACGGTGTGGCACTCGGAGGCGGCGAGCTGGGCGGCGGCGGTCGGCCCGGCGAGGATCTCCGGCAGCCGGTCGGTGCCGTACTCGGCCGACAGCGCCTCCCGCAGGGCCGGTACGGCGTCCTCGCGGGCGACCGCGACGGCCTCCACCCGGAGCTTCCTGGCCTGCTCGGCGAGGAGTCCGGGCCGTCCGCCCGCCGCCGAGAGGGCGGTGACGCGGAACCGGTCCGGATTGCGCAGGACGAGGTCGATGGCCTGGGTGCCGATGGACCCCGTGGCACCGAGGACGACGAGGTCCCTGGGGCCCGTACCCGGGTCGGGCGCGAAGACGGTATGGGGGTCGGCCAGGGGGGATGGGCTGTCGCTCATCCCCCCATTGTGTCGGCTACGGCTGTGTGCCGGTGCGGCCCGGGTCCCGGCCGGGCGCGGCGGGCCGCCGCGCGGTACGGTGCCGGGCCGCCGTACCACCCCGGACAGCGGGTGCCGCGGGTGCCGTACGGCTCCGGGAGCGGCCTGGGTACGGACTCCGGCCCGGGATTCCGTACGGCCTGCGGCCCGGGATTCGGTACGGGCTCCCGGCGGGGACTCCGTACGGGATCCGGGCGGGGACTCGGTACGGTCCGCACCCGCGCCCGCGCGCGGCGGCCGGGTCCGGCCGGTCAGGGAATCGGCCGGTGGACGTTGTCGCGGCGGGACGGGCCGGGGGCGGCCTCGGCGATCCAGGGGGCGTCGCCGCTGGGATCGATCACACCCTCCTCCAGCCAGGTGTACGCGCCCGACAGCACCCGGGCGACCACCTTGCGGTCGAGGTCGTCGGTATTGGTCCAGAGCCGGTCGAACAGCTCCTCCACCCGGATCCTGGACTGCCGGCAGAAGGCGTCGGCCAGCTGGTACGCCTCCCGGCCGTGCCCGTCGCCGTCGCCGCGGAGCAGTTCGGCGCGGACACAGGCGGCGCTCATCGCGAAGAGCTCGGCGCCGATGTCGACGATCCGCCCGAGGAAGCCCTGCTTGCTCTCCATCCGGCCCTGCCAGCGGGCCATCCCGAGGAAGGTGGCGCGGGCGAGCCTGCGGGAGGCCCGTTCCACGTACCGCAGATGGGTGGCGAGATCGCGATGGCCCGAGGGGTGGAACTCCTGGTACGAGGTGGGCAGCCGGCCCGGCCCCGCGACCAGCTTCGGCAGCCAGCGGGCGTAGAAGGCCCCGGCCTGCGCCCCCGCGCGCGCCTTGTCGCCGAGCGTCTTGTCGGGGTCGATCAGATCCCCGGCGACCTTCAGATGGGCGTCGACGGCCTCCCGGGCGATCAGCAGATGCATGATCTCGGTGGAGCCCTCGAAGATCCGGTTGATCCGCAGATCGCGCAGCAGTTGCTCGGCGGCGACGGCCCGTTCGCCCCGGGCGGCCAGCGAGTCGGCGGTCTCGAAGCCCCGGCCGCCGCGGATCTGGACCAGTTCATCGGCCATCAGACAGGCCATCTCGGAGCCGTAGAGCTTGGCGAGGGCGGCCTCGATCCGGATGTCGTTGCGGTCCTCGTCGGCCATCTGGGAGGCCAGGTCGACCACGGCCTCCAAGGCGAACGTGGTGGCGGCGATGAAGGAGATCTTGGCGCCGACGGCCTCGTGGCGGGCGACGGGCCTGCCCCACTGCTCCCGGACGGCGGACCACTCCCGGGCGATCTTCAGACACCACTTGCCCGCGCCGACGCACATCGCGGGCAGCGACAGCCGTCCGGTGTTGAGGGTGGTGAGGGCGATCTTCAGACCGGCGCCCTCGGGGCCGATCCGGTTGGCCGCCGGAACCCGGACGTGGTGGAAGCGGGTGACACCGTTCTCCAGACCGCGCAGGCCCATGAAGGCGTTGCGGTGCTCGACGGTGATGCCCTCGCTCGCCGCCTCCACGACGAAGGCGGTGATCCCGCCGGGGTGGCCCTCGGACTCCGGTACCCGGGCCATCACGACCAGGAGGTCGGCGACGACGCCATTGGTGGTCCAGAGCTTCACCCCGTCGATGACGTAGTCGTCGCCGTCGGGTACGGCGGCGGTCGCGAGCCGGGCCGGGTCGGAGCCCACATCGGGCTCGGTGAGCAGGAACGCCGAGATGTCGTGGCGGGCCAGCCGGGGCAGGAAGGCGTCCCTCTGCTCCTGGGTACCGAAGAGCTTCAGCGGCTGCGGTACGCCGATCGACTGGTGGGCCGAGAGCAGCGCGCCGATCGCCGGGCTGGCCGAGCCGATCAGGGCGAGGGCCTTGTTGTAGTAGACCTGGGTGAGGCCGAGGCCCCCGTACTTGCGGTCGATCTTCATCCCGAGGGCGCCCAGCTCCCGCAGCCCGTCGATCACCTCGTCGGGGATCCTGGCCTCGCGCTCGATCAGGGCGCCGTCGACGGAGGACTCGCAGAACGCCCGCACCCGGGAGAGGAACTCCTCGCCCCGCCGGGCGTCCTCGCCGGACGGCAGGGGGTGCGGATGGATCAGGTCGAGCCGGAACCGGCCGAGGAACAGCTCCTTGGCGAAGCTCGGCTTGCGCCAGTCCTGCTCGCGCGCGGCCTCGGCGACCCGCCGGGCCTCGCGCTCGGTGACCTTGGGGGGCCGGTTCTTCTCCAGTGGTGCGGTCATGAGGTCCACCTCGCCGCGAATCGGGTGCGGGCGTCTGGTCGGGGCGGCACCGCGCCGGGGCCGGGCCTCGGGCCGACGCGATGCCGGGCCCGATTCCGCATTCCGCCTACCGGCCGGTGCTACTGACTCGTACTCCTTCGTACTACCCGATGCCCGGCGGGTCCACCATCCCTCCGGACCCGGTGGAGGTACGGGGCGTCGCGGGACCCCTGCCTCTCCGGGGTGCGCCGGGCGCCCTGCGGGCCGTCGTGGGCTGGTCGCGCGGTTCCGCCCCCTGTGCCTTCGGCGATGGCGGGACCCCCAGCGCCCCTCAATGCCTCCCCAGCACCGTTCCTGATCAGGGCCCCGGCCCCTGGTGAGAGGGGCCGCCTCTGGGCAAGGGGGGCGAGGAGGGCAACCCAGGTGGCGCTGGGGGTCCCCCACGCCGCCAGGCGTAGGGGCGGAACCGCGCGAACAGCCACAGGCGGGCCGCAGACCGCCGACAGCACCGGGCTGCCGGGCGCGACCCGGGTAGTTCGGGCGGGACCCCGGTGGACGACGACGGCCGGAGCCCCCGCACAGCGGGCTCCGGCCGTCGGTCCGGGCGGGACGGGTCTCAGAGGGCCAGGCCGGTGAGGACCAGGACGCGCTCGTAGGTGTAGTCGGCCATGGCGTACGCGACGCCCTCCCGGCCGACACCGGACTGCTTGGCGCCGCCGTACGGCATCTGGTCGGCCCGGTAGGACGGTACGTCGCCGATGATCACGCCGCCGACCTCCAGCGCCCGGTGGGCCCGGAACGCGGTCTGCACGTCATGCGTGAAGACACCGGCCTGGAGCCCGTACACCGAGTCGTTGACGGCGTCGAACGCGGCCTGCTCGCCGTCGACCCGGGTGATGGTGAGGACCGGGCCGAAGACCTCCTCGCAGGAGATCGTGGTACCGGCCGGGACCTCGGCGAGCACGGTCGGCGCGTACGTGGCGCCGTCGCGCTTGCCGCCGGTCAGCAGGGCGGCTCCGGCGGCCACGGCCTCGTCCACCCAGCTCTCGACGCGCCGGGCGGCGTCCTCGCTCACCAGCGGGCCGACGTCGGTGGCATCGTCCGAGGGGTCTCCGGTGACCTGGGCCTCGACCGCCGCGACGATCTTCGGGACGAGCCGCTCATAGACGGAGGCGTCGGCGATCACCCGCTGGACGGAGATACAGGACTGGCCGCCCTGGTAGTTGGAGAAGGTCGCGATCCGGCTCGCGGCCCAGTCCAGGTCGGCCTCGGACGCCCAGTCCGCGAGGACGACGGCCGCGCCGTTGCCGCCCAGCTCCAGGGTGGTGTGCTTACGGGGCACCGAGTCCATGATCGCGTAGCCGACGGGCCCGGAACCGGTGAACGAGATCACCGGCAGCCGCTCGTCGCGCACCAGGGCGGGCATCCGGTCGTTGGGGACCGGCAGCACCGACCAGGAACCGGCCGGCAGGTCGGTCTCGGCCAGCAGCTCGCCCAGGACCAGCGACGAGATCGGGGTGGCCGGGGCGGGCTTGAGGATGATCGGCGCGCCGACGGCGATCGCCGGGGCGACCTTGTGGGCGCTGAGGTTGAGCGGGAAGTTGAACGGCGCGATCCCCAGCACGACGCCCTTGGGGATCCGGCGGGTGAGCGCCAGCCGCCCGGTGCCGCCCGCGTCGGTGTCCAGCCGCTGCGCCTCGCCGCCGTTGAACCGGCGGGCCTCCTCGGCGGCGAACCGGAACACGGAGACGGCCCGGCCGACCTCGCCCCGGGCCCACTTGATCGGCTTGCCGTTCTCGGCCGAGATCAGCCGGGCGATCTCCTCGGTGCGCTCGGCGAGCCGGCGCGAGACGTGGTCGAGGGCGGCGGCCCGGACGTGCGCGGGGGTCGCGGCGAACTCGTCCCGTACCGCGTGGGCGGCGGCCACGGCCTCCTCGACCTGCGCCTCGGTGGGTACGGAGACCGTGCCGACGAGCCGTCCGTCCCACGAGTTGGTGACGTCGAACGAGGTCTCACCGGTGGCCTGGCGGCCGGCGAGCCAGAAGGCGTGGGTGGAGGTCATGTCCCGGCCCTTCCGAGGTAGGAGATGGGGTGTGCGGTTGGTGACCCCACGGTAGGTCCGCGGACGCGCGGGGTCGCTTGTCCGGGGTGGAGTGATCGGCTCCGGGGACGCTACGCATTGGAGCGTCCCCGGTGACGCGTGGTCCGGCCCGGCCGGTCAGCCGCGCCGTTCGGTACTGACGATCAGACAGACCGCGGCCACCACGATCCCGCCGCCGAGCAGGATCGGCCAGGTCACGGGCTCGCTCAGAACCACCGCGCCGAGCAGCACGGCGACGACCGGATTGACGTAGGCGTAGGTCGCCACCAGGGACAGCGGGGCGGTGTGCAGCAGCCAGGCGTAGGCGGTGAAGGCGACCAGGGAGCCGAAGACGATCAGATAGCCCAGGGCCACCCAGGAGCGGGTGGAGACCTCCGCGACGGAGAAGCCGATGTGCTCGCCCCGGCCGAATCCGACGAGCGCGCAGCCGATACCGCCCGCGACCATCTCGTACGCGCTCGCCGCGAACGGGTTCCCGGGCATCGGCAGCCGGGACGAGAAGAACGACCCCACGGACCAGCTGAGGGTCGCCGCGATCACCACCAGGACGCCCCAGAGCCGGACGTCGCCGCTGAGACCGGGCAGGGTGAGGACGGCGAGCCCGGAGAGCCCGATGACCACCCCGGCGTACGCCCGGCCGCCCGGCCGCTCGCCGAAGCCCCGGCGGAGTACGACGACCCAGGCGGGCACGATGGCGACCAGCAGGGCGGCCAGGCCGGACGGGATGGCGGTCTCGGCGAGCACAACCAGACTGTTGCCGCCGAGCAGCAGAAGCAGCCCTATCAGCGCGGCGGACCCGAGCTGGGCCCGGTCGACCTTGAGCGCGGCCGTCCCGCCCCGCCAGGCGACGATCGCGGCGAGCAGCAGCCCGGCGACGACGAACCGGGCGCCCGCCGAAAGGAACGGCGGCATCGTCTCGACGGTGACGGCGATCCCGAGATAGGTCGACCCCCAGACCACGTACACGATGGCGAGGGCGCCCCATACGGCACCACTGATCCGGCGCCTGGGCGCGGCGGGCACGAGCGGTTCGAGCCCGGTGACGGGCGGGACGGGCGGGACGGGCGCGGCGGCCGGCGACGAGGCGCGGACGGGTCGGGTCATCGAGGTCCTTCACGGATACCGGCCCACGACCGGTCGACGCCGGGCGCGGGAGGGGGGACGGCGGACCGGCAGGATCACGGTCGCCCGTCAGCAACGAAGAGGACTTTAGGTACTGACACCCCCCGCTGCCAACCCCTTTTGCCCGCGATCGGACCCGCCCGCCGTCGCGACCTGGTCGCGTAGTTCCTCGCGCCTCCTGCCCCGTCGGGAGAGGTGGCACCAGCGCCTCGGCCCTCCCGGGCACCGCTACGACTACCCGGGCCGTGCCCGGCGGCCTGATGTTGTCGGCGGCCTGCGGCCCGCCTGCGGCTGGTCGCGCAGCTCCCCGCGCCCCTGAATGCTCTCCCCGGCACCGCCCCTGAAAGGGGCCCGCCCCCTGGCAGGAGGGACCCGCCTCTACGAGGGCGGCGACAAGGGCGACCAGGGGCGCTGGGGGTCCCCCCGTTGCCGAAGGCATAGGGGGCGGAACTGCGCGACCAGCCACCCAGGGTCCGCGGACCGCCGACCGGGATCAGCGGCAGGGCGTGGTCCGGGCAGTCGGGGCGGTGCTCCGGAGGGCCAAGGCGCCGGGGGTCCCCATCGGGCAGACGCCCCCGTCAGCGGGCCGCGGGCTGCTCCGTGGCCTTGAGGGCGAGCCACAGCTCCATACGGACGTCCGGGTCGTCGAGCGAGCGGCCCAGGATCTCCTCGACGCGCCGCATCCGGTAGCGCAGCGTATGGCGGTGCACACCGAGATCGGCCGCGGCGGCGTCCCACTGGCCGTGCCGGGAGAGCCAGGCCCGCAGGGACGCCACGAGGTCGCCGCGCCCGGTGGCGTCGTGCGCGTACAGCGGGCGCAGCAGCCCGTCGGAGAAGGCGCGGACGGCCTCGTCGCCGAGGAGTGGGAGGACGGACCCGGCGACGACGTCGCCGTATTCGACCAGGGCCCGGCCCCGGCGGCGGGCGACGGAAAGGGCCTGCTCGGCCTGGTGGTACGCGGTCGGCGCGGCGCTCCCCCCGGTACCGGCCCCGACGGCGGGCCCCGCCGCGGACACCCCGATCCGCAGCGGCCCGGGGTCGGCGTCGGGACCGGCGACGGCACCGGCGGCCCGGCCGGCGGCCAGTACCGCTCCTTCGTCGGCGGCGAGGACCAGCAGCCGTCCGTCCTCGTCCCGTACGGCCAGTACGGGTTCGGCCGCCCGCGCGGCGGCCGTCTCCAGCGTCTCCGCCAGGGACCTCAGCGCATCCTCCCCGGACCCGGACCCCGACGCGGAGGGCCCGTCGGCCGGCTCCGCGGGTGCCGCGATCAGCAGCCGGAAGGGCGCGTCGAGCAGCTCCCCGTAGATCTCGCCCGCGACGGTCCGGGCGTGCCCGGCCTCGCCCGCCAGCAGCATTCGCAGCACCGCCGCGCCGATCCGCTGCTCGGCCCCCTGGAGGGAGCGGGAGCGTTCGGTGGCCAGGGTGAGCAGGGCGACGGCGGAGTGGACGGCGTACCGTTCGGCGGTTCCGAGGGGCGCGCCGGTGCCGACGGCGAGTGTGCCCCGGACCCGGCGGCCCGCGCCCAGGGACTGCAGTTCGACCCGGTCGTCACCGCCGCCGGTGTCGGCGACGACGGCACTGGCGGGCACGGAGCCCTCCCGCAGCCGTTCCACGTCGGCGGTGTAGCGGGCGGCCCGCCGGGCCGCCCAGTCCGGGGAGACGGCGACGACCGCGCCGGAGGCGTCGTAGAGGGCCGCCCAGCCGTCGACGTATCCGGCGAGCCGGGTGACGACTCCGGCGGGGCCGTCGGCGAGCGCGGCCCGGGTGAGTTCCCGCTGGGCGGCGAAGCCCGCGGTCACCGCCCGGTACTGATCGGCGGCGATGGCGGCGGAGACCGCTTTGCTGATGGCGAGGAAGGGGGTTCTGCGGGGCACGGCGAGCAGCGGGAAGTCCGCCTCCCGGGCCGCGTCCAGGAGCGCTCCGGGCACGTCGTCGTGGTGCACGCCGACGGCGAATCCGAGCCCGACCACCCCGGCGTCGGCCAGCCGCCGCACATAGCGCCGCATCGCCTCCGGGTCGTGGACGTCGAGGGTGATCGCGGTGACGAGCAGCAGCTCGCCGCCCTCCAGGTAGGGCACGGGGTCGGCCAGCTCGCTCACATGCGCCCAGCGCACCTCCCGCCCGAGCCGCCCCTCCCCGGCCCGTACGGAGAGTTTGAGGGCGGAGTGCTGGACGAGCGCGGCGAGTGTGGGGGGCATGGGACCGGGCCCTTCGGACGGAGTGCGCCGGTGGGGACGTCCGGCCATCGGCGATACGCCGTCGCGTATGAACGGCTCCCCCGATTCTGCCATCCCGTAGCACTCGGGGCGCCCCGATGGCCCGGGCGCCCCGGTGAACCGCGCGGCCGCCCCTCCGGGGCCCGGCTCAGGTCCGCAGATCCACCAGCAGCGGCGGCGCGTGGTCGCCGCCGACGGTCGTCAGGGAGAGCACGGCATGGCCCGCCGGGACCTTGTGGGCCAGATCGGAGGCGGACCAGCGGGCCCGCTCCACCTCGCGGACGGTGATCGCCTCGGCGGTCGCCGCCCGCCCGGTGACCAGGCGCCGCATCATGTGGAGCGCCTTGGTCAGCGGCTCGTCGGAGATGATCTGGCGGTTGGTGACGTCCCGGGTCTGCACCCATTCGGTGCCCCACGCCTCGGCGAACCGGTTGCCGTCCCACGGCGCGAGACCGGAGAACGCCATCCGGCACCCCACCGCGCCGAGCAGCGGCCCGCGCAGCGGCTCGGGGACGTCCTCCAGGGTGCGCAGCGCCAGGACGACCCCGGCGTTGGCGGAGCGCAGCCGCTGTACGGCGCGTACCGAGTCGGCGGTGACGGTGTACGTGGCGTCGTCGAGGACGAGCGCGGCGAAGAGCGACCGGTCGGACCGGGCCGACGCGGCCTCCGCGAACTGGGCGAACAGCAGCCGCGCCACGATCCGGGACGCTTCGGCGTGGCCGCGTTCCGGCAGGTCGATCCGGACCCGCAGCGGGTGTTCGACGGCCCGCAGGGAGAACTGGCGGCCGGTGCCGTCGGTACGGAAGGAGTCGGCGAAGGCGGGCCGGTCGAGGAAGGCGACCCGCTCGGCGAGCAGGACCCCGATGTCGTCGGCGCGCTCCGACTGGCGTTCGCGGGCGGCCAGCTCGCGCAGCTGGGCCGCCGCGGCTGGGCCGCCGCGGGCCTCCAGCGCCGTCCGCAACGCCACGAGGGCGCCGGTGGGGCCGCCCAGCAGCTCACGGAGTTCCGGAACGGCGGGGAACCGGTCGTGGACGCTCCGGAACGGCCCGATGAGCTGGGCCAACGCGGTCGCGGCCCGTCGGCTGTCGCCGCCGGGCAGGGTCGCGGCGAGATCCCCGACGAGGGCTTCGGCGAGGGTCCGGGCCGCCTCGTCGGGGTCGTCGGCGCCGCCGTACAGATCGAGGTCGTGGGTCGACTCGGGCCGCCCGACGCCGATGACCAGGTCGAAGGCGTCGTCGGGGGCGATTCCGGAGCCGTACGCGGTCACGGCGACGACGGCCGCCCGGTTGGCGAGGGCGTGCAGGCAGAGCGACTCGACGACGGGCCGGACCAGCCGGACGCTCTTGCCCGAGCCGGACGGGCCGACGGCGAGCAGCGACGTGCCGAGGAGCCCGGGGTCGAGGGCGACGCCGGTGGTGCGGCGCGAATACGGATTGCGGGGCGTGTCGACGGCCGTACCGATCCGCACCTGGCCGGTGGCCAGATCGTGCAGGGCGCTGCGGACGGGCAGGTCGCGGACTCCGGACGGATGGGCGCAGGCGGCCGGTCCGTGGGCGCGGACGGTCTCGGTGAACGCGGCGAGCCGGTCGGGCCGGGCGCTCACACCCTGCCAGGCGCGCCGGATCCGGGCGTAGTCCACGTCCCCGAGCGTGCCGCCGTCCACCGCCCGGGTCAGATCCTCGGCGGCGTCCCCGAGCCCGGCGGCCCGCAGCTCGGGCCAGGTGGCGGGGTCGTGCCGGGGTTCGGCGGACGAGGGCTGCGGCGGGGTGCCCGCCAGCTTGCGCCGGACGGCGGGCCAGGTGCCGATCCGGCCGACGACGGCGACGAGCGTCACCACGAGCAGGACGTAGTACAGGGTGGAGACCCAGGCGAGCCAGCTGATTCTGGGCATCTCGCGCCAGACGCTCGGGACGACGAAGAAGAGCGGCCACAGCGGCACTCCGTACCGCTGCCAGACCTCCGTCCAGTTGCCGACCCGGCCCATACCGACGGCGACCCCGGCGATCACCAGACCGTAGTAGAGATAGGTGATCCCTACATACAACTCGAATCGGGCGTGGCCCGGGGCGGTCCACGCGTCCGGCACGAGCCACTCCATCGGCAGCTCCCACCAGTCGCTGATGAAGATCCACCACCCCTCCAGGAACCCGTTCCACAGCAGGGACCAGAGCAGCCAGCCCACCAGGAACGCGATCAGCGCCCCGCTGAGGAGCTGGCGGCCCGGGACCAGGTCGGGCTCCTCGTCGGGGCGGGGGACGTGGCCCGGGCGCCAGATGCCGGGCTCGGCGGCCGGGCGGGGGGTGCGGAGCCAGTCGGCGACCGCCGGGCGGGTCACCGGGGCGTGGCCCGGTACGGCGGGCACCGCGGGGGTCGGCGGGCCCGAGGGGCGCGGGACGGCGGGCCACCCCGGGTCCTGGGCGGCCGGTCCCTGCCCCGGTGGGCGGGCGGGCATCGGCGGTGGCGCCGGTACGGCCCCCGGGTATCCGCCGTGCGCGTCGTACGGGCCCGCGGAATCCTTCTCCGCCCGAGCATCCCTATCCATCTGAACCGCTGCCCCCTGACCAGCCAGGCCCGCCTCTGTGCACGGCCAATCTAGTGCCCCGGGGCGGGGAGTTCACCGTTACGCCCCACCCCGCGGCACCCCGGTCCCGCCCCGACCGCGCCCCCGGGCCCACCGCGCCGGGCACACCGGCCTCGCCTCCGCCGGGACCGCCCTATGTCCGGCGCGGACAAGGACCCCGGACCCACTACTACCGAACGGCGTATGCCCGCCCCCCTGCACCGCGCCTAACCTGCGAAGGAGGGGAGAAGTGCGGTGGACGGCCAAGGACGGCCCCGGCCGCCCGTCCCGGGTGCCGTACGGCTCACCCCGAAGCCCCGGCGGCATCCGGAGGCGCCGGAAGCACCGGAACCCCCACAGTCCACAGAAGCCACCCGAAGCCCAGCAGCCTCGAACACCCCAGGAGCCCCTCATGACAGCGATTCCGCAGGAGCGCCGCATCGTCACCGCCATCCCCGGCCCGAAGTCGGTCGAGCTCCAGGCCCGCCGGACCGCCGCCGTCGCGGCGGGCGTGGGCTCGGTGCTGCCGGTGTTCACGGCCCGCGCGGGCGGCGGCATCATCGAGGACGTGGACGGGAACCGGCTGATCGACTTCGGCTCCGGTATCGCCGTCACCAGCGTCGGCGCCAGCGCCGAGGCGGTCGTCCGCCGGGCGTCGGCGCAGCTCGCCGACTTCACCCACACCTGTTTCATGGTGACGCCGTACGAGGGGTACGTCGAGGTCGCCGAGGCGCTGGCCGAGCTGACCCCGGGTGACCACGCCAAGAAGTCGGCGCTCTTCAACTCCGGCGCCGAGGCCGTCGAGAACGCCGTGAAGATCGCCCGGGCGTACACCAAGCGGCAGGCCGTCGTGGTCTTCGACCACGGCTACCACGGCCGGACCAATCTGACGATGGCGCTGACGTCGAAGAACATGCCGTACAAGCAGGGCTTCGGCCCGTTCGCGCCCGAGGTCTACCGGGTGCCGGTGGCGTACGGCTACCGCTGGCCGACCGGGGCCGAGAACGCGGGTGCCGAGGCGTCGGCGCAGGCCATCGACCAGATCAGCAAGCAGATCGGGGCCGAGAACGTGGCCGCGATCATCATCGAGCCGGTCCTCGGCGAGGGCGGCTTCATCGAGCCCGCGAAGGGCTTCCTCCCGGCGATCGCCGCATTCGCCCGGGAGAACGGCATCGTCTTCGTCGCGGACGAGATCCAGTCCGGTTTCTGCCGGACCGGCCAGTGGTTCGCCTGTGAGGACGAGGGTGTCGTCCCGGACCTGATCACCACCGCCAAGGGCATCGCGGGCGGGCTGCCGCTCGCCGCCGTCACGGGCCGCGCCGAGATCATGGACGCCGCGCACGCGGGCGGCCTCGGCGGCACCTACGGCGGCAACCCGGTCGCCTGCGCGGGCGCGCTCGGCTCGATCGAGACGATGAAGGAGCTGGACCTCAACGCCCGGGCCCGCCGGATCGAGGAGATCATGAAGGCCCGGCTGTCGGCGATGGCCGGCAAGTACGAGGTCATCGGTGACATCCGGGGCCGTGGCGCCATGATCGCGATCGAGCTGGTGAAGGACCGGGACACCAAGGAGCCGGACGCCGCGTCGGCCGGTGCGCTGGCCAAGGCGTGCCACGCCGAGGGGCTGCTGGTCCTGACCTGCGGCACCTACGGCAACGTACTCCGCTTCCTGCCGCCACTGGTGATCGGCGAGGACCTGCTGAACGAGGGCCTGGACATCCTGGAGCAGGCGTTCGGCACGCTCTGACCGGCTGGCCTACGCGGCACCGGCGGCCCGGAGACACACCGCCGCCGGGCCGCCGCGCCCGCCCCGGAAGCCCCCGAGCGAAGGCCCTGCCGAGCCCGTCCCGGCGGGGCTTTTCCGCGACCGGCACCGGCTCTTTCCGACGACCGGCGCCGGGGCCTTCCCCAACCGACAGGGCCTGTGAAGAAGCTGTGGCGGGATGGCGATCCGGCTGTCCGCCGCCGGGCCCCCTGCCGTACGGTTTCCGCAGATGAGAGAAACAACCAGCCCGCGGTTCGCCGCGGGTGATGCCGGGTCGGCGCATCCCCAGCACCGTCCCGGACGTGCCTTGGCGCACAGCGCCGGAGCCTTCGGCTCCGGGACTCCTCACCGATCGGACGGCCGCTCGCCCCAAACCCCCCGGGGCGCGCGGCGGCTCGGTCTCACCGGCTGTTTCGGGACTACCCCCCCTGTCCCGAAACAGCCGGTTCTCGCGTTCTCGCTGCTGTTGCTCTTCGCCGTGGTGACCTGGCAGATCGCCGTCGACGGCCCCTTGCGCGCCCTCGACGAACGCTGGTCGCGGGCCGTCACCGGCCACGGCCCCGAGCCGTTCACCGAACTCCTCGCCGATCTCGGCAATGTGCCGGTGGCGCTGCCGGTGCTGATCGCCGCGGCCGGGTACGCCGGGTGGCGCGGCGGCGGTACGGCCGTACGGTACGCGGCCCCGCGCGCCGTCCTCGCGATCGCCGCCGTACCGGCCCTGGTGGTTCCCCTGAAGGCGCTGCTGGACCGGCCGGGGCCGCTGACCGGCGCGACCGGCTACTACCCGTCCGGGCACGCCGCCACCGCCGTGGTGGCGTTCGGCGCGGCGGCCGTACTGCTCCGCCCGGCGCTTCCGGACCGGGCCCGGGGATGGGCGATGCCCGCCGCCGGGGTGCTGACCCTGGCGACGGGCATCGGCCTCGTACTCCGCGGCTATCACTGGCCGCTGGACGTCATCGGCAGCTGGTGCCTCTTCGGCGCGCTGCTCCCGCTGGTCTTCCGCCGGCCGCCGCCGGAGGTCAGCTCCAGCGGTAGGCGTCGAAGTTCCGGGAGAACTCGAACTGGTTGAAGCGGTCCCAGTTGATCGACCAGGACATCAGTCCGCGGAGTGCGGGCCAGGTGCCGTGGGTCTGGTACGAACCGCAGTTGACCCGCTTGGTGAGGCAGTCGAGCGCCTTGTTGACCTCGGCGGGCGGGGTGTGGCCGTTGCCCGCCTGGGTGGACGCGGGCATTCCGATGGCGACCTGTTCGGGGCGGAGCGGCGGGAACATCCGGGCCGTGTTCCCGGCCACCGGGAAGCCGGTGAGCAGCATGTCCGTCAGGGCGATGTGGAAGTCGGCGCCGCCCATGGTGTGGTACTGGTTGTCGAGGCCCATGATCGGGCCGGAGTTGTAGTGCTGGACGTGGAGCAGGGTCAGGTCGTCCCGCAGGGCGTGGATGACCGGGAGGTACGAACCGGCGCGCGGGTCCTGTCCGCCCCAGGGCCCGGAGCCGTAGAACTGGTAGCCGAGCTGGACGAAGAAGGTCTCCGGGGCCATGGTGAGCACGAACTTGGCGCCGTACTTGGCCTTCAGCGTCTTGACCGCCGAGATCAGATTGACGATCACGGGTGTGGTCGGGCTGCGGAAGTCGGTGTCCCCGGTGTTCAGCGAGAGGGAGTGGCCCTCGAAGTCGATGTCGAGCCCGTCCAGGCCGTACTCGTCGATGATCCGGGAGACCGAGCTGACGAAGGCGTCCCGGGCGCCGGTGGAGGCGAGCTGGACCTGTCCGTTCTGGCCGCCGATGGAGATCAGCACCTTCTTGCCCGCGGCCTGCTTCGCCTTGATCGCGGTCTTGAAATCGGCCGCGGACTCGACGTTGGGGCACTGGGCCACCGGGCAGAGGGAGAACCGGATGTCGCCGGAGGTGACGGAGGTCGGTTCGCCGAAGGCGAGGTTGATCACGTCCCAGGAGTCCGGGACGTCGGCCATCCGGGTGTAGCCGGAGCCGTTGGCGAAGCTGGTGTGGAGATAGCCGACGAGGGCGTGCGGCGGGAGTCCGCCGTCGCCGCCCCCGCCGCTGGTGGTGGTCACCCGTACGGCGCTGGAACGGGGTGACTCACCGGCGCTGTTGACGGCGGTGACCTCGAAGTCGTAGGTGGTGGAGGGGGTCAGTCCGGTGACTTGGGCGGACGCGGAGGCGCTGGAGGCGACCCGGTCGTTGCCCCGGTAGACGTGGTAGCCGGTGGCCCCGGAGACCGGGTTCCAGGCGAGCGGGACGGTGGTGGAGCCGGGCGATCCGGCGGTCACCCCGGTGGGGGCGGTGGGGACGACGATCGGGCCGCCGCCGGGCCCGAAGAGGGAGATGTCGTCGGCGTGGTAGGCCGGGGTGCCGTACCAGCCGTGGGTGTAGATGGTGACGGAGCCGGTGGTGGGGCCGGTACGGAAGGTGGTGGCGAGCTTCTGCCAGCTCGCCGCCGAGGGGGTCCAGGTGGAGACGTCGGTGGTGCCGGTGCCGGTGACGCCGAGGTAGACATAGCCGCCCTGCACCCAGCCGCTGAGGCTGTAGGTGGAGTTCGGCTGGACGTTGACGGTCTGGGCGCAGCGGGCGTTGTCGGAGCCCGCCGGGGTGGCCTTGAGCGCGCCGGTCCCGGTTCTGACGGGGGTGGTGACGGCGGTTCCGGTGTTGGCGGAGCAGGTCCAGCCGCCGAGCCCGGCCTCGAAGCCGCCGTTGACGGCGAGTTCGGTGTCGGCGGCGCTGGCGGGGGTCGCGGTGGCGACGAGTCCGGTGACGGTGAGGGCTCCGGCCGCGACGGCGGCCAGGAGTCTGCCGAGTCGGCTCCGGACGGTGCGGCGGTTCCCGGCGGTTCTGACGCGTACCACAACTGCCTCCAGGAAGTGGGGGGTTGGAAGCGGGGCGGGGGAGGCACAATTTGGTCCAGACCAATAGCCTTGTCAAGGCTTCCGGCACGCCCTCCCCCGCCCGCGCCCGTTCTCAACGCCGCCCTCCGGGGTCCGGCGGGCCCGGTACGCGGCCGGGCCGGGGCCCCGGCGGGCCGTCGCCGCCGCGGCCCGTGACCGCCGCCTCGTGCAGCGCCAGTTCCAGCAGCGCCGGGTCGGTGAGCGCCCCGGAGCCGTCCGGCGGTACCAGCCAGCGGATTCCGCCCGCGGTGGCCCGGCCGGGGTACGGAACGACGATCCAGGAGCCGCGTCCGGCGGCCCTGACACCGGTCCCGACCCAGCGGGAGGCGGTCCCGGCGGGGACGAAGAACCCGGTCCGGTAGGCGCCGAGATCGAGGAGGACCGGCCCCGGACGGTCCGTCAGCCGGTCGAGTACGTCGAGGGCGGGGCGGCCCAGCTCGCCGGGAACGATCAGGACGTCCCAGCGGCGGCCCGCCGGGAGCAGCGCGACACCCAGCGGGTGGCGCTCCCATTCCCACCGGCAGCCGTCGGGGTCCGGGGCGGCCGTCACCAGCCACTCCACCGCTGTCCTGCCGCGTGTACCGGTCATATCGCCACCGTCTCTCTCGTGTCGGGTACTGCCTTCACGAGGGAGAGGGGCCGGGGCCCGGGTGATGACGCGACTTCTGGCTACCAATGAGTAGTGAACTGCGTCACGCACGCCCCCGGCGACGGCCGGGCGCCGGGAGCGGCCCGGTCGGGTGGGCGGAAGCGGACGCGGTCCGGGCAGCGGAAGCGGTCCGGGCGCCGGCTCGTCAGCTGTCGAAGCCGAGCCCCAGCCGGTCCATGGTCCGCAGCCAGAGATTGCGCCGTCCCGCGTCGGCGTCCGCGCGGGCCAGCGACCATTTGGTGAGCCCGATCCCGGCCCAGGCGACCGGCTCCGGCGGAAACGGCAGCGGCTTGGTCCTGACCATCTCCAGCTCCGTCCGCTCGGTCGGCCGTCCGGCCAGCAGATCGAGCATCACCTCCGCCCCGAAGCGGCTCGCGCCGACCCCGAGGCCGGTGTATCCGGCGGCGTAGGCCACCCGGCCGCCGTGAGCGGTGCCGAAGAAGGCGGAGAACCGCGAGCAGGTGTCGATCGCCCCGCCCCAGGCGTGGCTGAAGCGGACCCCTTCGAGCTGGGGGAAGTACTGGAAGAAGTGCCGGGCGAGTTTGAGGTACGTCTCGGGCCGGTGGTCCAGTTCGGCGCTGATCCGGCCGCCGAACGGGTAGATCGCGTCATAGCCGCCCCACAGCACCCGCCGGTCGGCGGTCAGCCGGAAGTAGTGGAACTGGTTGGCCGTGTCGCCGAGGCCCTGCCGGCCGCGCCAGCCGATCGCGTCGAGCTGGGAGTCGGTCAGCGGCTCGGTCGTCAGGGCGTAGTCGTAGACCGGTACGGTGTACGGCCGCACCCGCTTGACCAGCGACGGGAAGACATTGGTCCCGAGCGCGACCCGGTCGGCGAGGATCCGGCCGTAGGGCGTGCGGACGGCCATATGCGTTCCGGCGCGGGCGGTGGCGAGTTCGAGGCCGCGGGTGTTCTCGTAGATCCGTACGCCCCGCTCCAGACAGGCCCGCTTCAGCCCCCACACCAGCTTGGCGGGGTGCAGCATGGCGGTGCCGTGCCGGTCGAGCAGCCCGCCGAGGAAGAGCGGCGAGTCGACCTCGGCCCGGGTGGCGGCCGCGTCCAGCAGTTCCAGGCCCTCGATCCCGTACCGCCGGGCCTCCTCGTACGCCGCCGCCAGCTCCGCCACCTGGTACGGCTCGGTCGCCACGTCGAGGGCGCCGGTGCGCTCGAAGTCGCAGTCGATGCCGTACCGTCCGACGCTCTCCTCGATGGCGTCGAGATTGGCCGCCCCCAGCTCCTCCAGCCGCCGGATCTCCCCGGGCCAGCGGGCGATTCCGTTGCCGAGGCCGTGGGTGAGGGAGGCGGCGCAGAATCCGCCGTTGCGGCCGGAGGCGGCCCAGCCGGTCTCGTTCCCCTCGATCAGTACGACGTCGAGGCCGGGATCGCGCTCCTTGGCGATCAGGGCGGTCCACAGCCCGCTGTAGCCGCCGCCGACGACCAGCAGGTCACAGCGTTCGTCACCGGTGAGCGCGGCCTCGGCGGCCGGCCGGTCCGGGTCGTCCAGCCAGAACGGCACGGGCCTGACACCGGCCAGGGAGGCCGACGCCAGGGCGTCGGCACCACGGTCGGACGGTGTCGCTGTCATGGCGCCTGGGGCCATGTCTGCGGCGTCTTTCACGGGTTCCACTCCTCGGCTGGGGGTGCGATGGGGTTCCGGGTCATCCGGTCTTCCGCCGGCGGTCCGCGACCAGCCGGCCGACGACGACGATCAGTACGGCGAGCACGAACATCGCCGTCCCGATGACATTGATCTGTACGGGTGTGCCCCGCTGGGCGGAGCCCCAGACGAACATCGGGAAGGTGACGCTGTTGCCGGAGGTGAAGTTGGTGATGATGAAGTCGTCGAAGGAGAGCGCGAAGGCGAGCAGGGCGCCCGCCGCGATCCCGGGGGCCGCGATCGGCAGCGTCACCCGGAGGAAGGTCTGGAGGGGCCCGGCGTAGAGGTCCCGCGCGGCCTCCTCAAGACGGGGGTCCATCGACAGCACCCGGGCCTTGACGGCGACCACCACGAAGCTGAGGCAGAACATGGTGTGGGCGATCAGTACGGTCACCGGGCCGAGTTCGGCGCCCAGGTTGAGGAAGAGGGTCAGCAGGGACGCGGCCATCACGACCTCGGGCATCGCCATCGGCAGGAAGATCAGCGAGTTGACCGCGCCCCGGGCCCGGAACCGGTAGCGGACCAGGGCGAAGGCGATCATCGTGCCGAGGACGGTGGCCGCGAGGGTGGCGAAGAAGGCGATCCGCAGCGACAGCCCGAGGGAGCCGCAGAGGTCGGCGACCCCGCACGGGTCCCGCCAGGCGTCGGTGGAGAACTCCCGCCAGGAGTAGTTGAACTTCCCGGCGGGCTTGTTGAAGGAGAACACCATCACGACGACGTTGGGCAGGATCAGATAGCCGAGGGTGGCGAGCCCCGCGAGCACCACCAGATTGCGGCGGAGCCAGCCGCCCGCCTTCGTCACAGGGGTCACAGCAGATCCTCCGTTCCGGCCCGTCTGATGTAGACCGAGACCATGATCAGCACAATGGCCATGAGCAGGAACGACAACGCGGCGGCGGTCGGGTAGTCGAGCACCCTCAGGAACTGCGACTGGATGACATTGCCCACCATCTTGGTGTCGGTGGAGCCGAGGAGTTCGGCGTTGATGTAGTCGCCGCTGGCGGGGATGAAGGTCAGCAGGGTGCCGGAGACCACGCCGGGCAGCGACAGCGGGAACGTGACCTTCCGGAAGGTGGTGGCCGGGGTGGCGTAGAGATCACCGGCGGCCTCGTGCAGCCGGTGGTCGATCCGCTCCAGGGACGTATAGAGCGGCAGGATCATGAAGGGCAGGAAGTTGTACGTCAGACCGGTGACGACGGCGAGCGGAGTGGCGAGCACCCGGGAGCCGTCGGTCATCCCCAGCCAGTCGGTGACGGCCAGGAAGCCGACGGTGTCGAGGACGTCCACGACCGGTCCGCCGTCGGCCAGGATCGTCTTCCACGCCAGGGTCCGGATCAGGAAGCTGGTGAAGAACGGCGCGATGACCAGGACGAGCAGCAGATGGCGCCAGCGTCCGGCCCGGAAGGCGATCAGATACGCCAGCGGATAGCCGAGCAGCAGACAGAGCAGGGTCGCGGTGCCCGCGTAGAGCACCGAGCGGACGAAGTGCGGCCAGTACTCGGCGAAGGCGTCGGCATAGGTGGCGAAGTGCCAGGTGACCCGGTAGCCCTCTTCGAGGGAGCCGGTCTGGACGGAGGTCGACGCCTGGTAGACCAGCGGCAGGGCGAAGAAGACCAGCAGCCAGAGGATGCCGGGGAGCAGCAGCCAGTACGGCACCAGTCGGCGGCGTACGGAGCGCCGGTGCGGCACGGGAGCGGGGCCGGGGCCGTCCGGCGGGGCCCCGGCCTTCGTGGCGGGGGCGGTGGCGGCGCTCATCCGGCGGCCTCCGCCGCGCCCGCCTTCTCGCCCTCGGCCGGGTCTCCGGCTTCAGGGGTCTCCGGCGCTTCCGGGGCCGGGCGCGGGGCGCCGACCGTGCCCGCCGGGGCCCCGGTGTCGGGGGTGCCCTCGTCGGCGGGCCGGTCGGTGTCGAGGGCGAAGGTGTGGTCGGGGTTCCAGTGCAGGACGACCTCGGCCCCGGGCGTCAGCCTGCTGTCGCGTTCGAGGTTCTGGACGTAGACGTCGAGGGTGCCGCCCGCCGGGCTGTCGATGACGTACTGGGTGGAGACGCCGATGAACCCGGCCGCCCCGATCGTTCCGCTGAAACGATTCCGCGTGCCGTCGATCCCGGCCGCGTCATCGGCGTGGGCCAGGGCTATCTTCTCCGGCCGTACCCCGACCAGCAGCTTGCGTCCGGCGACCGGGGTGGCGGCACAGCGCTCGGCGGGCAGCCGCAGCACGGTCCCCCCGACGGCGGCCGTGACCACTCCCCCGGTCACCGAGACGGTCTCGGCCTCGATCAGATTGGAGCTGCCGAGGAAGTTGGCGACGAACGGGGTGTGCGGGGTCTCGTACAGCTCGGCGGGGGCGCCCAGTTGCTCGACCCGGCCGCCGTTCATCACCGCGACCGTGTCGGCCATCGTCATGGCCTCCTCCTGGTCGTGGGTGACATGGACGAAGGTGATGCCGACCTCGGTCTGGATCCGCTTGAGTTCCAGCTGCATCCGGCGGCGGAGTTTGAGGTCGAGCGCGCCCAGCGGTTCGTCGAGGAGCAGTACCCGGGGGTGGTTGATCAGCGCGCGGGCCACCGCGACCCGCTGCTGCTGGCCGCCGGAGAGCTGATGCGGCTTGCGGTCCTTGAAGTCGCCGAGCTGGACCAGGTCGAGCATCTCGCCGACCTGCTTCCGTACGGAGCGGATTCCCCGGCGGCGCAGCCCGAAGGCGATGTTCTCGAAGATCGTCAGATGCGGGAAGAGGGCATAGCTCTGGAAGACCGTGTTGACGGGCCGTTTGTGCGGCGGCAGCTGGGTGACGTCCCGGTCGCCGAGGTGGACGGTGCCGGTACTGGGCTCCTCCAGTCCGGCGATCATCCGCAGGGTGGTGGTCTTGCCGCAGCCGGAGGCGCCGAGCAGGGCGAAGAACGAGCCGTGCGGGACGGTGAGGTCGAGCGGGTGGACGGCGGTGAAGGAGCCGTAGGTCTTGCTGATCCCGGTGAGGCGGACGTCGCCGCCGGTGGTGTCGGTCTCTGTCATGGGTGGCGGTCCCAGGGTCGTCGGAGGGGGCGGGAGCACGGGCCCCGTGGCCGGGGCGGGCGAGCCGGAGGCGGCGAAAGCGCACCGGACCGGTCCGGAACGAGCGGACCCGGGACGGACCCGGGGCCGGACGCCGTCAGGCGCCGATGAGCTTGGCGAACTTCTCCTCGTACGCCTTCTCCTCCGCGTCGCTCAGGGAGCGGAAGGCATGGGACTTCGCGGCCATGGCACGGTCGGGAACGATCAGGGTGTTCCGGGCCAGCGCCGGATCGATCTTCCCTAGTTCGGAACTGACGCCCTCGACCGGGCAGACGTAGTTGATGTACGCGGCGAGCCGGGCGGCGACCGGGCGCTCGTAGTAGTAGTCGATCAGCCGGGTGGCGTTGGCCCGGTGCCGGGCCCCGGCGGGAACCAGCAGATTGTCGGTCGAGGTGATGTATCCGGCGGCGGGGATGGCGTACCGGATGTCGGGGTTGTCGGCCTGGAGCTGGATGACGTCCCCGGCCCAGGCGACACAGGCGGCGATATCGCCCTTGGAGAGGTCGGCGGTGTAGTCGTTCCCGTGGAAGCGGCGGATCTGCTTCCGGTCGACGCCCTTCTGGAGCCGTCCGATCGCCTCTCCGTAGTCGGCGTCGGTGAACTTCCCGGGGTTCTTGCCGAGGTCGAGCAGGGTCATCCCGACGGTGTCGCGCATCTCGGTGAGGAAGCCGACCCGGCCCTTGAGGGCGGGGTCGTCCAGGAGCTGGCTCACCGAGTCGACCTTCTTCCCGCCGGTCGCCCTGATGTTGTAGGCGATGACGGCGGAGATCCCGGTCCAGGGGTACGAGTGGGCCCGGCCCGGGTCCCAGTCGGGGCGGCGGAACTGGGGGGAGAGATTGGCGTAGGCGTTCGGCAGCAGGGCCGGGTCGAGTCTCTGTACCCAGCCGAGGCGGATCATCCGGGCCGCCAGCCAGTCGGTGAGGTTGATCAGATCGCGGCCGGTCCCCTGCCCGGCGGCGAGCTGCGGCCGGATCTTGCCGAAGAACTCGACGTTGTCGTTGATGTCCTCGGTGTACTTGACCGATATCCCGGTCCGCCGGGTGAAGGCGGCGAGGGTCGGCCGGGTCTTCTTGTCGTCGCCGATGTCCATGTACTCGGTCCAGTTGGAGAAGATCACCGTCTTCTCCTTCGCCGAGCGGTCGTCGGTGTCCTCGGCCCCGCCGTCCCGTTTGGCGGGCGGGATACCGCAGGCGGTGAGGGCGGCGGCGCCCCCGGCGGCAAGGGCCCCGGCGCCCAGGGCCCGCAGGGTGGAGCGCCGGGTCAGGGCTCCCCGGCCGCTCGTCAGGGTGCGTCGGATCGCCGCCAGCTGGGCGGCGGAGGGGCCCTCGGGCTCGTGATGGTCCATGCGCTCTGCCCTTTCGCAGTGGGTCGGCCGCGGCCGGCGGCCGGCTATCTGTCCCCGAAGACCGTGCGGTGCCAGTCCTTGCGGGCCACCGCCGTGTTGTCGAACATGACGTGCTTGACCTGCGTGTACTCCTCGAAGGAGTACATCGACATGTCCTTGCCGTAGCCGGAGGCCCGATATCCGCCGTGCGGCATCTCGCTGATGATCGGAATGTGGTCGTTGATCCAGACACAGCCCGCCGCGATCTCCCGGGTGGCCCGGTTCGCCCGGTAGACGTCCCGGGTCCAGGCGGAGGCGGCGAGTCCGTAGGGGGTGTCGTTGGCGAGGGCGATGCCCTCGTCGTCGGTGTCGAAGGGCAGGATCACCAGCACCGGTCCGAAGATCTCCGCCTGGACGATCTCGCTCCGCTGCGCGGCGTCGGCGATCAGCGTCGGCAGATAGTAGGCGCCCTGCTCGCAGGGGGCCCGGCCGCCGGTGACGACCGTGGCATGGGACCGGGCCCGCTCCACGAATCCGGCGACCCGGTCGCGGTGGGCCTCCGACACCAGCGGGCCGAGATCGGTGGCGGGGTCGAAGGGGTCGCCGAGCCGGACGCCCGCCATGGTGTCGGCGATGCCCTCCAGGATCCGCCGGTACAGGGGCCGCTGCACATAGACCCGGGTGGCCGCCGTGCAGTCCTGGCCCGAGTTGATCAGGGCCCCGGCGACGGCGCCCTGGATCGCGGCCTCCGGGTCGGCGTCGTCGAAGACCACGAAGGGCGCCTTGCCGCCGAGTTCGAGATGGAGGCGTTTGACGGAGTCGGTGGCGAGGGCCGCGACCCGTTTGCCGACGGCGGTGGAGCCGGTGAAGGACACCATGGCTACGTCGGGATGGCCGACCAGGTGCTCCCCGGCGGCCCGGCCGGTCCCGGAGACCACATTGACGACCCCGGGCGGCAGCCCCGCCTCGGTCGCGGCCCGGGCGAACATCACGGAGGTCAGCGGGGTGATCTCGGCGGGCTTGAGGACAACCGTGTTACCGGCGGCGATCGCCGGGAGGATCTTCCATCCGGCCATCTGGAGGGGGTAGTTCCAGGGGGCGATCGAGCCGATCACCCCGATCGGTTCCCGGCGGACGTACGAGGTGTGGTCCCCGCTGTACTCCCCGGCCGACCGGCCCTGGAGCTGCCGGGCCGCACCGGCGAAGAAGGCGGCGTTGTCGACGGTGCCGGGGACGTCGAACTCGTTGCAGAGTTTGATCGGCTTGCCGCACTGGAGGGATTCGACCCGGGCGAAGTCACCGGCCCGTTCGGCGAGGACGGCGGCCAGCCGGTGCAGCGCGTCGGAGCGCTCGGCGGGAGTGGCCCCGGCCCAGCCGGGCAGTGCGGCCCGGGCGGCGGCGACGGCCGCGTCGACGTCGGCGGGCCCGGCGGTCGCGTACCGGTGGACGGTGTCGCCGCTGGCCGGGTCGACGATCGCCTGGACCGTCCCCGAACCGCCCGGCCGGATCTCTCCGCCGATGTACTGCGCGCCGTCCGCGAAGCGGTCCAGCACCTGGAATCGGTTCCCCATGACGCTCTCCGTAGTCCCGGGCGGAAATGCCGTCGGGTGGATATCGCCGGTGGCACGGGCATGCAATTGCACGCCGACGGTCCGGTGTCGCCCACCCCGTCACCGCTCGAATGTGGAACAAGCGGGAAGTGAGTGCCGATCCTGACAGAGCCCTCCGCCCCCAACAAGGGATTCCGTAGTTGCCTTTTGATTACGCGACGGATTCGGTCGACCATGTGTCGTGTCCCCCCGGAAATACCGCTACGAAGTGTCAGTGGCGGCTGCCACACTGGCGTGTATGGACAGGGATCAACTGATCGCCCAGGTCAGACAGGGTGAGCGCCGGAAATTCATCTTCTTCTGGGGGAACACGCCACGCCCCGACGGCCGGATCGCGGCGAGCTGTCTCAGCCAGTGGTGGCCATCACCCTTCGTGGTCGACGGGGTGCGTTACGCGACGGCGGAGCACTGGATGATGGCGTCGAAGGCCCGGCTCTTCGGGGACGCGGCGGCCGAGCGGATGGCCCTGGACGCCGGGCATCCGGCCGAGGCGAAGCGCGCGGGCGGACTGGTGCGCGGCTTCGACGAGACGGTGTGGCGGCGGGAGCGGTCGGGGATCGTCCGGACCGGCAACGCGCACAAGTTCGGGCAGGATCCGGAGCTGGGCGCCTATCTGCTGGGGACCGGCGACCGGGTGCTGGTGGAGGCCAGTCCCAAGGACCGGATCTGGGGTATCGGGCTCACGGCCGACGACGAGCGCGCGGCGGACCCGGAGCGCTGGCGGGGCCTGAATCTCCTCGGTTTCGCGTTGATGGAGGCCCGGGAGGAGCTGCGGACCCGATAACAACCGGGGCCGCCCGGTGGCGGCGGGGGGTGTACGGGTCCGGAGGCGTAGAGGCACGGGGTGTACCGGCGGGGGAAACGACGCGGCGGCCCGGCCGGGGGGCGGGCGGGGCGGCCCAGGCCCCCCGGGGTCGAAGGGGGCCGGGGGGGGTGGGGAGG
>NZ_JBEYIS010000073.1:0-31622 GCF_040635975.1 Streptomyces sp. NPDC006798
CCCGTAGGTCGGCGTCGTCCGGCGCCGAGGCGGTTCAGTCGGTGTACTTATGGGGGACCTGATGGACCTCGGCACGCACTCGTGGTCCCGTACCCCCGGGGGCCGGAGGGTCGGCGGCGGCGGGGAGGTGTGGGCTCGCCGCCACCGCCGTGCGGCCCGCGTCCGGCCGGGCGGCCGCCGGACCGGTCGGCCGCGCCGCCACCGCCCGGCCAGGGTGCGGGCGCGTGCGGTCGGCCTCACGGTCCGTCGGCCGGGCGCTCCGTGGGCGCCGTACCGGCCGGGTCCGCCGCCGGGGTCAGTTCACCCGCAGCAGCCGGTTGGGCGATCCCGGGCCGGGGTTGGTCACCACACCGGGCGTGGCCGCCGCCACCAGGGCGGAGCCGACGGCGGCGGGCGTACCGGTCGGGTTGCCGCCCAGGTGGAGGGCGGCGGCACCGGCGACGTGCGGTGCCGCCATCGACGTACCGGAGATGGTGTTGGTCGCCGTGTCGCTGGTGTGCCACGCGGAGGTGATGTTCTGGCCGGGGGCGAAGAGATCCAGTACGGCCCCGTAGTTGGAGAAGCTGGAGCGGGCGTCGGTGATGGTGGTCGAGCCGACGGTGAGCGCCTCGGTGACGCGGGCCGGGGAGAAGTTGGCCGCGTTCTGGTTGCTGTTGCCCGCGGCGACCGCGGTGGTCACGCCGGAGGCGATGAGCCGGCGTACAGCGGCGTCGATGGTGCTGTTGGCGCCGCCGCCGAGGCTCAGGTTGGCCACGGCGGGCTTCACGGCGTTGCGGGCGACCCAGTCGACCCCGGCCACGACCCCGGCGATGGTGCCGGAACCGGAGTTGTTGAGCACGCGGACGGCGACGACCCGGGCCCGCTTGGCGACGCCGTACTGGGTTCCGGCGACGGTGCCCGCGACATGGGTGCCGTGGCCGTTGCCGTCCTGGGCGACGTTGTCGTTGTCGACGGCGTCGTAGCCGTTGACCGCCCGGCCGCCGAAGTCGGAGTGGGAGATCCGCACTCCGGTGTCGATGATGTACGCGCTGACACCGGCGCCGGCCGAGTCCGGGTAGTTGTAGCGCTGGTTCAGCGGCAGACTGGGCTGGTCGATCCGGTCAAGGCCCCAGGAGGGCGGATTGACCTGGGTGGCCTGGATGCTGACCGTGCGGTCCTGGGCGACGGTCGCCACCTTGGGGTCGGCGGCGAGTCTCTTCGCCTGGCCCTCGGAGAGGGTGACCGCGTAGCCGTTGAGGGCCTTGGTGTAGGTGCGCTTGATGGTGGCGCCGTACTTGCGGGCCACCTCGCGCCCTTCGGCGGTGGACGAACGCGCCTGGCCGTCCCGGAGGGTGACGATATAGCTGTTCTGGATCGCGCCGGAGGCACCGGCGTCGACGATCCGGCCTTCCACGGCCTCGGGCGCGGCCGTGGCGGGCAGCGCCGTCATCAGTCCGAGGGTGAGAGCGGCGGCCAGGGTGGCGCCGATGGGCGAGAGCTTGCGCCGGGGACGGGCGGCGTCACGCCGTCCGTCGTTCTGCGTCACAGCCATCAGAGGGATCCTCCTCGTCGGTGGTGCGCTGGTGGGGGGTGGTGCGTGTGGTGGATCGTCGTGCGGCTCCACGGATGTTCACACACCCGAAACGTCAGGAGCATGTCAACTCCGTCCGTCAGGATCACACCCTGACGGCAGGACCGGCATTGCACAAGAGGGGCTTGGTCGCGAGCGGTTGACGCGGCCTCCGCCACGGGGTCGCCCGGCTCCCGGAGAATATGGATCACCGCAGGCCGGGGCGGGTGCGATGGAGGGGGCGGGCGGTCCTGTTACAGGCGTGTGGCGATTGTGTGAGCCGCCGGCGGACCGCTTTCCCGGACGGGGCGGGGTCGGGCACCGGGACCCGTCGGTCGCATCCCGGCGGACCGAGCGCGCCGCGGCTGCGGGCCCGACCGGGATGATGGCGGGATGACCCGTCTGCTGACCCGTCGTCATCTGCTGTCCGTACTGGATCCCGCCGAGTGTCTGGCCGCGCTGGAGGAGGGATTCCGGACGGCGGACACCGGCCCGTCGGCGGCCGGGCTGCGGATCCGTACGGAGCTGCCGTTTCCCGGCACCGCGACGGCGCTGCTGCCTGGGGTGCTGCCCGGGGCGGCGGTGTACACCGTCAAGGTGAATGCCAAGTTCCCCGGCGCGGCACCGGCCCTGCGCGGGGTGGTCTGTCTGCACTCCGGGCGGGACGGCGAACTGCTCGCCGTGCTCGACGCGGCGACCCTCACGGCCTGGCGGACCGGGCTGGCGGCGGCCCTGGGCACCCACCTGCTGGCGGCGCCCGACGGGGCGGCCGGGGGGTTCGGTGTGGTGGGGGTGGTGGGCGCGGGCGCCCAGGCGGAGTTGGTCCTGCGCGGTCTGGACGCCGTACGCGGCCGGAGCGGACTCGTCGTCCACGACACGGACCGGGGGCGGGCCGCCGCCTTCGCCGCCCGGCACGGCGGCAGGCGCGGCGGGCGCGTGGTGGAGTCGGCCCGCGCGGTCGCGGCGGAGGCCGATGTCGTCGTCCTGGCGACCTGGTCCCGGACGCCGCTGCTGACCGCCGCCGACATCCGTCCGGGGCAGCATCTGACGTCCCTCGGCGCCGACGAACCCGGCAAGTGCGAACTGGCCGCCGATCTGCTCCGCCGGGCCCGGGTCGTCGTCGACGACCGGGAACTGGCCGCCGCCGCTGGGGCGCTGGGGGCGGTAGGACTGCCCGCCGGGACGGCCGCGGCCACTCTCGGCGAGATCGTCCGAGGAGTGCGTCCCGGCCGGACGGCGGCGGACGACATCACGGTCTACGCCCCCGTGGGCCTGCCCTGGCAGGACCTGGCCCTGGCCCTGCCCGCGTACGAACGAGCCCGGGACCTGGGTATCGGACTGTCGGTGGATTTCCTCTCCTGAGCGAAGCGGCGACCGCCCGGGGCACGCCGCGACGGCGGTTTCCGGCCACGGCCCGACGTAGGGGCCCGGGCGGACTCCCCGGCGGCGCGAACGGACGGCGCGACGCCGGTCCCACCGTCGCCCGACCGCCCGGCCGAGGCGGCCCGACTCCGGGCGCCGTACGCCGGACTCGACGGGATCGCCGCGATGAGCCCCGGCCCGGACCTCCGCGCCACCAGGGGTCGTACGCGTCCATCGGGCTCCGCCGGAACGGGAGCCGCCGGGCCGGAGCGGCACCCGGGCATCACGACGGGATACCCCGGCGCGTCGGCCTCCCGTCGGGGCGGGCCCGCCCCGGTACCGGGGCCGTACCCGAATCACCCGTCAACTCCGTTCGACCCCGCGATGGTTGACCGAGTCGGGTGATCATTTATGTGATCCTGGCATCACCCTCGCGGCGGAACCGTGCGGCATGTTCGGACATCCCCCGGGATGTACGAGGCCCCCGCGGTCATCGGGGGCCTTCGGCACCGCCGAAGACAAGGAGATCCAGCTGTGATCCGAATGTCGCGCGGGCTCACCGCTACCGCCGTGGTCCTCGCGCTGGCCGTGGCCGTTCCGGGGGCGGCGTACGCCGACCCTCCGGAGCCCCCACGACCGTCCACCGCGTCCACCGGGGCAGGGGCCCCGCTTCCCGACGGCTGGCGGATCGCCGCCGAGGGCGGGGAGAGATATCTGGAGTGGCGCTCGGAGCGCCGGGTTCCCGTCGGTGACGCCCGGATCGGCTTCTCCTCGGGTGACCGGCTGATCGGCTACCCCGAGGCCCGGCCCGACGGGCACACCTTCCGGCTGGCCCTCGAAGACGCCCGGGTGGGTCCGGGCGACGATCTGCGGGTGACGGCCGCGGGCCGCCGTCTCGACGCGCCCGCCGCCGGTACGGCGCAGAAGAAGCGGGCCGAGCGGCCCGGCCCGGCTCCGGTACCGGCGCCGGTGAACGAGGTCGACCCGGGCGTCCCGGGGCCGTACGCCACCGCCGGGGGCGAGTACCGGCTGCCGTCCGTACGACTGCCCGGGATACCCGTCCCCGTGGAGATGACCGGTACGGTCGTCGCACCGCGCGGGGCCTCCGGCAAGCGGCCTCTCGCGCTCTTCCTGCACGGGCGGCACGAAACCTGCTACAAGCCCGGCGGCGAGGCGGCGGGCGACTGGCCCTGCGGCCCCGGTGAGCGCCAGGTCCCCAGCCACAAGGGGTATCTGCGGTCCCAGCAACTGCTGGCGTCCCAGGGCTATACGACGGTCTCGATCGACGCGAACGGGATCAACGCCCAGGACCATCTCCTGGAGGACGGCGGGGCGCAGGCCCGTTCGTCGCTGGTCCGGCAGCATCTGGCCCGCTGGGCGGCCTGGGCCGGCAAGCCGTCGACGGCGCCCGGCGCGGTCCGGGCCGGCTCGCCCGCCGATCTCTCCCGGGTACTGCTCGTCGGGCACTCCCGGGGCGGTGAGGGCGTCAACCGGGCGGCGCTCGACAGTCTCCACCGGGCTCCCGCCGACCAGGACGGCTACGACGGCCCGGTGCGCTGGACGATCCGCGGCACCGTACTGATCGGCCCGACGGTCTTCGCCCAGAACCCGGCACCCGACGTGCCGTCGGCGACCATCCTGCCGGGCTGCGACGGCGACGTCTCCGACCTCCAGGGCCAGCAGTATCTCGACGCGGTCCGCGGGGTCGGCCGGGGTACGGCGCTCAACAGCGCGATCTACATGGTCGGCGCCAACCACAACTACTTCAACAGCGAGTGGACCCCGGGTCAGGCCGAGGCGCCCGCCCAGGACGATTTCTGGCCCGACCCGGACCGGCCCGATCCCCTCTGCGAGGCCGGTGCTCCGACCCGGCTCACCGCCGACCAGCAGCAGCGCGCCGGGGCCACGTACATCGCGGCCGCCGCCCGGCTCTTCGTCGGCGGTGACGACCGGGTCCGCCCGCTGCTCGACGGTACGGGGCGCCGCGCGCCGTCCGCCGGGCCGGTACGGGTGCTCACCCATGCCGTCGGCGGTCACCGTACGCCCCTCCTGCGGCCCGGCGCCGGACTGAAGGTGACCGGCGGACGGCTCTGCGACCAGGTGGCCCGGGAGAAGCCGACGAGCTGTCTCCCGCTGGAGGACATCCTCCGCACACCGCATTTCGCGTTCTGGCATACCGGTGAGGAGGCGGACCGCAAGGCGGTGACGGCCCGGTGGACCGCACCGGGCACACCGATCCGGTTCCGTCCCGCCCGGCCGGTGTCGGCCGGGGACTCCCGGGCACTGGCGCTGCGGGTCGCCGTACCGCCCAACAGCTCCGGTACCCGGTTCGACGTCGCGGTCACCGACGTGTCGGGGCGGCGGGCGGTGCTCGGTACCGTCACGCTCGACGGGCTGCCGGGCACCGACCGGACCGCGTCCCGCTGGGCGCAGGAGGTCCGGGTGGGACTGGCCGCCGCGCACCGTGCCGGGGTCGATCCGAAGCGGCTGGCGGAGATCGAGCTGACGCCGCGCAGCCGCTCCGGCGAGCTGCTGCTGATCGACGCCTGGGGCTGGCGCCCGGGTACGCCGGAGGTCCGGGCGACCGCGATGCCGCGGATCGACATCGGCAGGGCGGTCGTGAAGGAGGGCGACTCCGGCGAGCGGACGTACCGCTATCCGATCCGGGTCTCCGGCAAGGGCACCGGCCGGGTCTGGCTCTACCTGCGCGACGAGACGACCAACGTGACCCGGGCCCGGCTGCTGACGCTCCGGCCCGGGGCGTCACCGGTGGACGTGACCGTGACCGTCCGGGGCAATACCCGGTACTCGTACGACAACACCCGCGAGGTCTTCGCGAAGGCGGCCCGCGGCGCGGTCGTCGGCGCCGACTACGGCGGGGTGACCGTCACCAACGATGATCCGATGCCGCGGTTCTCGGCCCGGCCGGTCGCGGCCGATGTCACCGAGGGGGCGCCGCTGACCTGGCGGGTCTCCGTCTCGGAGGCGGCGGACGTCGAACTGTGGGAGGCCAGGTTCGCGGTCCTGCCGGCGACCGGGAGCCCGGAGGTGTCGACGGCGGACGTGGGCGCCGCCTGGCTGGAGGAGAACTTCCAGGCCGGGCAGACGCCCGAGGTGCCGCTGTCGTCCCTGGGGCCCGAGCCGTCCCTCCCGGTCGGGATCCCGGCGGGCCGGACGAGTGTCGACGTCGCGATCCCGACGGAGTCCGACGGGCGGGCCGAGCCGGTGGAGTCGCTGAGGCTCCGGTTCGACACCGGTGAGGGAACCGGGGACGGGCCGGTCTTCACCGGCACCCTGCGGGACGCCTCCTGAGGCCAGGCGCGGGCCGGGGTCCCCGGCCCGCGCCCGATCCCGTACGGCTCCGTCCGCCCGATACGGCGCCGCGCCCGTACGACTCCTTCCGCCCGTACGCTTCGTTCCGCCGGTACGGGGCTTCGCCCGTCGGCGCCCGCGCCCCGCACGGGATTCGGCTCCGGGACCTGCCGCCCACCGTGTTCACCGGGAGGACGGGGTTCCGGGCCGTCACCGGCTCCGGTGTACCGGGCCGGATGAGGGAGCGGGCCCGCGCCTCCACGGGCGGGCCCACGCGCCGGGTACGCCCCCGCTCCGGGACCCGGCACGTCCCGAGGGGGGCGGGCCCGGAGCGGACTCCGGACCCGCCTCCTGCCCGGTCAGCCCGCCGTCGCCGGCGCCGGGGCGTACCCCGTGGGACGGGCCGTGAAAGTGCCCCGGCCCCGGGTGCGGCCGCGCAGCCGGGTCGCGTAGCCGAACATCTCCGCCAGGGGCACGGTCGCCGTGACGACCGAGGTGCCGCCCCGGGCGGTGGACCCGGTGATCCGGCCCCGGCGGGCCGCGAGATCGCCGAGGACCGGGCCGACCGCGTCGTCCGGCACGGTGACCGTGACCTCCGCGACCGGCTCCAGCAGCGCCAGCCCGGCCGCCCGCAGCGCCGCGCGCAGGGCGAACCGGCCCGCCGCCCGGAACGCGAGCTCCGAGGAGTCCTTCGGGTGGGTCGCCCCGTCGGTGAGGACCACCCGCAGCCCGGTCACCGGATGACCCCCGAGGGGACCGTCGGCGAGGGCGTCGCGGCAGCCCGCCTCGACCGCGCGGACGTACTCCTTCGGCACCCGGCCGCCGGTGACGACGGAGGTGAACACCAGCGGATCGCCGCCGTCGCCGCCGGGCGGGTCCAGCGGCTCCACGTCGATGACGACATGGGCGTACTGTCCCGCGCCGCCGTCCTGTTTCACATGGCGGTGGACCAGTCCGCGGACGCCCCGGACCACGGTCTCCCGGTACGCGACCCGGGGCCGCCCGACCGTGATCTCCAGGCCCTGCTCGCGGCGGATCCGTTCCGCGGCCACCTCCAGGTGCAGTTCGCCCATCCCCGACAGCACGGTCTGCCCGGTCTCCGGGTCGGTCCGCACGGTCAGGGACGGATCCTCGTCGGCCAGCCGCGCCAGGGCGACGGCGAGCCGTTCGGTGTCGAGGGCGCGCCGGGCCTCGACGGCCGCGGACACCACCGGCTCCGGCACCCCGGGCGGCTCCAGCACCAGCGGCGCCGCCGGGGCGCACAGGGTCGCCCCGGCCCGGGCCGCCTTGACGCCGACGACCGCGACGATGTCCCCGGCGACCGCCCGATCGGTGTCGGTGTGCCGGTCGGCGCGGACCCGCAGGATCCGGCCGATCCGCTCGGTCCGCCGGGCACCCGCGTCGAGCACGGTGTCGCCGCGGCCGATCGTGCCCGAGTACACCCGCAGGAACGTCAGCCGCCCGGTGGGGCCGGCCGTCACCTTGAACACGAGTCCGGCGAACGGCTCCGCCGGGTCCGGGGCCCGCAGCTCCCCGCCGTCCGGACCGCCCGGGGCCGTGCCCCGTACCGGCGGTACGGCGAGCGGCGACGGCAGCCACTCCACCACGGCCGCCAGCAGGGGCTCGATCCCGATGTCCCGGTAGGCCGAGCCGCACAGCACGGCCACCGCCGTGCCGTCGAGGGTCAGCTCCCGGACAGCGGTGGTCAGCGTTCCGGCGGTGACGGTGCCGTCGGTGTGGAGCTCCTCCAGCGCGCCCAGGTGCAGTTCGGCGACGGCCTCGGCCAGTGCCGCGCGACGGTGGGCCGCCTCGTCGGCGAGCGCGGCGGGAACCGGCCCCTCGACGACCTGGCCGTCGCCGGACGTCCAGGTCAGGGCCCGCATCCGCAGCAGGTCGACCACGCCGGTGAAGCCGTTCTCGTGGCCGATGGGGAGCTGGACGACGAGCGGTACGGTGCCCAGCCGGTCGCGGATCGCGGCGGCCGTGGCGTCGAGGTCGGCGCCCGCCCGGTCCATCTTGTTGACGAACGCGAGCCTCGGGACGCCGTACCGGTCCGCCTGTCGCCAGACCGACTCGGACTGCGGCTCGACCCCGGCGACCGCGTCGAAGACCGCGACGGCGCCGTCGAGCACCCGGAGGGAGCGTTCGACCTCGTCGGCGAAGTCGACATGGCCGGGGGTGTCGATGAGGTTGATCCGGTGGCCGTCCCAGTCGCAGCTCACGGCGGCGGCGAAGACGGTGATGCCCCGGTCCCGCTCCTGCGGGTCGAAGTCGGTGACGGTGGTGCCGTCGTGGACCTCGCCGCGTTTGTGGGTGGTACCTACCGGTCAGATAGAGGATCCGCTCGGTGACGGTGGTCTTGCCCGCGTCCACATGGGCGAGGATGCCCAGATTGCGGACGGTGGTGCCGGTACGGGTGAGGTCGTTGCGCACGGCCCTCGGCCTTTCGAGAGATATCGAACGGGGCGGCGCGATGCTCCGGCGGTACGTACGGGCCCGGTCGGTACGGGCGGTCCGCGCCCCGGCCGCCGGCGGACCGGGCACGGCGTCGGGACGCGTGCGGCGGGCGGGCCGGAGCAGGGGGGCGGGGTGGTACGGAACGTCGGAGGGTCCGGTGGCGGGCGCGCAGCCGTCACCGGCCGGACGAGGACACCGGGATCACGTCGTACCGGGGGCGGGGGGTGCGGCGGCGGTCGTCGTGACGCGTCATCGTCCGCTCCCCCTTCTCGTCTCCACGGCTCGGCGCCGGTACCGCGGGTCCCCACAGGGTCCCCGGCGGCGGCCGTCGCGCCGCCGGCCCGTTGCCGGCGTGCGGGGCGAGTTCAATGAGCGGGCCGGGGCCGGGGACAACCGCTTTTCCGCGGTGTCCCCGGCCCCGGCTCGTGGGCGGCGGGCCCGGTGGCCCGGCCGGACCGCGTGGTGTCGCGATCGGCCGGGCCGGGGCCGTGGCAGGGGCCGGACGGGGGTGCGGCCCGGCCCGGGCCGGTCAGTAGGGGCCGAAGACGTTGTCGATGGAGCCGTAGCGGTCGGCGGCGTAGTTGGCGGCGGCGACGATGTTGGCGACCGGGTGGAACGGGTCGTTGGGGGTACCCGGCACCCAGTAGGCGCGGAACGTCGGGTCGATCACCTGGAGCAGCCCCTTCGAGGGCGTTCCGTTGATCGCGTTGATGTCCCAGTTGTTGATCGCCAGCGGGTTGCCGCTGGACTCGCGGAGGATGTTGCGGTGCAGCCCCTCGTACGTACCGGGGATGCCGTTCAGCCGCATCACGTCGAGCGACTCCAGGATCCAGCCGTTGAGGTTGTTCGGATACGAGACGGCGGCGGCCTGCGGGGCGGGAGCGGCGGCGGCCGGGGCGGCGGTCGCGGTACCGGGGACGAGGGCGAGCGTGACGGCCAGGGTGCCCGCGGCCGTGAGCCCACCGGCCCAGGCCCGACGGGTCGCGGACCGGCCACGGCGCGGCTGCGTACGGAAAACGGACATGCTGAGGTAACCCTTCAGACGGGAGCACCGCACACGGGGACGGGAGCCGTGAACGACTCCGGGTGGCGGCGTGGAGGGATTCTTAGCGTTGGCGGGGAGATATGACAACGCCGGGCTGCTAACCCGGATAGTGGATCTCCGTCCGGTCCACCGGCCCCCTCCCACCCCGCGCCGGGGGCCGGAACCGCGATGCCACCACTAAGCACCTTCGTATGTGATGTGCGTCCCACGAAGGAATATCCAGGCGACATGCGAAATATTCCGCTAGATGTCCGGAATGCACTTCAGGGCCGCGAGCCCCCTTTTCGAGTCCGGGCGCCACGAACAGACAAAAAGGGCATAAGTTGACAGAGATGAAGATATGCATTGATATCTAAGAAAATGATGTCTGCCCGGTAGGGCCGAACGCCTTGAGGTCACCCGGTGCGCGCCACGGGCCCGGACACTGCGGACTCGGCACGTCGCCCGCCTCGCCGCACATCCGGACGAGGATCGGCCGAGGGACCTACCCCCGTAAGGCCCCTCGACCGCAATCACGCCCCGGCGGGCGGCTGTTGAGGCCCGGACGGCATATGCGTGATCGTGGACATACAAAGGGTTGCGCCGGGAGATTGCAAGCGACAAGGTATGCACTGTCCGCAGATTGCGGAGACTGCCGGAGAGGGGTGTCCGTCCGTGGCACGGGAGCGTTCCGGCCGGACCCTCGCACATCTCGTGCTGGCCACCCGGCTCAGGATCCTGCGCGAGGCGGCGGGGCTCTCCCGGGAGGCGGCGGCCGAGGCGCTCGGCGCCCATCCCGCCACGGTCCGCCGGATCGAACAGGCCCAGACATCTCTCGATCCCGGGCAGGTCAGAACCCTGTTGACGGCGTACGGCTCGGCTCCCGCCGAGGTCGAGGAGACCCTCGGAAAGCTGACCGCGGCCAACCGGCCCGGCTGGTGGCATCCCTGGCGGGCCGTCATGGAGCCCTGGCAGTTCGATCTGATGAGTGTGGAGTCGGCGGCCAGCATCGTCCGCAGCTGGGATCCCGTCCTCGTGCCGGCCCTGCTGCGCACCCCGGCCTACGCCCGCGCCCTCGACGACGTACTCCGCCCCGATCTGTCGCCCGCCGAACGGGAGCGCCGCGCCGAACTCCTCGCCGAGCGCCGCGAACGGCTGCGCGAGCGGCGGACCCGGGTCTGGGCGCTGATGTCCGCCGCGGGGCTGCGGACCGTGGTCGGCGGCCGTGAGGTGATGGCCGAGCAGATCGACGCCTTGCGCGCCGCCGCCGAACAGTCGTACGTGACCCTTCAGATCCACCCCGTCGACAGTCCGCCGCACGCCCTGACGGGTATCCCCGCCCTCACCTTCTTCCGGGTCGACGTGCCGGGGATACCCGACCACGTGGTCCGGGAGGGCGGGCTCGCCGGCGCCGCCGACGTCTGGGACGCCGACACCACCGTGACGGCGTACCGGCGGCTCCTCGACTACTCCTGCGCGACCGCGCTCCATCCCGATATGTCGAAAGAGGCCCTGGAATGACCGAACCCACCGAACTTCCGCCCAGGATCGACAAGTCCGTCGCCCACAGCGCCCGGGTCTGGAACTACTGGCTCGGCGGCAAGGACTGGTTCGACGCCGACAAGTCCGCAGGGGACGCCTACCGCGCCAAGTACCCGCTGATCGAGCCGTTCGCGCAGGAGTCCCGCGGCTTCCTGGTCCGTACGGTGAGCTGGCTGGCCCGGGAGGCCGGGGTCCGGCAGTTCCTGGACGTGGGCGCCGGGCTGCCGACCGCCAACAACACCCATGAGGTGGCCCAGCGGATCGCGCCCGAGTCCCGGGTGGTCTATGTCGACCACGACCCGCTGGTGCTGCTGCACGTCCACGCGATGGGCGAGAGCACCCACGAGGGCGCCATGGACTACGTCCTCGCGGATATGAGGGACACGGACGCCGTACTGGCGGGAGCCGCCCGGACGCTCGACCTCGACGAGCCCGTCGCCCTGGTCATCAATGACGTACTGGGGCACATCGTGGAGTGGCCCGACGCGCTCGGCCTGGTCCGCCGGCTGGTGGACCGGCTGCCTTCGGGGAGCTACCTCTCCCTCAGCCACTCCACCGCGTCCGACGAGGAGCACCGCGCGGTGCAGGAGGAGTACAACACCTCCGGGGCCATCCCCTACATCTTCCGCGGGCCGGAGGTCACCCGGGCCTTCTTCGACGGCCTCGACCTGGTCGAACCCGGCTTCGTGTGCTGGCCGGACTGGCGGCCCGACGCCACCACCGGACGGCTGACCGAGCGCGCCGGGTGGGGCGGCGTGGCCCGGATCCGGTGACCGCGAGAGGCTCGGGCCGGGCGCGGCCCGCATCCGCGCCCGGCCCTCGGCCGGTCGACCCCCGGGACCATCTGGCGGTACGACGGCTCACCCATGCCGCGACCCATTCGGCGGCGCTGCTGATCGCCGAGGCGGCGGTACTGGCCGAGGGCTGGGCCGTTCTGGTGGACCCGGTGGCGGGTCCCGTCCACAGCGCGCCGCCCGGCGCCGGGCCCTCGGGGGCGCGGGCCGCGGCCTCCCCCCAGACCTACCCTCAGCTGACCGTCCATCATGTCGCGGGCGGTGTGCTGGTGCTCGGACCCGGCCGGACGACGTCGTCGGAGCGCGCGGCCCTGATCGCCCGGACCACCGCGGATCTGCTGCGGGTTCGGGCCCGGCGGGCGGACGAGACCAGCCGGGCCGAGCAGCGGCTGCACACCGCGATACTCCGGCTGCTGCTGGCCGGGGAGCACCGGCTCGCCCTCGATGTGCTCGGCGGCACCACCGCCACCCACGCCACGCTGTACCGGCTCACGGGGCACGCCGCGCCGGTCGCCCATCAGGCGCTGTGGCGGGCGGCCCGGCCGGGCACGGCCGACCCCCGGGTCCTGATCTGTCTGGAGCGGGGCGAACTGGTGGTGCTCGCCCTCCACGACGGCGGTACCGAACTCGCCGGGCGCCACCCGGCCCATCCGCTGATCGCCGGGGTCGCGGAGCGGCACCGGCTGACGGGCGCCTCGGCCGCGCCCGTACCGCTCGACATGGTCCCGGCGGCCTGGACGGAGGCCGGGCCCCCGGCGCAGGGACCGGCCGGGGACCGGCTGGGTTCCGCAGTCGGCCTGGGGGCGGGCGAACTCCTCCGGGTGATCCCCGCCGACCGGCTCGCCGACTGGGCCTCGGCGGTGCTCCGGCCCCTCGGCCCCGAACGGCGCCGGATCCTGGAGTGCCGGCTGCGGACCGGGTCGGCACTGGCGGCGGCGGGGGCGCTCGGTCTTTCGGAGGGCACGGTACGGTCCCGGCTGCGGGCGGTCGGCACGCTGCTGGCGGTCGACCTCGACGATCCGACCACACAGGCCCGGCTGCTGCTGGCGCTGCGGGCGCCGTCCGTTTCCTCCCCGGTGCCCGGGGCCGGACCGGTGGCCGCTCCCGGCATGCCGCCGCGGCCCGCGGTGCCCACGGCACTGCTCGCCCCGGCCGAGGCCCGGAGCTGGGCCGCCGACGTACTGGAGCCGCTCGACACCCGGCTGCGGATAGCGCTCCGGCAGTGGCTGCTGCGTAGGGGCAGGACCGCGCCCGCCGCCGCGGCGCTCGGGGTGCACCGCAGCACCCTGACGGCCTGGCTGACGGAGTGCGGCGGGCTGCTGGGGGTGGATCTGTCGTCCGCGACGGTACGGTCCGAACTCCATCTGGCGCTGGAGACGGCGGCGGGCCCCGGCGACGACGCGCCGGCGCTTCCGCGCCGAGGCGGCCGCACCTATCGCGCGCCGCGCCTCTGAAGTGCCGCCCCGCTTCGCGCGAGGGCAGGGCGCTGCGTCCCCCGGCCGTCCGCCCACGACCGCCCGCCGTGGCCGGTCGCGCAGTTCCCCGCGCCCCTGAAGCCCCTGGTGCCGCCGTCCCTGAGAGGGCGTCGCCTCTCCGCCGAAGCCGACACGACGCGGCCCCGGCTGACCGCACCGGAGGGGAACCGGACGCGGACCGGAGGGGAACCGGAGGGGAACCGGAGGGGAACCGGAGCGGAATCGATACTGCTTGCGCCGAGAGAGTGCTCGTTCGGTCCGCGGGGACTCGGTTCGGGGCCCGCCGGGGATGTCCACGGTCCCGAACGCCCCTCACATGGGAGGAATCCATGACCGTCCGCGCGCCCCTGATCGCCCTGCTCTCCGCCGCGACCCTCGCGCTGACCGTGACCGCCGCCGCGCCACCGCCCCAGGAGCAGCCGGGCGAGGCCGCGCCAGAGCTCCAGGTACCGCTCGATCACAACGGCTTCACGGGGCCGATCGTGACCGTCCCGGCCAAGGGCACCGTCGACACGTTCGTGCCCTGTCCCTCGGGGACCGTGCCCAGTGGCGGCGGGGGCGGGGTGACGGGGCAGGGGTCGTTCATCTCCGGCTCCGCCGCCTCCGGCAACGGCTGGGCCCTCAAGGCCAGCAACATCACCGACGTCGCCAAGCAGGCCGCCGCCTATGTGGTCTGCACGGCGGCCACGCATACCCGGATCACCGGCGCCCGGGTCTCCGTACCGGGTGGCGGGAACGCGACGGCCTTCGCCGACTGCCCCTCGGGCTGGCGGCCCTCCGGCGGCGGATTCGTCACCAACGAGCCGTTCCTGTCGGCCAGCCGGATGGACATCGACACCAACGGCCGCTGGCGGGTCGATCTGGCCAACAACGACGGTCCCGCGCACAGCGCGAGCGCGTTCGTCGTCTGTACCACCGTCCCGGTGACGGTCCGGCAGACCAGTATCGTGCTGGACTCCGGTGAGCAGGACCATGTCACCGCGGTCTGTCTGCCGGGACAGCGGATCACCGGCGGCGGCGCGCACGCGCCGAACTCCGGTACCGGGGTGCCGCCGCAGCCCGGCGTGGCCATCAACACCAACCGGGGTCTGCCCGAGCCCACCGGCTGGGGCGTCCACGCCAAGAACCACACCGACCGGCCCCAGGAGCTCTTCATCCAGGCGTACTGCACCACGTCCTGACCCCCGTCCAGGACACCGGTCCGGACACCGCGCGCCCCCTCCCCCGCCGGGAGGGGGGGCGCCCGCGCGTGCGGCCGGCGGTTCAGCGGTCGGCGGGCCGGGCCGCCAGCGCGTCGGCGGAGACGAAGCGGTAGTCGCGGGCCAGCAGCCCCTCGATCACCCCGGGCAGCGCCTGGACGCTCTGCCGCCGGTCGCCGCCGCCGTCGTGCATCAGGATCATGGAGCCCGGCCGGACGTGTTCGAGCACCGTACTGGTGATCTTCTCGGGCCCGGGTCTCGCCCAGTCCCAGGAGTCGACGTCCCAGAGCGCGAGGGCCGGTCCGCCCGCGAGGAGTTCGGCGAGCGATTCGGGGGTCCGGCAGCCGTACGGGGGCCGGAAGACCGTCGGTACGAAGCCCACGGCCCGTTCGACGGCCTCGCCGGTCCGGTCGAGCTGGATCCGGAACTGGCGGGCGGTCAGATCCGGCAGGAACGGATGCGACCAGGTGTGGTTGCCCAGGCTGTGGCCGGCGTCGACGATCCGCCGCACCTCGTCGGGGAGGGCGGCGACATGGAGTCCGACGCAGAAGAACGTGGCGGATACCCCGTAGCGGGCCAGGATCGCCAGCACCTCCCCGGTGAGGACGGGGTCCGGGCCGTCGTCGAAGGTGAGGGCGATCTCCCGGCGGTCGCGCGGGCCGTGCCGGAAGCAGCGGCCCCGCCGGGTGAGTTCGGCCTCGGCACCGGCACCGCGCCGGATCCCGTCGTGGTAGTCGTCGTCGCGGCCGGTCTGCCCGCCGCCCTCGGCGGTCAGCGGCGACAGCGACATCAGGTCGCGGCGGGCCCGGTCGGCGAGGGTCCGGGCCGGTACGGAGCCGAATTCGGGCCGGTCGGGCAGTACCCAGGGGTCGGCGCGGCGGACGTCGAGCCCGGCGGCCGTCAGTGAGCCGTCGACCAGTCCGTTGGTGCTGTCCACGACGACGGCGCACGGCTCGGCCGAGTGCCGGACAATCCGCTCCAGCCAGGCCGTCAGCTCGGGCACCCGGTCGGCGCTCCAGTGCGTGGGGGCGAGGGCGCGTACCCCCGCGTCGTCGACGATCTCCACGTCATAGCCTTCGGCGGACCAGGCGATTCCCGCGTACAGCATGGTGGGTCCCTTCCTTCTCGCTCGCCCGGGCGCGTCGGGGCGCCCGGGTGGGGGCCGGGGGGTGGGCGGGGTCGCGCCGGGGCCGGGCCGCCGGGGCCGTCCGGCCGAGATCGTCGGCGGGTACGGCGGGTACGACGGGTACGGCACGGGCGCTACGGCGGACCCGGCGGGGCGCCCGGTGTCCGAAAAGGGACGGGGCGCCGGGGCGTGGCCGCCTCGGTCACCGGCTCCGCCCGGGGATGGTGCGGGTGGTCCGGAAAACCCGTTCCGACGAGGGGTTATCCGGTTGTTCAGCGGTGCGGGAAGCCCGGTTCACGGGACCGATCCCCACCGATTTCCACGAACTCTCCATCATTGCGACACAAGTACGACAGTGGCGCGCTATCCTTCGCCGTACTCGCCAATGGTCCAGACCATACCCAAGGGCGACAACCGCGCGCTATGCCCATGACCGTCTCCGTGTGACCGTACCTGCCGGATCATCTCCTGTGCAGGTCAAAGCAGTTGGAGGGCATCATCAACGCACCGCCCGCTCAGCTCACCGTCCCCGATCTGCTGGACGCCCGGGCCTCGAAACAGCCCGAAGGGCCCGCGATCCAGGTCCTCGGCGGTGCCGCGCTCAGCTACGGTTCCTGGCGCGATCGGGCCGTTCGGGCCGCCCGGGGGCTGACCGACGCCGGGATCCGGCCCGGCGACCTGGTGGCCCTGCGCTTCACCGGCGAGGAGTGGGACCGGTACGCGGTGGCGTTCCTGGCCCTGCACTACGCGGGCGCCGCCGGACTGCCGCTGCGCGCGGACACGACCGGCCCGGAGGCGGCCCGGCTGGCCGGGCTCTGCGGGGCCGTCGCCGTGCTGCGCGGCAGCGAACTCCCGCCTCTGCCCGGGCCCTTGGCCGGGGCGGACCATCTGCTGGCGGCGGTGGAGCAGGCCGCCGGTCCCGGGCCGCACGAACCGCCGTACCGGGTGGCGCCCGGGGACCGCGCCCAGGTCGTCGGCACCTCCGGGACCACGGGTGACCCCAAGGGCGTACTCGCCTCGCACGCCAATCTGACCGCCGGGCTGCGGCTGGTGCCCCGGCCGCGGCCGTACGCCCATTCACGGCACGCCCTGCACGCGTTCCCGATCGGCACCAACGCGGGCCAGATGATGATCATGACCGCCCTCACGGGGGCGCCCGCCGTCGTCGCGCTCCCCCGGTTCGGCGCCGGGGAGTTCGGCCGCGCGGTGGCGGAACTGGCCGCCGGCACGGTCTTCGTCGTGCCGTCGATGGCGATCGAGCTGCTGAACTCGGGGGCGTTACGGCGTCATGACTTCTCCTCCGTACGGCTGTTCAGCTGCTCGGCCGCCGCGCTGCCGGGTCCGGTGGCACTGGCCCTGACCGAGGCCCTGCCGGGGACCACCGTGGTCAATGTCTACACCTCCGCCGAGTCGTCGCCCGCGCAGGTGTCGATGATGGTCGACCCGGCGCGGCCGGGTTCGGTGGGCCGTCCGGCCGACCCGGGCGAGCTGCGGATCCTCGGCCCGGACGGTGCTCCCGTACCGCCCGGGGGCACCGGTGAGGTGTGGCTGCGCCAGCTCGGCCCCCGGCGCGGCTATGTCGGCGACGACACCGCCTCGGCCCGGGTGTTCCGGGACGGCTGGGTGCGGATGGGGGATCTGGGGCGGCTGGACGCCGAGGGCTTCCTCCATCTCGTGGACCGCGAGAGCGATGTCATCAAGTCCGGGGCGCTGAAGGTCTCCACCCTGCGGATCGAGGAGGTGCTGTACGAGTATCCGGGGGTCGCGGAGGCGGCGGCGCTCGGGGTGCCGCATCCGGTGATGGGGTCGGTACCGGTGGCCGTGGTGGTCCCCGCCGCCGACGGCCTCGACCCGGACGCGCTCCGGCTCTTCCTCAGTACCCGGCTGGCGCGGGCGGAGTTGCCGGTCCGGATCCTGCTCGCGGACGAACTGCCGCTCAACGCCTCCGGGAAGGTGGTCAAGCACCGGCTGCGGGCGCTCTTCGACGCCACGGACCCGGTCACCGGGGGTACGGCCGCGATATCCGCCGGGGCGGGCCCGGCACCGGGGACCGCGACCGAGGTCCGGCTGGCCGCGATCTGGCACGAGGTGCTGGGCCGCCCGGTCCGGTCGGTGACGGACGAGTTCTTCGCCCTGGGCGGTGACTCCTTCCGGGCCGTCCAGCTCGCCGCCGCGGTCTCGGAGCGGTTCGGGGTGGAGACCGGGGCCGCCCTCGTCTTCGGCCGGCCGTCGCTGCGGGCCCAGGCGGCCTGGCTGGACGAGGCCGCGACCGCCGCGACCGCCCCGGCGGACGCCGCGTGCGGCACCGGCGCCCCGGCCGGGGCCGATGCGGTGATCCCGCTGTTCCCGCGCGCCCTGCGGGCCCTGCCGCACGAGGTGCCGCTCACTTCCCAGCAGGAGAACTTCCTCGACTGGATGGCCGGGGAGGCCGGGCGCGACGTCGGCGCCGTGACCGCCCAGTTCCGGGTCGCGGACCGGCTGGACGCCGGGGCGCTGGGCCGGGCCGTGACCGAGCTGGTACGGCGCCATCCGGCGCTGCGGACCCGGTTCGTACCCGCCCCCGGGCCCGTACCGGGTCTGGCGCTCACCGTCCTCGACCCGGAGCCCCGGACCCGGATCACCCTGCGGGACGTGCCGGGCGCTTCCGACGACGAGGTCGGCGCGCTGCTGATCGAGGAGCGGGACCGGCTCACCGATCTGGCCGTCGACCCGACGGTGCGGCTGCTGGTGGTGAGCCGCGCCCCCGACGACCACATCGTGCTGCTGGCGGTCCATCACATGGTCGCCGACGGCTGGTCGGTCGGTGTGCTCCTGCACGAACTGGGACTCGCCTACGACGCGGTACGCCGGGGCCGGGCTCCCCGACTGCCCGAGCAGCCGATGCCGTACCCGGAGCTGGTGCGGTGGATGAACGAGCGGTGGCCCGCCGGGCGGCGGCACTTCGCCGCGGCGCTGGCCGGGGCGCCCACCGCCGTCGACCCGTTCCCCGGGCGGCGTACCGTCGACCGGGTGCACACCGTCGCCCGGCCGTTCACCGTCGGCGCCGACCCGGCCGGACGGCTGCGCAAACGGGCGGCGGAGCTGGGGGTGACCCCGTTCATGGCCGTCGCCGCCCTGTGGAGCGGACTGCTGGCGGCCCGCTCGGGACAGACCGATCTGGTCCTGATGACACCCGTACCGGGCCGGACCCGTCCGGAGGCGCAGCGGACCGTGGGCTGTCTGGTGCAGTCCCTGCTGCTGCGGGTGGACTGCTCCGGCGGGCCCGGCTTCGCCGAGCTGGCGGAACGGGTCCGGCGGGCGTCGACCGCGGCGCTGGACCATCAGCTCTATCCGTACGCCGAGTTCACCCCGGCGGTGGCCTTCCCGGCCTGGCTGCGGTACGAGAACTGGGCGGCCGACGCCCATCTCCCCGGGCTGGCCTGCGAACCGTGGACACTGCCGCGCGGTACGACGGTGCCGTGGCCGCTGCCCGGCGGCGATCTCGGGGTTCCCGAGCTGACGGTGGTGGAGCAGCCGGACGGCGAGCTGAGCTGCTTCGTCCAGTACAACGCCCTGGCCTTCGACGAGTCCGTGATCGACACCCTGGCGGCCGAGTTCACGGCCGCGCTGACCGACGCGGGCGCGTAACACCCCCCGCCCCGCTGCGACAAGACCCGCTACGACAGACCTCGGGAGCCTCGGCTTCCCGACCGCACCCGGCCGACGGCGCCCGGGGTTCCGGCAACGGCGCCGGACCCGGGCGGGCCGGGCTCCGCCCCCGTACGGCCCGGACGCGTGCCCCCGCGCCGGTCCGGCGGCCCCTTGGATCCGGCTTTACCCGACGACCCGTGAACAGCGCATCCGCCCGCCTTCTTCGGGGCGGTTTATCAGTCTTTTTCATGGCTTGACCGCCAGGGAACCTCCCCAGTCCCATCCGTATCTCCCCTCTCTTCCCATATCTGCTCTCCCGATCGACCGACTCACCGAGACCGACCAACCTGAGGAACCCCCGTGACCAGCTTTCCCGTCGGACCCGCGCCACACGGCCTCTGGGTCTCCGAGCGACTCGCCCCGCTCGGCGCCGTCAACCATCTGCCGTTCGCCGTCCGCTTCGAGGGAGATCCCGACATCCCGGCACTCGCCTCGGCCGTCGCCGATCTCACGGCCCGTCATCCGGCGCTCTCCCTGACGGTCCGCGAGGAGGACGGCATACCCGTCTTCGCCCCGGGCCCGAGACCCGGCCTCGCGATACGGGCGTGCGCGCCGGACCTGTTGGCCGGGGAGCTGCTCGCCGCGAGCGCCGCGCCGTTCGATCCGGCGGCCGGACCCCTGGTCAGATTCACCCTCTTCACCACCGGCGAGGGACGGGCGACCCTCCACGGGGTCGCCCATCATCTCGTCTTCGACGGCGCCTCCACCGATGTGCTGCTGGCCGATCTGGCCGCCGCGTACGCCCATCGCGCCGGTCACGGCCCCGCCCCCGAACGGCTCCCCGCCCCGGACGGCACGCCCACCGGCCCCGGCCCGGCGGCCGTCGCCGCCGCCGTCGCCCACTGGGCGGACCGCCCGCTGCCCGGGCCCGCCGTCGCCCTGCCCGGCTTGGTGCCCGGGGCCGACCAGAGCGGCACCGGACCGGGCGCGGTGACCGGTTTCGACCTCGACCCCGCGCTCCGGGACGGACTGACCAGGACCGCGGGCGAACTGGGCCTCACCGTCTTCGAACTGGTTCTGACGGCCGTACACACCCTGCTCGCGCGGTACGGCAACGAGCACCCGGCGACCGCCGTCGGGCTCGGGACCCGCTCCCGGGGCGACGCCCACCGGATCGGGATGTACGCCAATGAGCTGCCGGTGGTGACGGCCCCCGACCCGGCCGCCCCGTTCGACGCGTTCGCCCGGACGGTCCGTACGGCGCTGCGCGACTGCTATCCGCACCGGGCGGTGCCACTGGCCCGCGCCGTCCCGGGGCTGCCACCCGGGGTGACGGCCGCGCCGGTGACGGTCACCTACCGCCGCCGGACCGGGCCCGTCGCCTTCCCCGGTCTCGGCACTTCCGTCGACTGGGTGCTCTTCCCCGGGACGGCCAGGGGCGCGCTCCGGATCCATCTGCTGGACGGCCCCGACCGGCTGGAGCTGCGGTTGATGCACCGTACGGACGTGCTGTCGCCCGCCGCCGCCGAACGGATCGGGGACCATCTGCGCGCCCTGCTCGCCGCCGTCGTGGCTGCCCCAGGGACCCCGCTGTCCGAGCTGTCGTTCCTCCGCGCGGCGGAGTCGGCGCCGCTGCGCGGGCCCGAGCCCGCGGCCGACGCGGCCGGGGCCGCCCTGCCCGCGCTGCTGACCGCCGCCTTCGCCGCCCACCACGACCGGCCCGCCCTGACCGACGGCGACCGGACCATCGGCTACGGCGAACTGGGCGCGGCCGTCACCCGGCTCGCCCGGCGGCTGGTGGCCGCCGGGGCCGGCCCGGGGACGGTGGTCGCGGTCTGCGCCGAGCGGTCAGCCGAGGCGGTGGCCGCGCTGCTCGCCGTGGGGCTGGCCGGGGGCGCCTATCTGCCGGTCGATCCGGCCTATCCGGCGGAGCGGGTGGCGTTCGTGCTGGCCGACGCGGGCGCGCCGGTCGTCCTGGCGCAGCGGCGCACCGAGGACCGGGTGGCCGGTCCGGGCCGGGTCCTGCTGCTGGACGACGTCTTCGCCGAGCCGGCCGGGACCGGGCCCGGGACGGCCGCGTCGGCGGAGCCGGAGCTTCCGGTGGCGGGGCCGGACGATCTCGCCTATCTGATCTACACCTCGGGTTCCACCGGCCGTCCCAAGGGTGTCGAGGTGCCGCACGGCGCCCTGGCCCATCTGCTGCTGGCCTTCCGTGATCTGCTGGGCTCCGGGCCCGCCGATGTCTGGCTGGCCGTCACATCGTTCTCGTTCGACATCTCCGCCCTGGAGCTGCTGCTGCCGCTGGTCACCGGCGGCCGGGTGGTGATCGCCGCGGAGCCGGAGGTCCGGGACGGCCGGGCGCTGACGGCTCTCGCGGAGCGGTACGGGGTGACCCATCTCCAGGCCACGCCGTCGGGCTGGCGGCTGCTGCTGGACGCCGGGTTCACCGCCCCCGCCCTGACCGCCCTCTGCGGCGGCGAGGCGCTGCCCCTGCCGCTGGCCCGGCGGCTGGGGGAACGGGTCGGGCGCCTGTGGAACGTCTACGGGCCCACCGAGACCACGATCTGGTCCACCGCCGCCGAGGTCCGCGCCGACGCCGACCGGGTGACCGTCGGCCGTCCGATCGCGGGCACCACGGCCCTCGTCCTCGATCCCGGCGGGCGGCCCGTACCGCACGGCACCACCGGTGAACTGGCGCTCGGCGGCGCGGGGCTGGCCCGGGGCTACCGGGGCCGGAGCGAGCTGACGGCCGAACGCTTCCGGGCCGACCCGCGCACCGGCGACCGTTACTACCGCACCGGCGATCTGGCCCGGGTCGGTCCCGGCGGCGTACTGGAGTGCCTGGGCCGGATCGACGACCAGATCAAGCTGCGGGGCCACCGGATCGAACTGGGCGAGATCGAGGCCCGGGCCCTGGAGCACCCGGCGGTCGCCGCGGCGGCGGCCGCGGTCTCCGGGGACGCCGACGCCCCCGGCGGGCAGTCGCTCGCCCTCTATCCGGTGTGGCGGGCCGGGGTACCCGAGCCGTCCGTCGCCGAGCTGCGGGCGTTTCTCGCCCTGACCCTGCCGGAGGTCATGGTCCCCGGGACCGTCCGGCCGCTGGCCGGGCTGCCGTTGACGCCCAACGGCAAGACGGACCGGCGGGCCCTGCCCGAACCCGTACGGGACGTACCCGACGGTCCGCCGGACGCCTCGGGCGGTGACGGCGGCGGTGAGCCGTGGGACGAGCTGACCGAGGAGATCGCGGGCATCTGGTGCGAGGTGATGGGCCTGCCGTCCGTGGGGCTCGACGACGACCTGTTCGACCTGGGCGCGCACTCGCTGACGATCACCCAGGTCGCGGCCCGGATCCGGGACCGGATGGGGGCGGACGTCCCGCTCACGGTGTTCTACGACGAGCCGACGGTGGCCGCCGTGGCCGACGCCGTCACCGTCGAGCTCCTCGCCGGGGAGATGTGATGGAGCACGAGACCATGACGTCGGCGCCGGTCCGCGCGCCGCGCCGTACCCTGACCGCCGAGCAGCGCGCCGTGCTCGCCCGGCGGCTGCGGGAGCGGCCCGCCGCCGCCCGGGCCGCGACGGTGACCCCGCGCCCGGACGGGACACCGGTCCCCCTCTCTCTCGCCCAGGAGCGGCTCTGGTTCGTGGAGCAGCTGACCCCGGGCACGGCCGCGTACGTCCTGCCGCTGGCGGAACGGCTCACCGGCCCGCTGCGGCCCGCCCAGCTGGCCGAGGCGCTGGGGCTGGTCGCGGTCCGCCACGAGCAGCTGCGCGCCTCGTTCCCGGCCGGTGAGGACGGGATGCCCCGGGTCCTCATCGCGCCCGCCGACGGTTTCACCGTGCCGTGGCGGACGGTGGACCTGGCGGGCGTTCCGGCCGGGCGCCGGGAGGACGCGGCCCGTACGGCGGTGGAGGAGGAGGTCGCCCGGCCGTTCGACATCGCGGCCGGGCCGCTGATCCGTGTCCTGCTGCTGCGGCTGGGCGACGACGACCACGTCCTGGTGGTCTGCCAGCACCATCTGACCGGCGACGGCTGGTCGACCGGGGTACTGCTCGACGAACTCCTCAGCGGCTACGACACCCTGGCGGCCGGGGAGCGGCCCGAGCCGCCGGTGCTTCCCGCGCTTCCGGTGACGTACGGCGACTACGCGCACTGGCAACGGGCCCGGCAGGAGCTGCCGGACGCCGAAGCCGGGCTGCGGTACTGGTGCGGGGCGATGGCGGGGGTGCCGCCGCTGGAGCTGCCCACGGACCGGCCCCGGCCCGCCGTACCGGGCCCCGGCGGCGCCACCCACTCCTTCCGGCTGGATCCGGCGGTCCACGAGGCGGCCGCGGCGCTCGCCCGGCAGCGGGGCGCCACGCTCTACATGACGCTGCTCGCCGCCTTCCAGGTGGTGCTGGCCCGCTGGTCGGGGCGGACCGACTTCGCGGTGGGCACCCCGTTCGCGGGCCGTCCGGCGCAGGAGACGGAGGGGCTGGTCGGGCTGTTCAGTACGGTGCTGCCGATCCGGGCCGATCTGAGCCCGCCCGGGGACGGCGGCGAAGGGGCCGGGGGCGGTGCCGGGGCCGGGGCCGGGGACACCACACCGGACTTCGGCACCGTGCTCGCCCGGGTCAAGTCGGCCGCCCTCGGCGCCCAGCGGCACCAGGAGACCCCGTTCGAGCGGCTGGTGGAGGCACTGGACCTGCCCCGGGACGTGGGGCGCCCGCCCCTGTTCCAGGTGTCGTTCGCCCTCCAGAACCACCGGGCCAGGACCGTCACCCCCCGGGGGCTCGCCGCCCGTACGTTCCCCTTCTCCGGCGGCGGTGTCCATCTGGATCTGGGGCTCTACTGCACCGAGACCGGAGAAGGACTCGACGCCTTCCTCACCTATCGCACCGATCTGTGGGACGCGGACACGATCGCCCGGCTGGCCGGGCACTGGCAGCGGGTACTCGCCGGGGCGGCGGCCGGTCCCGACGCTCCCGTCGGAACGCTGGAGCTGCTGTCGCCCGGGGAGCGGCGGCGGGTGCTCACCGAGTGGAACGACAGCGGTCCGGCGCTGCCGGAGGCCGCGACGCTGGCCGACGCGGTGGCCGCGCAGTCGGCCCGTACCCCCGGCGCCACGGCCCTCGTCCACGGCGAGGAGACGCTGGCCTTCGGCGAACTCGACCGGCGGGCCAACCGGCTGGCGCATCTCCTGCGGTCGTCGGGCGCCGGGCCGGGAGCCCTGGTCGGCGTCTGTCTCGACCAGGGCGTGGCGCAGGCCGTGGCCCTGCTGGCGGTGCTGCGGTCCGGCGCGGCCTATGTGCCGCTGGACCCGGAGCAGCCCAGGGCCCGGCTCGCCCATATGCTCACCGACTCCCAGCCGGTGGTGATCGTCACCACCGGCGACCGGCACGCCCTGGTCGCCGGGGCCGGGGCGCCCGTACTGCTCCTCGAGGAGCTGGCGGACCGGCTCGCGGCCGTACCGGACACTCCACCCGGCGGCGGGGCGGGCCCGGACGATCTGGCGTACGTCATCTACACCTCGGGGTCGACGGGAACGCCCAAGGGCGTGGCCGTCCAGCACCGGCAGGTACTGACTTATCTCGCGGGGGTACGGCGGCGGTTCGCCGAGGCCGGGCTGGCGGACGGCGCGCGGTACGTCCTCCTCCAGTCGCTGGCCTTCGACTTCGGTCTGACGACGCTCTATCTGTCGCTGACGACGGGCGGCTGTCTGCATCTGCTGGCGCCGCGCACCCCGGGCCCCGAACTGGCGGCCTATCTCGCCGGACACCGGATCGACTGTCTGAAGCTGACGCCGTCGCATCTGGCGGCGCTCGGCGCCGAGACCGGCGATCCGGCGGCGCTGCTGCCGGGCCGGCTGCTGATCCTCGGCGGTGAGGCGTCCGGCTGGGAGTGGAGCCGGGCCCTGGCGTCGACGGCGGCCGGGACCGGCTGCCGGGTGGTCAACCACTACGGCCCCACCGAGGCGACGGTCGGCGCGACCACGTTCCTGATCGACCCCCACGAGCCCGCCGACGGGCCCACCACCGCCATCGGACGGCCGCTGCCCGGCGCCCGGGTGTATCTGCTGGATCCGCTCGGGGCACCGGTACCCCCGGGGGTCACCGGTGAGCTGTGGATCGGCGGCGACCGGCTGGCCCGGGGCTATCTGGGGCTGCCGGAGCTGACCGCCGAACGGTTCCGCCCCGACCCGTTCGCCGGTCCCGCGCCGGACGGTACCGATCCCCGGATGTACCGGACCGGGGATCTGGCCCGGCACCGGCCCGACGGCACGATCGAGTTCCTGGGCCGGGGCGACGACCAGGTCAAGATCCGCGGCTACCGGGTCGAACTCGGCGAGGCCGAGGCCCATCTCGCCGAACTGCCCGGGGTGGCACAGGCGGTGGCCGCCGCCCGGGGACCGGCGGGCGAACAGGTGCTGGTCGGCTATCTGGTGCCCGCCGAGGGCGCCGAACCGCCGCCGCCGGCCGAGGCGCGCAGGCTACTGGCGGAGCGGCTACCGGACTATCTCGTACCGTCGCGGTTCGTGGTGCTGCCCGAGCTGCCCCGGCAGGCCCACGGCAAGGTCGACCGGCGGGCGCTGCCGGAGCCGGGGGCGCCTGGGCCGCTGGACGGTGCGCCGTACACCGCCCCGCGGACCCCGGCGGAGGAGACCGTCGCCGCCGTCTGGGCCGAACTGCTGGGCCTGGCCCGGGTCGGCGCCCATGACGACTTCTTCGACCTCGGCGGGCACTCCCTGCTGGCGATGCGGATGGTCGCGGCGCTCCGCCGGGCGCTGGGCGGCGAGGCCCGGATCACCCTGATGGACGTCTTCCAGGAGCGTACGGTGGCCGCGCTCGCCGCCCTCGCGGGCCGTTCGGAGGCCGAGCGGGGACCCCGGCGGCTGCTGCACGAGCTGACGCCCCGCCAGGAACCGGGGTCCGTCGCGCTCTCCCTGGTGTGTCTGCCGTACGGCGGCGGCAGCGCCGTGGCCTACCAGCCGCTGGCGGACGCCCTGCCGCCGGGGGTGGCGCTGCACGCGGTCGCCGTACCCGGGCACGACCTGGGGATGTCGGAGGAGTCCCTGCCGCTGGAGGAGGTGGCCCGGCGGTGCGCGGAGGAGGTGCTGGCGGGCGTGCCGGGGCCGGTGGCGGTGTACGGGCACTGCGGGGTGGGCGCCGCGCTCGCGGTCGAGCTGGCCCGGCGGCTCGCGGCGGCGGGCCGGGAGCCCGCCGCGGTCTATCTCGGCGGGATCTTCCCCTTCGCCCGGCCGACCGAGGGGCTGCTGGGGCTGTTCTCCCGGTTCTCCCTGGACCGGCGGCGCAGCGGGCGGCTCCATCTGAACTGGCTCCGGTCGATGGGCGCGGATCTGGAGGGGCTCGATCCGGAGCAGTTGGCCACGATCGTGGCGAATGTCCGGGCGGATTCCCGGGCCGCCGAGGAGTACTTCACGGAGCGGCTGGCGGGCGCCCGGGACGGGCTGTCGTCGCCGGTGATCTCGGTGATCGGCGGTGCGGACCCGGGGACGGAGTTCCATCGCGAGCGGTTCCGGGAGTGGGGCTTCCTGGGGACGACGACGGCGGTGGCCGTACTGGACGAGGGCGGCCACTACTTCCTCAAGCACCGGGCGGCCGAGCTGGCGGAGATCGTCACCACGGTCCATCCGGCGGTGCTCGCCGGGCGCGCTGCGGACGGCGCGCCCGGCACGGCGGAACCGCCGGACGCGCCGGACACGACGGACGCGGCGGACCCGGCGGCGGAGCTGGGGCGCGACCGGCGGCCCGACGGCGCCACCTGGTGGCTGGACGGGGTGCACCACGAGGGCGCCCCACCACCGGGGGCGGAGGCGGGCGGCGCCCGTACCCGGCGCGACACCCGGCGGTTCGTGGCGGTCGCCGGGTCGCAGATGGTGTCCCAGACCGGTTCGGCGCTCACCGAGTTCGCCCTGCCGCTGTGGATCTATCTCTCCACCGGCTCCGTCGCCTGGTTCGGTCTCTTCGCGGTGCTCGGGATCGTGCCGGGGCTGCTGGCGGCGCCGGTACTCGGCACCCTGGTGGACCGGGTCGACCGGCGGCGGGTGATGCTGGTGTGTACGGCGGTCTCCGGCGGTACGGAGGCCGTACTGGCCCTGCTGCATCTGGCGGGCGAGCTACGGGCCTGGCACGTCGGCACATTGCTGGCGCTGCTGTCGGTCTCGCTCACCGGTCAGCGGCTGGCGTTCCAGTCGGCGATCCCGCAGCTGGTGCCGAAGCGGTATCTGGGCCATGCCAACGGGGTGGTCCAGATCTCCGGCGGGATCGCGCAGGTGGTCGCCCCGCTGGCGGCCGTCGGCCTGCTGGCCGCGATCGGCCTCGGCGGCGTACTGCTGCTCGATGTGGTCAGCTACGCCGTCGCGGCCCTGGTCCTCGGGGTCGTGCGGTTCCCCCGCACCCTGCCCGCCCGGCGGCGGGAGACGCTCCGTCAGGAGATCGTCGCCGGGTTCCGGCTGGTCACCGGGGACCGGGGCTTCCGGGCCATGCTGATCTTCTTCGCCCTGCTCAATCTCTTTCTGCCGGTCCTGTTCCAGCTGGTGTCGCCGCTGGTACTGGGCTTCTCCACCCTGGGTTCGGTGGCGTCGGTATCGCTGGCGGGCGGGCTCGGGGCCGTCGTCGGCGGTCTCGCGATGGGCTTCTGGGGCGGCCCCCGGCGCCGGAGGATGCGCGGCATGCTGCTGGTGATCCCGGTACTGGCCCTGTTCTGCATGATCACCGGATCGCGGGCCGATCTGCTGGTCGTCGGTGCCGGGGTGTTCGGGATGTCGGCATCGCTCTCCCTGCTCAACGGCATCTATCTGACGATCGTCCAGGTGAAGGTGCCGCAGCGGTTCCACGGCCGGGTGATGGCCCTCAACCAGCTGGTCGCCTGGTCCACCCTGCCGGTGGGGCTGCTGCTGATCGCCCCGCTGGGGACCCGCTATCTGGAGCCGGTGATGGCCGCGGACGGCGCGCTCGCCGCCGCGCTGGGGCCGCTGATCGGTACCGGTGAAGGCCGGGGTATCGGACTGCTGTATCTGCTGCTCGGCGCCGCGATCCTGGTCCTGGGCGCGGTGTCGATGCGGATCCGTCCGCTGGCCCGGTTCGACCGGGACGTCCCCGACGCCCGGGCCGACGATCTGGTGGGCCTGGCGGCACTGGCCGCGGAGCCGTCGTCGCCGAAGGAGGCGCGGCCGGGTACGGCGTAACCGGCCCCCGTGGCCGCCGTGTTCCGTCGCGGAGGCCGCCGCCGTCCGTCCCGTGCCCTCCCGGCCGGGGCGGACGGCGAGCGCCGTAGGACGGGCGCGGATCCGGCGGTTCCGGCGCTACGCGCCCACGGCGTCCCGGACGAATCGCCGCAGACGCGCCCGGACCAGGTCGGGCCGCTCCAGCCAGGGCTCGTGCCCCGCGCCCTCGATCCCGGTCAGTTCGACACCGAGCCGGTGGGCGAGCGACGCCAGCGACGCCAGGGGGCGGGGGTCGTCGGCCCCGCCCAGGATCTCCGTCCGGGCGGGCAGCCGGTCCCGCAGTTCGCCGAGGTGTCCGTCGAGCGGGTCCGCCCGGTTCTCCGCGCCGAGTTCCGTATTCATGGCCCAGTTGACCGGGCGACGCCGCCGGGCCGCCAGGGCCGCTCGTCGCCGGCCGCGTTCGGGGTCGGCGTGATCGGGGAACCAGGACAGGGTCAGCAGTTCGACCTCCTGCTCCTCGGTCCGGTGCGACAACTCGCCCAGCTCCCGCAGCCGGTCCCGCAGCTCCGGGGGCATCCGGCGATCGCGCTCCGCCCGCCATCCGGTCCGCCAGTCGCCGGTGAACGGCCCGCACATCAGCAGCGCCGCGGCGACCCGGGCGGGGTGCGCCAGACAGAACCGGCTCGCCAGATCGGCGCCGTAGGAGTGCCCGATCAGTACGGCGTCGGGGACGCCCCAGGCGTCGAGGAGACCGGCGAGGTCGGTGATATGCCGGTCGAGGGTATGGCGTCCCCGCCACCCGGAGCGGCCCGTGCCGCGCTGGTCGTAGCGGTAGACGGGGGCGAGATCCGCGATCATCGGGGCGATCCCGGCCAGATAGTCCGGCAGGCCGGGGCCGCCGTGCAGCAGTACGACGGCCGGGCGCCGGGTTCGTTCCCCCAGCGCCGTCCAGTGCAGCCGTGCCCCGTCCGCCGCCGCCACCAGGCCCGTTGTCTCCGTGAAGGTCATCATCGGGAACCTACCGGTGCGCGCCTCCGCCCTGGACGACCAGGGGCTCAGGCGGTGGCGCGGAGCCGGGCGGCGGCGTACGGGCGGCTGCCGAGGGCGACCGTACGGAAGAGCAGTCCCGCGGCCCGGTGGAACGGGCTGATCCGTTCCATGATCCCGTATTCGGCGGTCAGTTCCCAGCCGGGGGCGAACGCGGCCAGCCGTCGCCCGTCGCGGGCGCCGGAGCAAAACCGGGCGCCGGTCGCCTTGCCGGCGGGCCGGCGGTCGCTCGGTGCGGGCCGGGGGGTGGAAGTAATCGCCGACGACCTCGGTGCCGGGGCCGAAGACCCGTCGGTTCACGTCGAGGAAGGAGGTCGGCTCGCCCGGCTCCGGATACCTCAGAACGCCTTCCGCGAGGACCAGGACCGGCCCCGGGCCGGAGTCCGTGTCCCGGTCACCGCCGTCCGGGCCGGTGAGGAGTCCGTCGGCCCAGTCCGGCTCCGCGAGCGACGCCGCGTGCGGCCGGGTCCGTTCGCCGGGGAGGAGCGACACCGGTCAGTCCGTGGACGGGAGTCGAATCACTCATCGGGTCGGGCTTGCCTGACCCAACCCCGCGGTCAACCCCCGCGGCACTCGATCACCGAACGCCCGGACCGTCGTCGCGACGCCGCCCTCCGACAAGTTGATCCGAGCTCGACTCCCCTGCCTCCGCGCGCTGGTGAGCTGACGTCAGCCCGGCTCGTCGTCGTCCGCCGACCCCGCCGACCCGGCACCGGCCGCGAACGCCGACGCGAACCGGCCGGGGCCGAGCGTCGCGGTGAGCGCGGCCGTCACCCGGTCCACGTCGCCGCGTTCGGCCCGGGGCAGCGGCGCGCCCACCGACCGCCGGGCGGCGTCCGCCGCCCCCAGCAGCCGGGCCGCCCGCTCGGCGTCCCCGGCCAGCGCCCGGGCCCCGGCCAGCCCCTCCCGGGCGAGGGCCACGGCGCGTGGGTCGCCGGTGTGCCGGGCGGCGGCCAGCCCTTCCCGGTGCAGGGCCAGGGCGGCTTCGGCGTCGCCGCGCAGTTCGGCGACGAAGCCCAGCTCGGCCAGGATCAGCGCCGTACCGTACTCGGCGTCGAACTGCCGGTTCCAGGCGAGCCAGCGCCGCAGATAGCCCTCGGCCACGTCCAGCCGCCCCTGTCGTCTGGCCCCCAGCGCCAGACCGATGTCCGGGGGCTCGCGGACACCGTGCAGCGGGCCGTCGGCCGGGTCGACTATCTCTTCCTCAACCACGGCTTCGCCGAGGTGCAGACGCTGGAGGAGGTGACCGAGGAGGTCTGGGACCGGCATTTCGACATCAACGCCAAGGGTGCCTTCTTCACGGTCCGGAGCCTGTCGCCACTGCTGAACGACGACGGGGCGATCGTGCTCACCACGGTCGCCAATGATCTGGTCTTCCCCGGGCTGAGCGCCTACTCGGGGGCCAAGGAGGCCGCGCGGGCGATCGCCCATGTACTCGCGGTGGAGCTGCTGCCGCGCGGGATCCGGGTCAACTCGGTGGCGCCGGGCTTCATCAAGACTCCGTCGATGGGGATGCCCGGACTGACCGCGGATGAGCGCCGGGCGTTCGAGCAGCAGGGGAACGAGTCGACACCGCTGAAGCGGAACGGGACGGTGGAGGAGGTGGCGGCTGCGGCCCTCTTCCTGGCGGCGGACGCGACCTTCACCACCAATGTGGAGCTGGCCGTGGACGGCGGCTGGGGGCAGGGCCTCGGTACCAGCCACTGAACCGCTCCGACGGCGCCCGCGGACACCCGGGTGTACCGGATCCGCGGCGGTATCTCCGAGGTGATGAGGACCGACGTCACCGAGAGCCCGGGACCGTGAGCGGGTCCCGACCGCGACCAAGAGGGCCGCGGGGGCGCCACGGCGCCGGGTCCCCGGCCGAGGCGGCGGATGTCGCCGAGCAGGTCCTCGACCCGGTCGACGGGGTGCTGGCGCGGCTGTCGGAGTTCTTCG
>NZ_JBEYIS010000074.1:0-31037 GCF_040635975.1 Streptomyces sp. NPDC006798
CAACCTTACCAGATCGTTTTCCCATTCCGTTTCCGGACTTGGATTCCGATCGGGCGGCCGACTGGAGAGGCCTTCTTGCTTTTGCCTTTCGGCGTTTCCGACTCTATCAGATCCTTTCGGGCCTGATTCCCGGTCGGAACTCGGGTTTTGTCTTTCCGGCCACTCGGGCCGTTCCGACGTTTCAAACTCTAGCGGGTTTTCCCGGCGACTCATAATCGAGTCTTCGCAACGTATTTCGGCACGCCGAAATGCATCCCGGTCGGGAGGCCGTACAGAGTTTGGGTGCCGCTTTCGCGGCGAGAGTGGCTGTCGAAGAACCGTTCCGGTCCGTGACAACTTGGGGAACCTTACGAGCGGATGAAGGGCGTGTCAACTTCCCTCGGCGCCGACGCGCCAAACACGAGGGATCCGGCCGGATCCCGTACCGAATCAGTCCAGATCGGTCAGTCGGCCACCGGCATCCGGCTGGGTGTGCTCCACCCGGCGCAGTACCCGGATCAGTAGGTCACCGAGGACTCCGCGCTCCTCGCCGGACAGGTCCTGGAGGATGTCTTCCTCGAAGGCGCTGGCCATCCGCATGGCCTCCAGCCACTTGGCGCGGCCCTCGTCCGTCAGCTCGACGATCACCCGGACCCGGTTGTTCTCGTCGCGGTCGCGGGTGACGAGGCCCTCGCCCGCCATCCGGTCGATGCGGTGGGTCATGGCGGCCGGGGTGAGACCGAGCCGCTTCGCCAGCTCGCCGGGGCCCATCCGATAGGGGCTGCCCGCCAGGACCAGGCTCTTGAGGACCTCCCACTCGGCGTTGCTGATGCCGAGGGCGGCGACCTGGCGGCCGTACGCGACGTTCATCCGGCGGTTCAGCCGACCGAGAGCCGAGACGACCTGTTCGACCTGGGGATCGAGCTCTCCGTACTCCCGCTGGTAGGCGGCGATCTGCTCGTCGAGGGTCGGCTCCTGGACCGGGGAGGCGCTGTCCTGACCGGTCACGGCTCGGCCCTCGGGGGTCGCGGTAGGCATACGCCGCAGTATGGCACGCCTCTCATTCGCCTTGAAGTCCTTGGATGTGTACTGTTAAGGCTCTAACTTTACTGTTGAAGTCTTCAGGCTTCATTCCTTCGTTTCTACATACTTTTCAGAGCTTCAAGGCAGGTGAGTGTGACCAGGGAGATGGGCGCGGCGATGCGCCGGATCCAGGCAGGTAGCGCGCTGAGCGCGTTCGGACTCGGCTTCACGGTTCCGTTTCTGTACATCTATGTGGCGTACACGCGGGATCTCGGGACGACCGCCGGTGGCTTGGTCATCGGTGTGTTCGCCCTGGCCGCCCTGATCGCGCTGCCGTTCGTCGGCCGGGTCATCGACCGGCGCGGGCCCAAGCCCGTGGTGGTGGGTGCCTCGGTGGTGGCGTCGCTGGGCGCGCTGGCGTTCGGAATGTCCACGAACACCGTGACCGTGATGCTGTCAGCCGCGTTGCTCGGCGCCGGTACGGCGGTGGCGCAGCCCGCCCTGGCGACGATGATCGTCTGGGCCACGGACGCCCGCGGCCGGACCCGGGCCTTCGCCTTCCAGTTCTTTCTGCAGAACGTGGGGCTGGGTATCGGTGGTCTGATCGGCGGACTGATCGTGGACAAGAGCCGGCCGAGCACCTTCACCCTGCTCTTCGGTATCGAGTCCGTGATGTTCCTGGTGCTGGCCGCGATCATCCTCTCCGTACGGCTGACCAGGCCCGCGCCCGCGCCCGGCGCGATGGACCAGGGCGGCAAGCCCGCCGGCCTCAAGGTGCTGCTGCGGGACAAGGCGATGGTGAAGCTGCTGGTACTGGGCTTCATCCTGTTCTTCGCGGTGTACGGACAGTTCGAGTCGGGTCTGTCGGCGTACGGGACGGAGGCCGCCGGGATCGAGCCCTCGATGTTCGGTACGGCGCTGGCCGCGAACACCGCCGTGATCGGTATCGCGCAATTCGTGATCCTGAAGTACGTGGACCGTTACAAGCGGACCCGGGTGATCGCCGCGGTCGGGCTGATCTGGGCCGTGGCGTGGGCGATCGCGGGGTACGCGGGTCTCGGCGCGACGAGCCAGGCGATGGCGACGGCCGCGTTCATCTCGACGTACGCGCTGTTCGGTCTCGGCGAGGCGATGCTGGCGCCGACCGTGGCGCCGCTGGTGGTGGATCTGGCCCCCGAGTCGATGGTCGGTCAGTACAACTCGGCGTTCGCCCTGGTCAAGCAGTTGGCGCTGGCCCTGGGCCCGGCGATCGGCGGACCGATGGGGGCGGCGCTGCATGCCCCGTACATCGTCACCTTCGTACTGTTCTCGCTGGCGATCACGGTGCTGGCGGCCCGGCTGGGCCGGATGCTCACCCCCGTGCAGAACCAGCCGTCGCTGGCGGCCCCGCCCTCGCGGGTGGTGGCGCGGTACGAGCCGCCGGTGGAGAAGGTGGGGACCGCGGCCTGACGGGCGCGGTCACCCCGGGCGGGGGACGGGTGCGGCGGGCGCCGGGAGGGTGAACTCGCACCAGACCGCTTTTCCGCCGCCCGGGGTGCGGCGGCTGCCCCAGTTGGAGGCGATGGCCGCGATGATCGAGATCCCGCGGCCCGTCTCGTCCTCCGATTCGGCGCGTCGGCGGCGCGGCAGGTGTTCGTCGCCGTCGGTGACCTCGATGATCAGCCGGCGGTCGGTGCGGCGGAGCCGCAGCCGCATGGGCGGGGTGCCGTGCTGGAGGGAGTTGGCGACCAGTTCGCTGGTGGCGAGGACGCCGAGGTCGTGGAGTTCCGGGGAGAACCGCCAGGAGACGAGGACTCCGGAGGCGAAGGCGCGGGCGCGCGGGGCGGCCTCCACACCGCCGAGGAGGTCGAGGGCGGCGTTGTGGAACAGCTCCGCCGCCGTACCGCTGCGGGCGGGGTGCTGGACGACCAGGACGGCGACGTCGTCGTCGTGGTCGGCGGTGATGCCCATGGCGCGGAGCAGGCGGTCGCAGACGACCTGCGGGGTGCCGGTGGCGCCGGACATGGCGCGTTCGAGAGCGGCGACGCCTTCGTCGATGTCCCGGTCGCGCCGTTCGACGAGGCCGTCCGTATAGAGGACGGCGCCGGAGCCGGGCGGCAGGTCGATCGTGCCGGAGGAGTAGAACCAGCCGCCGGTGCCGAGGGGCGGTCCGGTGGGGTTGTCGGCCCGGTCGACGGTGCCGTTCTCGTGCCGGACGAGGACCGGGAGATGGCCCGCGGAGGCGTAGACCAGCCGTTCCTCGTTGGGGTCGTGGACGGCGTAGAGGCAGGTCGCGATCTGGCTGGCGTCGATCTCGGAGGCGAGGCCGTCGAGGAGCTGGAGCACTTCGTGCGGCGGCAGGTCGAGCCGGGCGTAGGCCCGGACGGCGGTCCTCAGCTGGCCCATGACGGCGGCGGCGCGGACGCCCCGGCCCATGACGTCGCCGATGACGAGGGCGGTCCGGCCGCCGCCGAGGGTGATCACGTCGTACCAGTCGCCGCCGACTGCCGCGTCCTCGCCGCCGGGCTGGTAGGTGGCGGCGACCTTGAGGTCGTCGGGCTGCTCCAGTTTCTGCGGCAGCAGGGACCGCTGGAGGGTGACGGCGGTCTCGCGCTGCCGCCGCTCGCTGGCGCGGAGCCGTTCGGCGGCCTCGGCGTGGTCGGTGACATCGGCCGCGAAGACGACCACTCCGCCGACTCCGCTACCGCCGCCGCCGTCCGGGGCGGGTTCGGTGTCCCCGGCGGGGTGGCCGACGGGGATGCAGGTGACCGTGTACGAGCCGCCGTCGGGGGCCTTGCGGGATTTGACCGTACGGGGCCGTCCGCTTCTGAGCACCTGGTCGATGAGGGGCGGCAGGCCGAGGTCGGTCAGCTCGGGGCAGACGTCCTCCGCGGTACCGCCGAGGGGGCGGGGCCCGAAGGCGGCGGTGTAGGCGTCGTTGACATAGGCGACGCGCTGTTCCGGGCCGTGGAGCAGGACGACGAGGCCGGGGAGACGGCCGATGATCTCCCGGGCGGGGAACTCCTCCAGGGCGGGGACCCGCCCGGGGGCGGGGTCGCCGGGGCGGCCGGCCGGGGTGCCGTCGGTGTGGCGGGCGGCGGGGACCGAGCCCTCGCCGACCGGGTTCCCGGCGCCGGGGGCGGTCCCTTCGGCTCCCTCCGCCTGTTCGGTCTGTTCCGGCGTATCCGTATCCGTCGCGTCGGTCGTTCTGCTCTCGCCGCGGCGGGGCTGGCGAGGGGTGGGAGAGATTCCGCGGTCGGTCCTGCGCGCCGCGGCGCGGCGCTGCGTACCAGGGAGCCGTGCGCTCCATCGCGTGAAGTTCACTGACTTTCTAGCCTCAAAGATCGTCGCCGAGGGTCACGAGGGTCACTCTGTGCAGATGTGAGCCCACCTATGGTCACACGTCCAGTGTGACCGTGCGGACTGACAGCCGATGTCGGCCGGGTGTCCATGGGGTCGTCGGGCGGTGTCGGATGCGGGGCCGGGTGCTTTCCGGGGGCTCCGGATGCTTTTCGGATGTTTTCCGGGTGCCGGGACGGTTCGGGCGTACGCCCGGCGTACGGAACGGGCTCGTACGCGTGACCGGGGGCCGGAAACGTGTTCCGCGAAGGGGCTCACGGCTTCTCGGGGGCCGGGGGCGCGCCGCCCCGGTCGCCGGGGCCGTCCTGCGGGGGCCGGGCGGCGTGCTCGAACTCGGCCCGGGGGTGCTCAAGCGACCCGAGCGAGACGATCTCCCGTTTGAAGAGCCCGGCGAGGGTCCACTCGGCGAGGATGCGGGCCTTCCGGTTGAAGGTCGGCATCCGGCTGAGGTGGTAGACGCGGTGCATCAGCCAGGCCGGGTAGCCCTTGAGCTTGCGGCCGTAGACATGGGCGACTCCTTTGTGGAGGCCGAGTGAGGCGACGGAGCCCGCGTTCTTGTGGGCGTACTCCTTGAGCGGGCGGTCGTGCAGGGCCGCGGCGATATTGGCGGCGAGGACTTCGGCCTGGCGGACGGCGTGCTGGGCGTTGGGGGCGCAGACCGCGCCGGGTTCGTCGGAGGTGACGTCGGGGACGGCGGCGGCGTCCCCGGCCGACCAGGCGTGTTGGGTGCCGTCGACCCGGAGTTCGGCCGTACACCGCAGCCGTCCCCGGTCGGTGGTGGGCAGATCGGTGGCGGCGAGGACGGGGGCGGGTTTGACGCCCGCCGTCCAGACGATCGTCCGGGCCGGGAAGCGGCTGCCGTCGCTGAGGACGGCGACCCGGTTCCGGCAGGAGTCGAGCCGGGTTTCCAGGCGTACGTCGATATTGCGGCGGCGCAGCTCGCGGACGGCGTAGCGGCCCATCTCGGCGCCGACCTCGGGGAGGATGCGGTCGCTGGCCTCGACGAGCACCCATTTCAGGTCGTCCGGCTTGATGTTGTGGTAGTAGCGGACGGCGTAGCGGGCCATGTCCTCCAGCTCGCCCAGGGCCTCGACGCCCGCATAGCCGCCGCCGACGAAGACGAAGGTCAGGGCGGCGGAGCGGATCGCCGGGTCGCGGGTGGAGGAGGCGATGTCGAGCTGTTCGATCACATGGTTGCGCAGGCCGATGGCCTCTTCGACGGTCTTGAAGCCGATGGCGTAGTCGGCGAGGCCGGGGACCGGGAGGGTGCGGGAGATCGATCCCGGGGCGATCACCAAGTGGTCGTACGGGATCTCCACCGCGCCGGTGCCTTCTTCGACGGTGGCGAGGGTGTCGACGGTCGCCGTGCGCTTGGCGTGGGTGACGGCGGTGACCTCGCCGATGAGGATCGAACACCGGTCCAGGACCCGGCGCAGGGGGACGACGACATGGCGGGGCGAGATGGAGCCCGCGGCGGCTTCGGGAAGGAACGGCTGATACGTCATATAGGGGTCCTGGGTGACCACCAGGATCTCGGTCTCGCCCCTGGCCAGCTCGGATCTGAGCTTCTTCTGGAGGTGCAGCGCCGTGTACATCCCGACATAGCCGCCGCCGGCGACGAGCACGCGCCTGCCGCGCGCCGGGCCGGTGAAGCGGTTCTTCGGCGGGGTGCCGGGGGTCTCGCCCCGGGAGTTTGCAGCCGTCACCATCCCATGAGGCAACGGGTCCCGTCGTTTGTCCACAGGCCCGGCAAATTGTGTGACCGGAGGTCCGGGACGGCGGGGCGGCGGGCGAATCGCGGGCGTCGGGGAAGGTGCCCAGGTCAGGAGCGGCGGACGGGGTGGTGCGAGGGGGCGCAAACGGGAAGCTTCAGGTCCTTGCTCCGATCGGGGGTCGCTCTGTGCGGAACTACCCCCTTCTGAATTGACCCGGGCTCAACTATGTTCGTACCTCGTCGGGGTACGGGGACTCGGTACGCCGGCTGACCAAGGTGGGGAGGTCTCCGGGGGGAGACACAGACCGGGGGAACACGTATGACCATTCAGGATTCGCACTGGCAGGCCGCCGTCTCACCGACCACTGAGGGGCATGGCGTTCCGGGAGCGCATCTGGGTACTGACGGCAATGGCCGGACGGTACCGGGCGGGGCCGGTCGTTCGGCGCCGCTCCGCGTGGACGCGCAGCGGAATCTCGAGCATGTGCTCAGGGCCGCGCGGGAAGTCTTCGGCGAGCTCGGATACGGGGCGCCGATGGAGGATGTGGCGCGACGCGCCAGGGTCGGCGTCGGGACGGTGTACCGGCGCTTTCCCAGTAAGGACGTACTGGTCCGGCGAATAGCCGAGGAGGAGACCTCCCGGCTGACCGAGCAGGCGCGGACGGCGCTGGGGCAGGAGGAGGAGCCGTGGTCGGCCCTCTCCCGGTTCCTGCGGACGTCGGTCGCGTCGGGCGCGGGGCGGCTGTTGCCGCCGCAGGTGCTGCGGGTCCGGGTGGACCCATCCGATGACGCGCCCGTGGGCGCGGGTGCCGACGGGGCGGTCGCGGACGGTCGTGACCACACCCGGGTACCGCATCAGCGCGCGGTCGCCGGGGGTCCGGTGGACGGCGGTGGTATCGGTGCGCCAGGGGTGCCCGGTGGTGTCGGTGCGGGCGAGGCACGGGTCGTGGAGCAGCGGTCAGCCGCTTCCGGTCCCGCCGCGTCCGGGTCCGGTACCGGGTACGGGTACGCCGGGTACGGCGCGGACGACACGGCGACGGCCGATCTGCTGGAGGTCGTCGGCCAGTTGGTCGACCGGGCGCGGGAGGCGGGTGAGCTGCGCGGGGATGTGACCGTCGCGGACGTCCTGCTGGTGATCGCGACGGCGGCGCCGGCGCTGCCGGATCCGGCACAGCAGGCGGCGGCTTCGGCCCGGTTGCTCGACATTCTGCTGGAGGGCCTGCGGCCCCGGTGACGGGTCGGTTCGTTCGTCCCGTACGTCTCGTGCGTCTCGTACGTCGTTGAGGCGGCGTCGCGGCCGGTGCCACCGGTCGCGACGCGGGGCGGGCGCGCGGCGCGTGACCGCGGACCGAGGCGCGGGCTTCGGTGAGAGGTGTGGTGGCTGAGGGGGTGGTGGGGAGCGGACGGCGCCGTACGGGCCTAAATGGTTGAGCCATACACTAAATATCGGGGGGTTAGCGCACGGTTTCGACAGAACTCCCCGGATGAGTGGTTGGCTCGGACTGGGGTCCGTAGGCGTCGATGCCGTGTGGCACGCTGGCCCGGTGTTCGAGGCTGAGCGTGCTGACGGGAGCGTCCGCGATGAACGAGGGCTTCCTCGATGAGCGGTGACGGGCGGGACGAAGCCCCCGGTGCCGCGGACGACGCGGAGGGCGGCGACACGATGCCCCCTCGGCAGGTACCCGGGCCGTTTCCCGGGCAGGGCGCCGGTCGGGGACACGGACAGGAGCCTTCCGGACAGTTGCCGGGACTGCCTCGGGGGCAGGTACCCGGACAGGCGTCCGGTGAGCCGTGGTCCGGTGCGGCCAGGCCCGGCGCTTCCGGGCATTCCGTGCCCGCGCAGGGCACCAGTGGTGTCCGGGCCGACGACGCGGAGGATCCGGGCTGGGCGGACACCGTTCCGGGGTCGACTGGCGTCCCGGGGGCCACTCGTACGAGTGGTTCCGGAGCGGGCGCGGGTGGTGAGAACCACGCGGTGCCGCCGCAGCGCGAAGGCGGGGCGCGCGATTCCGTACTTCCGCCGCCCCGGGAGACATCGCCCTCCGACGCCGAACTGATCGCCCGGATGCGGGGCGGGGACGACGGCGCGTACGAGGAACTGTTCCGGCGGCACTCGGACGCCGTCCGCCGCTACGCCCGGACCTGCTGCCGCGACTCGCACACGGCGGACGATCTGACGGGCGAGGTGTTCGCCCGGACTTTGCAGGCCGTACGGTCCGGTGCCGGGCCGGAATACGCCGTACGGGCCTATCTGATGACCACGGTCCGGCGGGTGGCCGCGAACTGGATCCAGAGCGCCAAGCGGGAACAGCTCGTCGAGGACTTCGCGCTCTTCGCGGCGGAGGCGGCGCGGAGCGCGGAGGCGCCCGCCGCGGCGACCACCGAACTGGGCGCGGACGTCCGGGCCATGCACGAGGCCGAGCGGTCGCTCGCGCTCCAGGCGTTCCGGTCGCTGCCGGAGCGCTGGCAGGCCGTGCTCTGGCACACCACCGTCGAGGAGGAGTCGCCGAGCGATGTGGCGCCCCTGTTCGGGCTGACCGCCAACGCGACGGCCGTCCTGGCGAGCCGGGCGCGCGAGGGGCTCAAGCAGGCGTACCTCCAGGCACACGTCAGCTCGGCGCTGACCTCCGGCGGGGACTGCGCGCGCCATGCCGACCGGCTCGGCGCCTATGCCCGCGGCGGACTGCGGATGCGGGCGGAACGCGGGCTGCGGGCGCATCTGGAGGAGTGCGCCAGGTGCCGGCTCGCGGTGGGCGAGCTGAAGCAGGTCAATGCCGGGATCCCGGCGCTGCTGCCGATCGCCGTCATCGGCTGGTTCGCCGCGGGCTACTCCCTCAAGGCGGCGGGTGTCGTCGCCGGGGGCGCGGTGGGAGCCGCCGGAGCGGGAGCCGCGGCCGCGGCGACCGGGACCGGTGCGGCCGGAGGCGCGGGCGCGGCCGGTGGGGCTGGGGGTGCCGGTGGTGCCGCCGGGGGCGCGGCGGCCTCCGAAGGTCTCGGCGCGCCCGCCAAGGCCGGTATCGGGGCGGCCCTCGCGGTCGCCGCGGCGGCGGGCCTGGTGTGGGCCTTCTCGGGGGACTCGAAGCCCGCGAAGCCGGAGGCCGGGCCGACGGTCGCCCGGTCCGTGGCACCCGTACCGCCGGACCCGAAGCCGCCGGAGCCGACGCCTCCGCCGGTCGTACCGAAGCCGAAGCCGAAGCCGCCCGCGCCGAAGCCCGTGGTGCGGCCCGCGCCGAAGCCGCCCGCGCCCAAGCCCCGGCCGCCGAGGGTGACACCGGCGCCGAAGCCGTCGCCGAAGCCGGTCGTGCCCAAGCCGAAGCCCTCGGCGCCCAAGCCCCGGCCCAAGCCCACGCCCACGCCGCCGGCCGCGCCGCGCGAGTACCAGGTGAACCGGCTCCAGTACAGCGTCTTCGGCGACGGCACCGGGCCGGAGGTGCGGATCGGTGAGAGCAGCTGGCTCTGGCAGCGGTGGGGGCTGCGGATCGGCGGGGAGCGGTACGCGCACGGGGTGACCGTGCGGGCCAGGTCCTCCGTCACGATCGACCTCAACCGGGAGTGCACGTCCTATACGGCGAAGGCGGGCGTCGACGATCTGACGCTGGGCCGGGGAGCGATGCGGTTCTCCGTCTACGCGGACGGGGTGCTGCTGTGGAGCTCGTCCGAACTGCGGCGCTCCGATCCGGCGGTCGGGGTGCAGGTGTCCCTGGCGGGCCGCAAGACCCTGCGGCTGGTGGTGGAGCCGCGGGCGCAGCGGGACTCGATGGCGCTGGGGAGCTGGGCGGACTCGAAGGTGCGGTGCCGCTGAGTCGGGGCGGGGGTGTTGTGGGGGTGGGCGCCGTGTGGTGGCCGCGCGCCGTCGTGGCTTGTCGCGCGGTTCCCCCCGCCTCTTAATACGGGCGGGGGGTGACCAGGCCCGTGTTGTAGGCGAGGATCACCAGGTGGACGCGGTCGCGGGCCGGGAGCTTGGTCAGTAGGCGGCTGACGTGGGCCTTGGCCGTCGCCGGGGTGATGAAGAGCTCCGTCGCGATCTCGGCGTTCGACAAGCCGTGGGCGACCAGGGTCAGGACCTCCCGTTCGCGGTCCGTGATGCCGTTGATCACGGCCGGGGGCACCGGGGGTCTGGCGCGGGCCGGGGTTCCGGCCGCGAAGTCCTCGATCAGACGGCGCGTCACGCTCGGCGCGATCAGGGCGTCGCCCGCCGCGACCACCCGGATCGCGGCCAGGATGTCGTCCATGTCCATGTCCTTGACGAGGAAGCCGCTGGCGCCCGCGCGCAGCGCGCCGTAGACGTACTCGTCGTCGTCGAAGGTCGTCAGTACGAGAACCCGGGTATCGCGGGTGTCGCGGGTGTCCTGTGCGTCTGGTGTGGCCGGTGCGGCCCGGGTGTCGTCGGTGATCAGCCGGGTCGCGTCGATGCCGTTCATGCCGGGCATCCGGATGTCCATGACGACGACATCGGGCCGGAGTTCGGCGGTCAGCCGGACGGCCTCGTCGCCGGTTCCGGCCTCGCCGACGATCCGCAGGTCGGGGTGGTCGGCGGCGAGGACCCGGAGACCGGCGCGGATCAGCGGCTGATCGTCGACGAGCAGGATGCGTACGGGGTCGGGCGCGCTCATCCGCGTACCTCCGGGGCCTCGGGACCGGCCGGGACGGGCAGGGTCGCCGCCACCCGGAAGCCGCCGCCGTCGCGGGGGCCCGCGGTGAAGCGGCCGTGGAGGAGGGCGGCCCGCTCCCGCATGCCGGTGATGCCGTAGCCGGTGCCGTAACCCGGGCCCGTGCCTGTACTCGTAGTCGTACCGGTTCCGGTGGGTCCCCGGCCCCGGCCCCGGCCCCGGTCGGTGATTTCGACGGCGAGTTCGCCGGGCCGGTAGTCGAGCACGACCCGGCAGTGGTCGGTGTCCGCGTGGCGCACCACGTTGGTGATCCCCTCCTGGATGATCCGGAAGGCGGCGAGTTCGACGTCCGGCGGCAGTTCGCGGCGGTCGCCGCGGTGGTCGATCCGGACCCGGACGCCGCCGTCGAGGCCGGCCGCCGCCAGCGCGTCGACGTCGGCGAGTCCGGGCGCGGCGGTCAGCGGTACGCCCTCGGGATCGGCCCGGCGCAGGGCGCCCAGCATCCGGCGGAGTCCGGCGAGGGTGTCGCGGCTGGTGGTCTCGATGACGGCGAGCGCGTTACGGGCCTCGTCCGGCTGGGTCTCGACGACCCGGCGGCCCGTACCGGCCTGGATGGCGATGATGCCGATGCTGTGGGCGACCATGTCGTGGAGTTCGCGGGCGATCCGCAGCCGTTCGGCGGTGACCGCCGCGACCGCCGCCTGTGCCCGTACGGTCTCGATGTGTTCCCGGCGCTGGCCCACCATCCGGCCGGTGGTCCAGGCCAGGGCGAGCAGCAGGCCGAGAAGGAGCACATTGGAGGCGACGAGCTCGCCGCCGGTCCCCTGCCGGAAGGCGACGGCGGCTGACTGGACGGCGAAGGTGACGGCCGCGGCGGCGACCGAGACGGCGCGCGGCCGGTTGGCCGCCACCCAGCCGACGGCGATATCGGTCAGCAGCGCCTGGAGGTAGCCGAACTCGGATCCGGAGCCCGCCGACGGGACGACGGCCGGGACCCCGTGGGCGGGGAAGACCGCGTGCGCGGTACGGGTACCGGCCGCCGCCGTCGCGGCGTACGCCCCGGCCAGCATCAGCCCGAGTACGACCTCCGGGCGCCGTCGCAGCAGGGGGACGACGAGCAGGGCGAGGAGGAGGGGCGGCAGCAGCCGTCTGCCGGTCGGTTCGGGCTCGGTGACGACGGCGGCGTACAGCAGTACGGGGTACGCCAGGGCGCCCGTCCAGCTCGCGACGGTCACCGCCGTGGACCAGGGGTGGCGTACGGCCGGACCGGAGGCCGTACTCGTGGCCGTGTTCGGGCCCGGGTCCGGGGGTGGCGGGGAGGTCATGCCCGGATCATAGGAACGGCCCGGCGGCGGGTCATCGGGCGCCGGGCGTACGCCCCCGGGCTACCGTCGCCGCCCCCGGTTGTGGTCCGGGGGCCGATGCCCTGCGGGCCGCCGCCGCGGGAGCGTTGCGGCGTGATCGAAGTCAATGAACTCACCAAGCGGTACGGGAAGAAGACCGCCGTCGACGGGCTGAGCTTCACGGTCCGGCCGGGACGGGTCACCGGGTTCCTCGGCCCCAACGGCGCCGGGAAGTCCACGACTCTGCGGCTCGTCCTCGGTCTGAACGAGCCCACCTCCGGGTCCGTCACCGTCGGCGGGCGGCCGTTCAGGTCCCGGCCGCGCGGGCTGCGGTACGCGGGCGGACTGCTCGACGCGCACGACGTCCACGGGGGCCGCAGCGCGCGGGCCCATCTCGCGGCGCTGGCGTACGGCAACGGGCTGCCGCCGCGCCGGGTCGGCGAGGTCCTGGCGGAGGTCGGTCTTGAGCAGGCGGCCCGCCGCCGGGTCGGCGGCTTCTCCCTCGGGATGAAGCAGCGGCTGGGGATCGCCGCCGCGCTCCTCGGCGATCCCCCGGTCCTCCTCTTCGACGAACCGCTGAACGGGCTGGATCCGGACGGGGTGCTGTGGGTGCGGAGCCTGTTCCGGCGGCTCGCGGACGAGGGCCGTACGGTCCTGGTCTCCAGCCATCTGATGCGGGAGATGGAGCAGACCGCCGACGAACTGGTCGTCATCGGACGGGGGCGGCTGATCGCGGCGGAGGGGCTGGCGGAGTTCGCGGCGCGCGGGCGGCGGCGGGGCGTCGTGGTCCGTACCGATGATGTGACCGGACTGACGGCGGTCGTCACCGCCGGGGGCGGGGAGATCGTGCACGAGGGGGACGGGCGGTGCGCGGTGACCGGGATGGAGGCCGGGCGGATCGCGGCGGCGGCGCTGGGCGCCGGTGTGCTGCTCTCCGAACTCACGCCCGTGTCGGCGTCGCTGGAGGAGGCGTTCATGGAGATCACGGCTTCGAGCGTCGAGTACGGGACGGGAGAGGGGCGGTGAGCGCCGTACGGGAGCCCGCGGCGGACGCGGGACAACAGGTGCCGCAGAACGGGGCGCAGGCGGACGCGGGACAACAGGTGCCGGAAAACGGGGCGGAAGCAGAGGCGGCGGCGGGACGGGGGTACGTCTCCCCGGTCGGCGGCCGGGTCCGGTTCCGGGATCTGCTGCGCGCCGAATGGGTCAAGTACTGGTCCCTGCGCTCGACGTACGCGGTCCTCGGGGCCGGCGCGGCCGTCGCCGTGGGTATCAACGCCAACTCGGCCCGGTCCAATGAGGAGCTGCTCTCCCGGCCGAACACACCGGCGCCCGGTATGCCGGAGCGGCCGGTGGACAGACAGTTCCTGTTCGATCCGCTGGGGACGGCGTTCACCGCCCCGGCCTGGCAGATCCTGATGGTCGTGGCGGCGGGCCTGGGCGCGATGGCGCTCACCGGGGAGCACGGCAGCGGGCTGATCCGTACGACCTTCGCGGCGGTGCCCGCGCGGCGGGCGGTGGCGGCGGCGAAGGGCGTGGTCGTGGTGGCCGTGACCGCGGTCCTGGGCACGGTGGTGGCGGGGGTGTCGTTCGGGGTGACGCAGGCGGTCCTGCGCGAGCACGGGGGGCTGTCGATCGCGGATCCGGGCGCCTTCCGGGCCGTGGCGGCGTCGGCGCTGCTGATCCCGGTGTGCGCCCTGATCGGGCTGGCGACGGGGGCGCTGGTACGGCACTCGGCGGGGAGCGTGGGCGCGGTCGTCGGGCTGCTGGTGCTCGCCCCGGGCCTCTTCAACGGGGAGACGTACCGCTGGGTGAAGGAGATCGGCAATGTGCTGCCGGTCAACGCCTGGCAGAAGCTGGTCCAGAACCCGGAACGGCATTACGGCACGCCGAAGTACCCGGTGACGGAGACGGAGGCGTGGGTGGCGCTCGGCGCGTGGGCGCTGGTGGCGGCGGTACTGGTGCTCTGGGTGGTGGAGCGGCGGGACGTGTAGCTCCGGCGGGCCGGTGGCCTGGTGGGCTTCCCGTCAGGAGCGGAGGGACTGCCTCCGGGGGACTCCCGTCGAGACCGCCCGCGCCCTCGGGGCCGCCGAGCCGGTCCAGCAGGTGCCCCGGCGGGAGAGCAGCCTGCGGAGCCACAGTTCGGTGGAGACCAGATCGGCCAGGCCGTCCAGCGGGGTCGGTTCGCCGTCGGCCGCCGCGCGGAGCGCCTTGCGGACCACCCGCGCCTCGATCAGGCCCGCGTCGGCGAGGAGCGGGGCGTCGAAGAGGGCGATCAGGGTGGGGAGCGCGGCCCGCAGCCCCCGGTGGGCGGTGGCGGCGGGCAGGGCGAGGGGCGGGGTGCCCCAGCCGTCGGGCAGATCGTGGGCCCCGGCGCCCGCGAGCACCGTACGGAGGATGTCGGCCCGGGCCCCGGGCCGTACCCGCAGGGCCTCGGGCAGATCGCGGCAGGCGCGGACGACCTGGTTGTCGAGGAAGGGGGCGTGCAGCCGCTGGCTCCGCACCTCCGCGGCCTGTTCGAGGATCCGCTGGTCGAAGGCGTGCCGGGCGAGGGCGGCCCGGGCCCTGGCCTCGCCGGGGCGCTGGACGGTGACGGGCCGGGTGGCGATCCCGGTGAGGCGTACGGCGACCTCCGCGAGGGCCTCGCCGGTGAGCCAGCGGGCGGCCGGGCCCGGCCGGGACCAGGTGAGGGCGGCCAGGGACGCGTCGAGGGGGCCGAATCCGGGGGGCCGTTCGCCCCGGTTGGCGGCGAGCAGGACGTCGGCGGCGGTTTCGAGGCCGGCCCGGTACGGCGTACGGGCGAGGCGGCGCGCGGCCCGGTAGACGGTGAGGGGGACCATCAGCGACTGCGGCGACGGGCCCTCGGCGCGGGCCAGGGCGGTCACGGGGCGCAGCAGATGGCGTCGTCTTCGGTCGATGAGGAGGTCGGCGAGGCGGGCCGGGTGCGCGTCGAGTACTTGTCGGGCGCCCGCGCCGGTGATGTGGTCGGCGCTGCCGGAGGCGAGCCGGACGCGGTGGCGTTCGGCGGTGACCAGGCAGGGCGCCGGTTCGTCGGTGAGGGGTCCGTTGTCGAGCTGGGCGTACGGCAGCCCTTCGGGGCCCGCGGCGACCACGACGTGGTGCAGCCGGGGGTCGGCGGCGATGGCCCGGGCGCGTTCGAGTTCGGGTTCGAGGCCGGGTTCGGTGAGGTCGTTGAAGGTGGTGGCGAGGAGGCGTTCACCGGCGGCGGTCGCGCCGTGGCCGGTGATGGTGCCGGGGCGGCCGGGGAGTCCGGCGGCGAGCAGGGCGAGGGTGGCGGAGGCGCTGCCCCCGGAGAGGTCGGCGCCGATGCCGGGGGCGGGCGCGCCGCGCCGGGCGCGCCGGTCGGCGGGGCCCATGCCGGGAACGGGCCCGGGGTCGGGGGGCGCGGTCTCGGGGGCGTGGCGGGGGGCGGTGAGCCGGGCCCGTACGGCTTCGACGAGTGCGTCCCGGACCCCGTCGACGGCCTGGTCGGCGGCCATTTGGGGGCCGGAGACCGCGAGGGAGGCGACGGGCTCGTAGCCGGTGATCTCGCGGGAGCCCTCGCGGAGGATCAGGGCATGGCCGGGCGGGATGCGCTTGACCCCGTCGTACGGGGTGGCGTCGCGGAGCGCCTCGGGGGTCTCGGGGCAGGCGAGGAGGGCGGCGAGATAGCCGATGTCGAGCTGGGCCTCGATGAGGTCGGCGAGGGGGAGGGCGGCGGTGGCGTAGGCGGTGCCGTCGGCCCAGGGGGTGTGGAAGACGGGCCGGGCGCCCGCGAGATCGCCGATGACGGTGATCCGGCGGCCGGCCCGGACGACGACGGTGTAGCTGCCGGGCCAGGCGGTGAGGTGGCGCAGGGCGCCGCCGCGCGCGGAGAGGAGCCCGGCCCTGAGTTCGGCGTCGGACGCGGCGCAGCAGCCGAGGACGGCCATCTGTGTGAAGTCGTCGGCGGAGACGACGCGTACCTCGTCGGGGCGCCAGTCGCCGACGGCCCACAGGGGGTCGGGGTCGCCCCAGAGCAGCTGGGAGCCGACGGGATGGACCGTACGGCCCTCGTCGGCGGCGCCGACGGCTCCGGCCGTTCCGAAGTTCGCGGCGATACTGCTCCAGCCCACCAACCACCGCATCGCCGACTTCGCCTCCACAGGCTGTGGACAACCGGGCCGGGGCCCGGGCCGTTCGGGAACATGCTGCCACGAAGGAGACGCGGGGGACCGGCGGCGGGTCGCACGCGCAAAAAGCGAAAGCGCCGCCGCCCGGCCTGTTTTGGCGGCCCGTCACGGGCGCGGGGGAATATCACGCCACTCGCAAATAGGGAGGAAAACCGCGAGAAGGACAGTCGATTTTCGGCCATTCTCATCAAATCTCCGGACCCTTGATACGGGTACGGAGAGCTGCCGGACCGGTGGCGGTCAGTCCGCTTCCGAGTCGTTCTCCACAGGTTCTCCACCGGCGCACGCCCGCGCGCGGCGGTCTCGCACCCGCCCCCGGAGGACGGTTCACGCGGGGCCGCGCGGCGGCCGTACCGGGCCCGGGGACCGTACGGCGGCGGCCCGGACTCCCCCGCTCACCCGGCCCGGCCCCGCCCCGGGTCCGCCCGGGGCGCGCTCCGGAACTGTTCCGGACCTGCGGTTCATGGTGCCGGGCAGCTGCCGGGCGGCGGACACCGGGGTCCTTCCGGAGGGCCGGCGGGCCCGCCGGGGCGGGCCTTGATGGAACGGCGAAAGGGCGTCCGGGAGACCGCCGAGGGGCCGCCGAGGGGCCGCCGAGGGGCCGCCGATTCGGCGCGTACGCCCGTCCGCGCCCGGATACGACAGTCCGGGAGGCGCCATACGCCTCCCGGACCGTCCGCCGCCCGCGGGGATTGAAGGCGGCGGTGTCCCCCAGCCCGCTGGTTCCAGTACGCAGCGGGCCGACCCACGCGACTCTCATGGAAGCCCGCGGCGGAAGACCGGGCCAGAGCGCACGGGCGGGCGCACGGCCACACACCCGGAGCACACCCGGGACCGGCCGGAGCGGGTCCGGCCGACCGGCCCCGGTGTGCCCGGGGACCGCCCCGGCGGCCGGGGACGGCGGGGGCACGGCGGGGCACCGTGCACCGCGAACGCGACCCCGGCCGGGCGCGGACGGGGGTACGGCGGGGTGCGCGCCGCGCGACCGCGGGCGTCCGGGCCCACCGCCGCGCCCGCCGTCGCACCGCCACCCCGCCCGCCGGCCGTCCTGCGGCCGGGTCCCGGGGCCGGGGCGGGAGCGGGGCCGCGGGGCCGTTTGGGGCCGCGTACCGGCGGACTGCCGCGACGCCGGACGGGCGGCGGACGCGCACCGGGCCGAGGGGGAACCGGGGCCGGGCCGGGGGTCGCCGGATGGCGGACCCGGGGTGGACGGATGGCGGACGGACAGTGATCCGGCGGCGGCCCGACGGCGGGTCCGCGCCACCGGTGGCGCGTTACCGTGCGTCCCCGGCACGCCCCGGCGGGGTTCGCTCACACGCACAACAATCTCGCCATCCGGAACACCGCCCCTTAACGGTCGGGATGCGGCGAACTACGCTGGGTTTTACTGATGTTCTGAACCGATGGGCATATTCCGGAGGGCTCGGCCAGGCGGTTTTGCAGCCGGGGCCGGGACGTGGTGGCAGCCGCGCGCCGGGGCGGCCTTCGGGGTGGGGTGTCGGTACGAAAGCCGGGCGCGGGGCAGCGTCGCGGCGGCCGTCGGTGTGTCGAGGGGTGGGGCGCATGTCCAGGGAGCAACGCGGGCCGAACGAAAAGCTCGGGACGGTTCTCGCCCTCGCGGGAATCAGCAACGCGGGGCTCGCCAGGAGGGTCAACGACCTCGGAGCGCAACGGGGCCTGACGCTCCGTTACGACAAGACGTCGGTGGCGCGGTGGGTCTCCAAGGGCATGGTCCCGCAGGGCGCGGCACCGCATCTCATCGCCGCCGCCATCGGCGCCAAACTCGGCCGTCCCGTACCGCTGCACGAGATCGGGCTCGCCGACGCCGATCCGGCGCCCGAGGTCGGTCTGGCCTTCCCGCGCGACGTCCGGCAGGCGGTGAAGTCCGCCACCGATCTGTACCGGCTGGACCTGGCCGGACGGCGGGCCGGCAGTGGGGGGATCTGGCAGTCCCTGGCCGGATCCTTCTCCGTCAGCGCCTATGCCACCCCCGCGTCACGATGGCTGATAACACCTGCCGACCCGTCCGTGGAACGCCCGCCGCCGCTCTGCGCGACGCCCGGGGCCATGGGGTTCCGTGAGGACGAAGAAGCCGGTGGGGGCGGCGGGGCCGAGCGTTCGACGGACGGTCCGGCGCGCACCACGGCGCACGCGCCCGCGCATTCCGGTCCGGGCGCCGACCTGCCGTCTTCGGCCACCCCCGGAGCCGGATCACCGGGCGCGGGCGGCCCTCGTCAGCATGATTCCGGCCAGCCCGCCGGTGACGATCCCCGGGTGGGCCACAGCGATGTCGCCAAACTGCGCGAGGCCGCCGAGGACGCCCGCCGCTGGGACTCCAAATACGGTGGCGGCGACTGGCGTTCGTCGATGGTCCCCGAGTGTCTGCGGGTCGACGCCGCGCCTCTGTTGCTGGGCTCGTACTCCGACGAGGTCGGCCGGGCCCTCTTCGGCGCGACCGCCGAACTGACCCGGCTGGCCGGGTGGATGGCCTTCGACACCGGCCAGCAGGAGGCCGCCCAGCGCTACTACATCCAGGCCCTGCGGCTGGCCCGGGCGGCGGCCGACGTACCGCTGGGCGGATATGTGCTGGCGTCGATGTCGCTCCAGTCCATCTACCGGGGCTTCGCCGACGAGGGCGTGGATCTCGCCCAGGCCGCGCTGGAGCGGAACCGGGGGCTCGCGACGGCGCGCACCATGAGCTTCTTCCGGCTCGTGGAGGCGCGGGCGCACGCCAAGGCGAACGACGCGGCGGCGGCGGGCGCGGCGCTGAAGGCCGCCGAGAGCTGGCTGGAACGGTCCCGCGACGGCGACCCCGACCCCTCCTGGCTGGGCTTCTACACCTATGACCGGTTCGCGGCGGACGCCGCCGAGGCGTACCGCGACCTCCGGCTCCCCCGCCAGGTACGGCGGTTCACCGAGAAGGCGCTCTCCCAGCCGACGGACGAGTTCGTCCGGTCGCACGGGCTGCGGCTGGTGGTCGGCGCCTTCGCCGAGCTGGAGTCGGGCAATCTGGACGCGGCCTGCGCGGCGGGCGTCCGGGCGGTGGAGGTCGCGGGCCGGATCTCCTCCGTACGGACCACGGAGTACGTCCGGGATCTGCTGCACAAACTGGAGCCGTACGGGGACGAGCCCCGGGTGGCGGAGCTACGGGAGAGGGCCCGGCCGCTGCTGATGGCACCGGCGTAGGGCGTCCCGGGCGCACGAGTCCGCCGGTCCTCCGTCACCGGTCGGCCGGTCCGCGCGGAACGGGGCCGGGGCGAGCCCCGGCCCGGGTCCGGAGGGGCCCGGGTCCGGAGGGGCCGGGTCCGGAGTGGCCCGCGGTGACTCCCAGCGCCCGGAGCGGCCCGGAGGCACGAGTTCCGGTCGCGGTGGCGACGACGTTGTCAGTGGCGGGGTGCAGTATCGGGATGGGACGTACGGCGGCCGGGGACAGCCGCCGGAGAGGCGGTGGCCTGAGCCGTGGCGGCGAGGAACGCGGACAGCACGGGAAGAACGGAGAAAGAGCGGCGAGCGGGGCGGACGGCGGAATCGGCACTGCGGGGCCGAGCGGGACGAGCGAGCCGAGCGGGACGGATGGGGCGGCCGGGGCGATCGGGCGGAGTGGAGCTGGCGGAGGTGGAGCGATGACGGGCACCGGGCGGCGGACCGTGCACGGCTTCGACTGCGATGTGCTGGTCGTCGGCGGCGGCATCGTCGGCCTCTCGACGGCGTACGCGCTGACCCGCTCGGCCCCCGGGACCCGGGTGGTGGTGCTGGAGAAGGAACCGGCTCCGGCCCGCCATCAGACGGGCCGCAACAGCGGGGTGATCCACAGCGGGATCTACTACCGGCCCGGCTCCCTCAAGGCGCGGTACGCGGTCTCGGGCGCGGCGGAGATGGTCAAGTTCTGCGCCGAGCACGATCTGCCCCATCAGGTGACGGGCAAGCTGATCGTGGCCACCCGCCGCGACGAGCTGCCCCGGCTGCACGCCCTGGTCCAGCGCGGCCGGGAGAACGGGATACCGGTCCGGGAGCTGGGCCCCGCGCAGATCACGGAGTACGAACCGGGGGTCCGCGGGGTGGCCGCGATCCATGTCGGGACGACGGGGGTGTGCGACTTCGGCGCCGTGGCGCGGAAGCTCGCGGAGCTGGCGGTCGCGGCCGGGGCCGAGGTGCGCTGCGGCGAGGAGGTCGTCGCGGTGGACCGCCGTCCCTGGGGCGCCGCGGTCCGCACCGCCGCCGGGACGGTGCTGCGGGCCCGGGCCCTGGTCAACTGTGCCGGGCTGCGGAGCGACGCGGTGGCCCGGCTCACCGGCGACGATCCGGGGGCGCGGATCGTCCCCTTCCGCGGCGAGTACTACGAACTCAGGGATCCGTCCCTGGTCAGGGGGCTGGTCTATCCCGTACCGGACCCGGCCTTCCCCTTCCTCGGGGTCCATCTGACCCGGGGGATCGACGGCTCCGTCCATGTCGGGCCGAACGCGGTCCCGGCGCTCGCCCGCGAGGGGTACGACTGGGGCGTGATCCGTCCGGCCGAGCTGGCGGCCACCCTGACCTGGCCCGGGAGCTGGCGGCTCGCCCGCCGCCACTGGCGGTACGGGGCGGGGGAGCTGCGCCGCTCGATGTCGAAGGAGGCGTTCACGGCGGAGGTCCGCAGACTGCTCCCGGCCGTCGCCTCCGGCGACCTGCGCCGGACCGACGCGGGCGTCCGCGCCCAGGCGGTCCTCAGGGACGGCACGCTCGTCGACGATTTCCTGATCCGGGAGAGCCGCCAGGTGGTCCATGTGGTGAACGCGCCCTCCCCGGCGGCGACGGCGTCCCTCCCGATCGGCCGCGAGGTGGCCCGCCGGGTCCGGGCGATGCTGTAGCCGCACCGCTCGCGCTCCGCCGGGGCTCGGCCGGCCGAGCCGGAGCGGGGCGGGAACGAGCGGGCCGGGGTGCGGGCGGGGCGCCGTGTGGGCGGGGCGCCGTAGAATTGGTTCATTGTGTCGACATCGCGCCCCCACACCCCCGAGACCCCCGAAGGCCCCGAGCGGCTCGTGGCCGCCGAGCCCTCGGACGCCCAGCACACCCCGTCGGCCACGGCTGCCACGGCTGCCACGGTGGACGGTTCCGCCGGGGCCCAGGTACGGCGCCGCCGTGACGAGCCGAGGTTTCCGGGCGGCCCCGCCGCCGATCCCGCCGGATCGCACCACGAGCGCCGGATCCGGAGCTTCCAGCCCCGGCGGAGCCGGGTGACCACCGGGCAGGGTGACGCGCTGCGACGGCTCTGGCCGGTCTGGGGCCTCGACATCGACGGCCGGGAGGTGCTCGATCTCGGTGCGATGTTCGACGGGCTGCCCGTCGTCCTGGAGATCGGCTTCGGCATGGGCGAGGCGACCGCGCGGATGGCCGCAGCCGACCCCGGGACCGGGATCCTGGCCGTGGACGTCCACACCCCCGGGCAGGGCAACCTCCTCGGCCTCGCCGAGCGGAACGGGCTGACCAACGTCCGGGTGGCCAACGGTGACGCGATCATCCTGCTGCGGGAGCAGCTGGCGCCCGGCGCGCTCGACGGAATGCGGGTGTACTTCCCCGACCCGTGGCCGAAGAAGCGGCACCACAAGCGGCGGCTGATCCAGCCCGAGTTCCTGACGCTGGCCGCGCGGGTGCTGAAGCCGGGGGCCGTACTGCACTGCGCGACGGACTGGGAGCCGTACGCGGAGCAGATGTTGGAGGTGCTCTCCGCGCACCCCGGCTTCGAGAACACCGCCGAGGACGGCGGCTTCGCGCCGAGGCCCGGCTTCCGGCCCCGTACCCGGTTCGAGGGACAGGGTCTGGACAAGGGCCACGTCGTCCGGGATCTCCTCTTCCGCCGGGTCTGACGGCACGGCCACGGCGGAGCGTCCTCCGGGCGGCACGGCCACGGGCGGTCCCGGACCGGGTGGAACGGCCCCGGGCGGTGGTGTCCGGCGCCGCCGGACGCCGTTCGAAAGGTCGCGGTCGGGGCGATTCGCGGTGGTGTATCGCGCGAACCGGCCAGGGATCACGGCGCCCCGTCGCCGGTTGTCACAGGGGATCGTTAGTGTCGACGGGTGTCCGAGCCGTCCGCATCCCGTCCCGTACCGCGTCCCTCGCCCCCTGAGGCCGGGGCGTCCCCACCCGATCCGGAACGCACCGGGTTGCCCGGGCCCCGGCCCGTACCACCGGAGGACGCGACCGGAACCCCGCCCCGGTCCCACCCGCACCAGCCGAATCCCGCCACCGACACCACCGAACCCATCAGCACCACCGACACCGCTGACACCACCCAGGCCACCTGGCCCACCGGCACCGCCCAGACCACCGGCCCGATGGGCACCGGCGGCTCCGGCGGCCCCGCCGTGCCCGCGTACGACGCCCGGCCGGTCTTCGACGCCATGCCGGAGCGCTCCCGCTGGCGCTACAAGCCGCGGGTCTCCCGGATCTGGCGCAGCAAGGCGATCCGGGCCGGGATACTGATCCTGCTGCTGGCCCTGTGCGCGCTGGTGATCCTGGCGATAGTCCGGGAGCAGACCGGTTCCGAGGGCTTCCTGGTCGGCCTCGGTCTCGCCACCCTGCCCGTGCCCCTTCTGCTGGCGGCCTTCCGCTGGCTGGGCCGGGTCGAGCCCCGGCCCTGGCGGAACCTCGCCTTCGCCTTCGCCTGGGGCGCCTTCGCCGCGGCACTGGTCTCGATCCTGGCCAACACCTTCGCGATCCAGTGGATCGCCACCGCCACCGCGGATCCGACGAGCGCCGACAATCTGGGCGCGACCCTGGTCGCCCCGGTGGTCGAGGAGACCGCCAAGGCCGCCGCGCTCTTCCTGCTCTTCTTCTTCCGGCGGCGGCACTTCACCGGTCTGGTCGACGGTGTGGTGTTCGCCGGTTTCACCGCGACCGGCTTCGCCTTCACCGAGAACATCCTCTATCTCGGGACGGCCTTCGACGAGGAGCAGTCGGCGGGCGGCTCGGGTATCGCCTCGGCGGCGGCGACGTTCTTCGTACGGGTCGTCATGTCGCCGTTCGCGCATCCCCTCTTCACCGTGCTCACCGGTCTCGGACTGGGCTTCGCGGCGATGGCGGCCCGACGGCACCGGCTGCGCCGGTTCGTCCTGCCCGTGCTGGGGCTGCTGCTGTCGATGGCGATGCACGCGCTCTGGAACGGTTCGGCGTCCTACCTCGGCCCGTTCGGCTTCTATCTGGTCTACGGGATGTTCATGGTCCCGGCCTTCGCGCTGCTGACCTGGCTGACGATCTGGTCCCGGCAGCGGGAGCTGCGGACGATCTCGGTGGCGCTGCCGCCGTACGCCGCGGCGGGCTGGCTGGCGCCCGCCGAACCCGCCGCGCTGTCGTCGATGCGGGCCAGGTCCGAAGCCCGGTCGTTCGCCCGCCGGGCCGGGGGGCCGACCGCCGCGCACGCGGTGTCGGAGTACGTACGGTTCGCGACGTCACTGGCCTTTCTGCGCGACCGGGCGTCGCGCGGGGCCGCCGACCCGGACTTCGTGGCGAGGGAGCAGGAGTTGCTGCACCACATGTGGAACCGGAAGGCGGTGGCGGGACCGGCGCTCACCTACGGCGCCCGGGCGGCGGGCGCGGTGCGGGTGCCGCCGCCGTACCGCGACTACGAGGGGTACAACCCGTACCGCGTCTGACCCGTACGGCGTTCCGCGCCCGAACCCGGCCGCCCCGAACCCGGCCGCCCCGGACATTCCGCCCCGGACATGCGGAAACCGGCAGCTCCGACGTCGGGGGGTGATGCGTCGGAACTGCCGGTGGTCCACGAGAGAAGCGGGCCGCGGGGGTTTGCCTAGACCGGAACGCCCTTGCTGCGCAGCCAGGCCAGGGGGTCGATCACCGAGCCGCCGGGCGTCCTGACCTCCAGGTGGAGGTGGTCGCCGGTGACATTGCCGGTGGCGCCGACCCGGCCGATCATGTCGCCCGCGGCGACCTTCTGGCCGACGCTGACGTTGATCGACGACTGGTGGGCGTACATCACCTCGGTGCCGTCGTTCAGTTGGAGGATGGTCTGGAGGCCGTACGCGCCCGCCATGCCGGCGGACTTGATGGTGCCCGCGCCGACGGCCTTGGTCGGGGTGCCCGCCGAGGCGGCGAAGTCGACACCGGTGTGCTGACCGGAGGACCACATCGAGCCGGACTGGCCGTAGACCGAGGTGATCCGGTAGTTGGAGGTAGGGGGCGAGAAGCTCTTCGCCAGCTTGGCGAGCCGCTCGGCCTCCGCCTTCTTCTTGGCTTCCTCGGCGGCCTTCTTCTTCGCCTCGTCCGCCTTCTTCTTGGCGTCGGTGGCGGCCTGCTTCGCGTCCTCGGCCGCCTGTTCGGCGGCGGCCTTCTCGGCGGCGGCGCGGCGCTCCGCGTCGGCGGTGGCCTGCTGCTGCTCGGCCTGCTGGAGGATCCGGGAGCGCAGGGCGTCACCGGCGGCCGCGTCGGCCTCCTCGGCCTGGGCACCGGGGGCGCCCATGGTGGCGAGGCCGACCGGGGCGGGGCCCTCCTCGTCGCCGCCGAGCCCGTCGGGCAGGGAGATGGTGATCGGGGCCTTGTCCTGCGCGGTGGCGATGCCGCCCGCGCCGACCGCGGCGATGACACCGACACCGAGGACGGTGGAGCTGCGGGCGAAGGCCCGGCGCTGCTGGCGCAGTACGCGGTGCTTGCCGCGGTTGGAACCGATGGTCTCGGCGCTCGGGTTCCACTCGTCGGTGGAACGCTCGGGACCGCCGTCCTCACGGAAGCCGGAGTGCGAGTACCCGGGCCCGGCGGGGGCTTGCGGGGCAGGGGTGTTGGACGCCACTGAGGCGTGCTCCTTTCCTTCCTTCTCGCCTACCGGGTTAGCTGACGGGTTCGGAGCAGGAAGGTCTCCTACGCGTGACTCCGCAGGCTGCGGAGTCACCCGATTCACCCCAAGAAGTGGTTCCCCGGTTCCCTTGCGGGATTCGGCGCATGAGCACGGAGCCGCCCTGACGGCGGCTGGGACGACCGCGCTGCGTTATCGAACGTTAATAGACACCGGGAATGTTTTCCAAGCTGTTCCTGATGATCGTTAAACCCATCTGGTGGATCAACCGGGACAGAAGCTCGCCAAATCGGGCGAGCCGACCGGCAAAACGGGTCCCTGACGCCCCGTCGGGGCGCTCGCGGCCACTGACGGACCGTCAATTGATATATGCAGAGCGACGACTCGGTTACTCTCGGTCGATAAATGGGCTGTGCAATGGCACATAGGCGCCGACACCCGGCGAAGGGTTGGTCAAGTCTTTATCCAAGAGCCCGGAGCGCCGCCTGTCCCGGCGCCGGACGGACCCTCGGCGGGGTTCGGCCACCGGGGCCGGAAGCCGGCCTACGGGATCCGGAGATCAGCCGTCCTCGGGGGTCCCGGGGGTCGGGGATCCGGAGGCCGCGGACCCGGAAGCCCCAGATCCGGAGGCCGGGGTATCGGAAGCCGGGGCATCCGCAGACGGGGTATCGGAAGCCGGAGTACCGGAGACCGCACGCCCGGAGAACTCAGGTCCCGTGACCAAGGGCCCCGTGACCGCCAGCAGCGCCATGTCGTCCGTGGATCCGCCGCCCGTGTGCCGTCGTACGTCGTCGACCAGCGCGTCCAGCAGCTCCCCCGGCCCCGGGAACACCCGGCCCCCGAGCCGCTCCCCCGGGTCGTAGAAGGCCCCCGCCGGGTTCCGCGCCTCGGAGAGCCCGTCCGTGTACAGCAGCAGGGTCGAGCCGGCCGGCATCGGATGGGTCTCGGTCCGCCCCGGCCACTCCCCCAGCTCCCGCATCCCCAGCGGCAGGGCCGCGTCGTCCGGCGGCAGGAACCGGGCCCGGCCGTCGCCCCGCAGCAGCAGCGGTTCGGGGTGCCCCCGGTTGAGCAGCCGTACGACCCCGGCCCCGTGCGGGATCTCCGCGATCACGGCAGTCGCGAAGCCCTCGTAGCGGGCCGTGTTCTCCTCGGTGTCGCCGCCCCTGCGCAGCCCCTCCCGGACCAGGGCCTGCTCCAGCCGGGCGGCGACCTCCTCCAGCGTCGGCTCCCGTTCGGCCGCCTCGCGGAAGGCGCCGATCAGGACGGCCACGGCCTCGACCGCGCCCAGGCCCTTGCCCCGGACGTCGCCGACCACCAGCCGCACCCCGTGCCGGGTCTCCTGGACGGCGAAGAGGTCGCCGCCGATGAAGGCGTCGGCGAGGGCGGCCTCGTACCGGGCGGCGACCCGTAGCCCGCCGATCTCCTCGGCGGGTGTGGGCAGCACGGCGCGCTGCGCGGTCTCGGCGATCACCCGGGCGGAGGCGAGCCGCTGCTGGCTCCGGGTGATGACCCGGTTGATGAAGAGGGCCAGCGCCGAGACGGTGATCACGGTGGTCAGCTCGGTATACGCCTGGGTCTCGTCGAGCAGGCTGTTGTAGAAGTCGAGGGCCAGTTCGGTCAGTACGGCGAAGATCCCGGTCGCCAGGGTGACGGAGAAGGAGAAGAAGGGCGCGGCGAGCAGCGGGGCGGCCGTGAACATCGGGGCGGCGGTGAACTTCGACGGGGTCGAGAGGTCGAAGACCACACCCACGATGATCATCAGCGACGGCAGCATCCGGGCGAGTCGCCGGGCACCACCGGACAGGTTCGGTTGTTCTTCCTCCGCCACGGATGCTCTCCTCCCCCCTCAGCGTCCCGGCCGGACGGGCGGAGGGCGACCCGCGGAGGGCCGGACGGGGGACGACGTGGGAACAGCCGGGGGGCGACCGGGGGTCGGCCGGGCAACGGCGGACCGAACGGCGACTGGCAGGGGGTACGACAACGGCCCGGTGTTCCTGTTACGGAACACCGGGCCGTGTCTTCAGTAGCGGGGACAGGATTTGAACCTGCGACCTCTGGGTTATGAGCCCAGCGAGCTACCGAGCTGCTCCACCCCGCGTCGTTGAACACAACCTTACGCCATCCGGAGCACCACCGACGACCATTTCCGCCCCCGCGGCCTCATCGGTTTCGCGAATCCCGCCGACCACGCCCGACATAATCGCTTTTCATTCGTTTTAACCCGGCTCTGTCGCCTTCGCGGTCCTCGCCGTCCTCGCCGGACCGGCGGATTCCCGTTGGCCCCGCCGGTCCCCCGAGCCCGCCTCAGTCGGTCAGCTGACGGTCCGCGTAGATCCGCATCGCGTCCCGGACGAAGGCGGCCGTCCCCTCCCCGTACTTGTCGTAGTTCTTCCCGAACCGCGGGTCCGCCGCGAACATCTCGCCGAGCCCGGCGAAGTGGCTCTTCGACGGGGGCCGGACCGCCGACTGCCAGGCGTACATCCGCCGGGTGATCTCCTGCGCCCGCTCGTCGCCGGGCCCGGCGCCCTCCTGGCAGGCGCGCCCGTAGTGCCGGGCGATCGTCTCGTGCTCCACCAGCCGCGCCCGCCGCTCTTCCTCGCCGAGCGCCGACCACCACCGCCGGCCGTCGCGCCAGGCGTCGGCGCCCCAGCGTTCGGTGACCTCCTTCTCGTACCGCTTGTCGTCGAATCCGTCGAGCACGTCCTCGGCCATCACTTCTTCCCCTCGTTCGGTCTTCAGCAGGGTGGTCCGCACCGAGGCGATCCGGCGCGCGAGCCGGTCCCGTTCCAGTTCCAGCAGCTCCAGATGGGCCCGGAGCGCGGCGGCCGGGTCGCTCCGGCCCGCCAGGACCCCGGCGATCGCGGGCAGCCCGAGCCCCAGCTCGCGCAGGAGCAGGATCCGCTGGAGCCTGATCAGCTCGTCCGGCCCGTAGTAGCGGTAGCCGTTCGACCCGATCCGCCGGGGCTCCAGCAGTCCGATGTCCGCGTAGTGCCGCAGGGTGCGGCTGGTCGTCCCGGCGCGCCGGGCGACTTCCTGGATCGACCACTCCATGACCTGAACGGTAGAAGTTGACGTTACGTAAAGGTCAAGCCCGGCATCAGCCGACGATTCGGGCGGCCCGGCGGCGGAGGTAGTCGGCCTCCGGTCCGCTGAGGGTGGCCTCGGCGGCCCGTTCGTACGCCGCCCTGGCCTCGGCGGGCCGTCCGGCCTCCTCCAGCAGATGGGCCCGTACGGCGTCGAGCCGGTGGTGGCCCGCCAGCCGGTCCGCCAGCCGGTCGGCCTCCGCGAGCCCGGCCTCGGGCCCGCGGACCCGGGCGACGGCGACGGTCCGCCCCAGCTCGGCCATGGGTTCGGGGGCGATCGCCACCAGCAGGTCGTACAGGGCGAGGATCTGCGGCCAGTCGGTCTCCTCGGGCCGCCCGGCCTCGTCGTGCAGGGCCGCGACGGCGGCCTGGAGCTGGTAGACCCCGGCCGGGCCCTGGCCCAGCGCCTCCTCGACCAGCGCCGTGCCCTCGGCGACGGCGGTTCGGTCCCAGAGCGTGCGGTCCTGCTCGTCCAGCGGGATCAGCTCGCCGTCCGGGCCGCTGCGGGCCGGGCCGCGCGCCTCGGTGAGCAGCATCAGCGCCAGCAGTCCGGTGACCGCGCCCTCGCGGGGCAGCAGCAGCCGGACCCGGCGGGTCAGCCGGATCGCCTCCCGGGCCAGGTCGGCGCGGTGGAGCCGGTCGCCGGACGAGGCCGTGTACCCCTCGTTGAAGATCAGATACAGCACTTCGAGTACGGCGGCGAGCCGCCGGTCGCGGTCCTGCGGTCCCGGCGGGACGAACGGCACGCCCCGCACCTTCTGCTTCGCCCGGCTGATCCGCTGGGCCATCGTCGCCTCGGGCACCAGATGGGCGCGGGCGATCTCGGCGGTGGTCAGCCCGCCGACGGCGCGCAGGGTGAGGGCGATCTGCGCGGCGGGCGTCAGCCCGGGATGGCAGCAGAGGAAGAGGAGGGTGAGGGTGTCGTCGTCGGAGGGGGCGCGGTCCTCACCGGGCGCGGGGGCGGTACGGGTGTCGCGGGGCGCGAGGTGCGCGGCGTTCTCCTCCCGGCGGCGGCGCGCCTCGTCGGCGCGGAGCAGATCGACGAGGCGGCGGGCGGCGACCCGGATGAGCCAGCCCCGGGGGTTGGCGGGGACACCCTCGGCGGGCCACTGGCGGGCGGCGGCGATCAGGGCCTCCTGGACGGAGTCCTCGGCCTGGTCGAAGTGTCCGTAGCGGCGGACGAGCGCGCCGAGCACCTGCGGCGCGTGCAGCCGCAGCAGCTCCTCGACGACGGGATCGGCGTCTGCCACGGCGGCGGTTTCCCCGTCGGCGCCGGCATCGATAGGGGTGTGCGTACGGCTACGGCTCATGCCGCAGTACGTATCACGGGCCCGTCGGCGGGGGCGGGGCGCAGGGTCCGGGGTGGTACGGGACCGGGTGCTCGGGCCCCGGCGATACTGCGCTTACGGCGCGTACAGCACTTACGGCGCTGACGGTCCGGGTCTCCGGCGGCCGGTGCGGCCCGGGGTCTCGTCCTCGGGCCCACCGGCCCGGGGCTCGGCGGACACCGGAGTTCATCGGTGTCCCCGTCGCCCCGGGCTCCCGGCCTGGTCGCATCCGGCCCGATCCGGTTCAGTTCGGTTCGGCCGGGCGTGGCGTACCGGTGCGGTGTCCGGGGTCAGGCCTCCGGCGCTTCCTGGATGGGCTGGATGATGATCGGCGAGGGCGTGCTGCCCTCGGGGATCGGACACGCGACGACCCGTGCGGCGATCTCGGTCACCCGGTCGAGGCTGGCGCAGTCCAGCACCCAGTACCCGGCCAGGATCTCCTTGGTCTCGCTGTACGGACCGTCGGTGACGACCGGCTTGCCGTCCGGGCCCGCCAGGACGTAACGGGCGCGGGCGGGCTCGGCCAGTCCGTTGCCGTCGAGCAGCTCACCGGTCTCGGCGAGATCGTCGTTGATGGCGCCCATGTGCGCGAACATCGCGGCCATGTCGGCCTCGCTCCACGCCGGGTTGCCCGCGGAGGGCTTGCCCGCCATGGCGTCGTACGCGGCCTGGGTGCCCTGAATCTGTACCAGGTACTTCATGGTCCACTCCTCGTTCGGTTCCCTCGGCCGCCGGGGTTTCCCGTGGCCACCGCCCTCGTGGGCGGCTTTCACAGGGGACGTCGGAGCCGATGACGGGTTCTCGACACCGCTCGGCGAAAACTTCCGGATTTTTTTCCGGGATTCTCTCCGGACGGCCGGCGAGGGGTGGCCCCGGGGGTCCGCGGCCGTACGGAACGGGCCCGGACCGCCGCCGTCCGGGCTACTGGATCGCGCCCGCGACCTGCGCGACCGGGTCGATCAGCGGGGCGAGGTGGTTGGGCACCTCCATGAGCTGGTTGAGCTGGTTGAGCTCGTTGATGCCGCCCTGGAGGGACGCCACCCCGTCGGTCAGGGACTGCACCCCTTCCGGAGCCGGGGCGGCGCCCGCGGCGGGTCCGTTCGCCGACGCGGCGGATACGGACAGGGCGGAGGCGCCGGCGGCGAGGGCGACGGCGGTGAGGATGCGCTGCGTCTTGGTCATGCCGGGACAACGCACCCGCGCCGGGACGGGTCACGGGCATGGCCCCCGGGTGCCCCCACCCCTCGGCGCAGAAACGTTTCTACGGTGAACGGATTACGTCATCCGCACCAGTTCACCGGTTCATAGCACCGCGCGAGGGTGAACTACGCGTACCCAAGTTGACATGGTTATCAGCCTGAAGCGCGCCGTGTCGGCCGCCGCCCTCGTTCTCGTACCACTCGCCCTCACCACTCCCGCGACCGCCGCGACCCCGGTCGAAGCCGCGCCCCCCGCCGGAGCCGGGGCCACGGCCGGAGCCCGGGCCGCCGCCCCGCAGACCGTGCCGATCCTGCTCGCCGTCAACCGGCTCTCCGTACGGACCGAGGACCGTACGGGGTACGAGCGGTCCAAGTTCAAGCACTGGAACTCGGGCCTCGAGCCCGACGGCTGCAACACCCGGAACGAGGTCCTCATCGACGAGGCCGTCACCGCGCCCACCGTCG
>NZ_JBEYIS010000075.1:0-30423 GCF_040635975.1 Streptomyces sp. NPDC006798
CCGACGTGATACCGCTCGGCCCAGGAGTACACAGACTGGCGCGAAGCACCGGCCTGACGGGCTACCTGCGCGACCGCGACCCCATCGAGCACCCGTGGTTCCGGCCCGCCGTCGTCGTACGGGTGGTACGGGCTGCCGCCGCTCAGGCCCGGCTGAGCACCGCGTCCGGCTCGGCGGGGGCGGAAGGCTCGCCGTCGGCGGGGCGTTCGCGCAGGCTCAGCGCCAGCCGGAGCACCGCGACCCACATCAGCGACGAGCCGAGCATATGGGCCCCGACCAGGACCTCGGGCACCCCGGTGAAGTACTGGAGATAGCCGATGCCGCCCTGGAGGAGCAGGACCACCAGCAGATCGCGGGCCCTGGCCCGGGTGTCGCCGGGGGCGTCCACCACCCGGAGCACCAGCCACATCGCCACCGCCAGGGCGCAGACCAGCCAGGCGGACGCGGCGTGCAGCTGGGCCGCGTTCACCCAGTCCCACGGCATCCGGGGTACGTCGCTGCTGTCACCCGCGTGCTTGCCGGAGCCGGTGACGGCCGTACCGAGCACGATCGCCAGCCCGGCCGCGATCACGACCGCCCAGGAGAGCCTGCGGACCGGCCGCGGCACCCGGGGACGCGGGGCGGTGTCGCCCTCGCCCGCCCGGTGCCAGGTCAGGACCGCGACCGTGAGGAGCGCGTTGGCGAGCACGAAGTGCGTGGCGACGGTCCACGGGTTGAGCGCCGTCCAGACCGTGATGCCGCCGAGGACCGCGTTGGCGAGCACGATCCAGAACTGGAGCCAGCCGAGCCGGGTCAGGGAGCGGCGCATCGGCTCGGCGGCGCGCGCCGCGACGATCGTCCAGCCGACGGCCGCCGAGAGGACGTACGTCAGCAACCGGTTGCCGAATTCGATCGCCCCGTGCAGGCCCTGCTCGGGCGTGGCGAAGAGGCTGTCGTCGGTGCACTTGGGCCAGGTGTCGCAGCCCAGGCCCGATCCGGTGAGCCGGACCGCGCCCCCGGTGACGATGATGACCACGGTCATCACGACGGCGGAGAGCGCGGCCCGCCGGACGATGCCCGGTGCGGGCGTCCAGCGCTGCGCGATGCGGTCGAGGGGAGTTTGCACGGGCCCATCGTAGGACGGGCCTTGTGCATGGATTCACGAGGGGTGCCCGGCGGGTCGGGCGGAGCCGTCCCGGCCGGTCACTCCCAGCGGAAGAAGCGGGCCGCGGCGCCCAGTCCCAGGGCCGCCCAGACGGCCAGGATCCCGAGGTCGGCCCAGGGGACCCCGGCGCCGTCGGTGAGGACGTCGCGCAGTCCGCCGGAGAGCGCCGAGATCGGCAGCAGGGCCAGGACGTCGGCGGCGGCGCCGGGGAAGCGGTCCAGCGGGACGATCACCCCGCCGCCGACCAGGAGCAGCAGAAAGACCAGATTGGCGGCGGCCAGGGTGGCCTCGGCCCGGAGCGTCCCGGCCATCAGCAGCCCGAGACCGCAGAACGAGGCCGTGCCGAGGGCCAGCAGCAGGAGGACGGCGGCGAAGCCGGTGACGCCGCCCTTCGGGGACCAGCCGAGACCGAGGGCGATGGCCGTCAGGAGGGTGATCTGGAGGAGCTGGGTGAGCAGCACGGAGAGCGTCTTGGCGCACATCAGCGCCCAGCGGGGCAGCGGGGAGGCGCCGAGCCGCTTGAGCACCCCGTACCGGCGTTCGAATCCGGTGGCGATGGCCTGGCCGGTGAAGGCGGTGGACAGCACGGCCAGGGCGAGGACGCCGGGCGCGAGGAAGTCCACGGCCCGCTCGCTCCCGGTGTCGACGATGTCGACGGTGGAGAAGAGGACCAGTACCAGGGAGGGGATGACGATGGTGAGCAGCAGCTGTTCGCCGTTGCGCAGCAGCATCCTGGTCTCCAGGGCCGTCTGGGCGGCGATCATCCGCCCGAGCGGGGCCGCGCCGGGCCGGGGGGCGTAGGTACCCGTACTCATCACCGCAGCTCCTTGCCGGTCAGCTCCAGGAAGACGTCCTCCAGGGTGTGGCGCTCCACCGAGATGCCGTCCGGCATCACACCGTGCTGGGCGCACCAGGAGGTGACCGTGGCCAGCAGCTGCGGGCCGACCTCGCCCGTTATCCGGTACGTCCCCGGGATCGGCTCGGCCGCCTCGGTGCCGTCGGGCAGGGCCTTGAGGAGGGCGCCGACGTCGAGGCCGGGGCGGCCGGTGAAGCGCAGGGTGTTCTCGGCGCCGCCGCGGCAGAGCTGCTCCGGGCTGCCCTGGGCGATCACCCGGCCGCCGTCGACGATGGCGACGTCGTCGGCAAGCTCCTCGGCCTCGTCCATGAAGTGGGTGGTCAGTACGGTGGTGACCCCGTCGGCTCGCAGCTCCCGGACCAGGGCCCAGGTGGCCCGGCGGGCCTGGGGGTCGAGTCCGGCGGTCGGCTCGTCGAGGAAGACCAGCTCGGGGCGGCCGACGACGGCCATCGCGAGGGAGAGCCGCTGCTGCTGGCCGCCGGAGAGCCGCCGGTAGGAGGTCCGGCCGCAGTCGGCGAGCCCCAGCCGCTCGATCAGGAAGTCCACGTCCAGCGGGTCGGCGTGCAGCTTGGCCAGATGGCGCAGCATCTCGTCGGCGCGGGCGCCCGAGTAGACCCCGCCGGACTGGAGCATCACCCCGACCCGGGGGCGCAGCCGGGCGGCGTCGGCGACCGGGTCGAGGCCGAGGACGCGTACCGTGCCCGCGTCGGGGCGCCGGTAGCCCTCGCAGGTCTCGATGGTGGTGGTCTTTCCGGCTCCGTTGGGGCCGAGGACGGCGGTGACGGTCCCCCGGGGGACGGTCAGGTCCAGGCCGTTCACGGCCGCCTTGGATCCGTACCGCTTGACCAGGCCCTGGATCCGGACGGCGGGCTCGCTCTGCATGCCGGGAAGTCTAGGTGCCGCTCCGCGGCGCCCGGGGCCGTACCCCCGACTCCGTCCGGCGGGCGCCGTCGGGAGGGGCGGGAAATGGCCAGGGGGCGGCCGGGGCGGATGGGGCGGATGTGTTTTCGGAGTCGGGAGGGGCGCCGCGGGTGGGTCGCACGGCCCCGGACAATGGGTGCCGCCCACCGGCCTCGTGCCTGGTCAGGGCGGGTTCGAAGGGTGCCCTTCGGCAAACCGGCTTAGGTTACCCTAAGTGACGAACGGCACCGCCGGAGGGTCCGTATGGCGGTTGTCACGCCTCCGGGAATTACGCAACAATGGCGTTGTGAAAAACGTCGGCGAGGCTCCCCGTGAGGAACTCGTGACCGGGTCGCGGTCGGACCGATCGACACGTGACCGGGTCGCGCGCTCCCTCCTGGACCACGGCCCGTCCACGGTGGCCGACCTGGCCGGACGGCTCGGGCTGACCCAGGCCGCGGTCCGCCGGCACCTCGACGCGCTGGTCGCGGAGAAGGTCGTCGCCGCCCGGGAGAAGCGGGTGTACGGCGCCCGGAGCCGCGGCAGGCCCGCGAAGGTCTTCGCGCTCACCGACTGCGGCCGGGACGCCTTCGACCAGTCCTACGACTCGCTCGCGGTGGACGCCCTGCGCTGGATCGAGCGGCACGCGGGAGGGGAGGCGGCCGTCGCCGCCTTCGCCCGTGAGCGGCTCGGCCACCAGGCGGAGAGCTACCGCGCGGCCGTGGCCGCCGCCCCGCCCGACGGGCGTACGGCGGCGCTGGCGAAAGCGCTCAGCGCCGACGGGTACGCTGCTGTGGCGCGCAGCGCGCCGGGCGCGCAGCAGGGCGAACAGCTCTGCCAGCACCACTGCCCGGTCGCACACGTCGCCGAGCAGTTCCCGCAGCTGTGCGAGGCGGAGACCGAGATCTTCTCCGAGCTCCTCGGGACCCATGTGCAGCGTCTGGCCACTATCGCCCACGGCGACGGGGTCTGTACGACGTTCATTCCGCAGGGTCCGCGCGGAGCTCCGGACGGCCCGCGGACGGCACCGCACCCACAGACCACATCATCAGCATCCACACGCACGGCCGGGAGGAACCCCGCATGACTCTCCCCACGGAGACTGCTCACCCCGAACTGGAGGGTCTGGGCACCTACGAATTCGGCTGGGCCGACTCCGACGAAGCCGGCGCCGTCGCCAAGCGCGGCCTCTCCGAGGCGGTCGTCCGCGACATCTCGGAGAAGAAGAACGAGCCGGAGTGGATGCTGAAGCTGCGGCTCAAGGGCCTCCGGCTGTTCGACAAGAAGCCCATGCCGAACTGGGGCTCCGACCTCTCCGGTATCGACTTCGACAACATCAAGTACTTCGTCCGGTCCACCGAGCGCCAGGCCGAGTCCTGGGAGGACCTGCCCGAGGACATCAAGAACACCTACGACCGGCTCGGCATCCCGGAGGCGGAGAAGCAGCGCCTGGTCGCCGGTGTCGCCGCGCAGTACGAGTCGGAGGTCGTCTACCACCAGATCCGTGAGGACCTGGAGGCGCAGGGCGTGATCTTCGTCGACACCGACACGGCGCTGAAGGAGCACGAGGAGCTCTTCAAGGAGCACTTCGGCACCATCATCCCGGTCGGCGACAACAAGTTCGCGTCGCTGAACACCGCCGTCTGGTCCGGCGGCTCGTTCATCTACGTCCCCAAGGGTGTCCATGTCGACATCCCGCTCCAGGCCTACTTCCGGATCAACACCGAGAACATGGGCCAGTTCGAGCGGACGCTGATCATCGTCGACGAGGACGCCTACGTCCACTACGTCGAGGGTTGTACGGCGCCGATCTACTCCTCCGACTCGCTGCACAGCGCCGTGGTGGAGATCATCGTCAAGAAGGGCGGCCGCTGCCGCTACACGACGATCCAGAACTGGTCGAACAACGTCTACAACCTGGTCACCAAGCGCGCCGTGGCCTACGAGGGCGCGACCATGGAGTGGGTCGACGGCAACATCGGCTCCAAGGTCACCATGAAGTACCCGGCCGTCTACCTGATGGGCGAGCACGCCAAGGGCGAGACGCTCTCCATCGCCTTCGCGGGCGAGGGCCAGCACCAGGACGCCGGGGCCAAGATGGTCCACATGGCGCCCAACACCTCCTCCAACATCGTCTCCAAGTCGGTGGCGCGAGGCGGCGGCCGGACCTCCTACCGCGGTCTGATCGAGATCGGCGAGGGCGCCCCCGGCGCCAAGTCCAATGTGCTCTGCGACGCGCTGCTGGTCGACACGATCTCCCGCTCGGACACCTACCCCTACGTCGACGTCCGCGAGGACGACGTGTCCATGGGCCACGAGGCGACCGTCTCCAAGGTCTCCGAGGACCAGCTCTTCTATCTGATGAGCCGGGGCATGACCGAGTTCGAGGCGATGGCGATGATCGTGCGCGGCTTCGTCGAGCCGATCGCCAAGGAACTGCCGATGGAGTACGCGCTGGAGCTCAACCGGCTGATCGAGCTCCAGATGGAGGGCTCGGTCGGCTGACCCGCCCGCCGTACCCCTCCGGGGCGGGCACCGCCGTGCCCGCCCCCGCCCCGACAGATTTCCTTCACGACAGGCAGAGAGAGAGCACGACGACAGCCATGGCTGAGGCTCAGAACATCCCGGCGGGTTCCACCACCGCCGGCGCGATCGCGGTGGCCGCCGAATCGACCGTCGCCACCCGGATGAGCGCGCCCCCGTCGTTCGACGTGGCCGACTTCCCCGTCCCGCACGGCCGCGAGGAGGAGTGGCGGTTCACCCCGCTGGGGCGGCTCGCCGGACTCCACGACGGCACGGCCGTCGCCTCCGGCGGTGTGAAGGTGGCCGTGGAGGCTCCCGAGGGCGTCACCGTCGAGACCGTGGGCCGGGACGACGCCCGGCTCGGCCGGGCGGGCAAGCCCGTGGACCGGGTCGCCGCGCAGGCGTACTCCTCCTTCGAGCAGGCGTCCGTCGTCACCGTGCCCAAGGAAGCCGTGCTCACCGAGCCGGTCCGGATCGCCGTCCACGGTGAGGGCGGGGTCGCCTACACCCATCTCGTCGTCGAGCTGGGCGCCTTCGCCGAGGCCGTGGTCGTGGTCGACCACACCGGCGACGCCGTCCTGGCCGCCAATGTCGAGTACGTGCTCGGCGACGGCGCCAAGCTGACCGTGGTCTCCGTCCAGGACTGGGACGACAAGGCCGTACACGTCTCCCAGCAGGACGCCCTGGTCGGCCGGGACGCCTCCTTCAAGTCCGTCGTCGTCACCTTCGGCGGCGACCTGGTCCGGCTGCACCCCCGGGTCAGCTACGCGGCCACCGGCGGCGAGGCCGAGCTGTTCGGGCTCTACTTCACCGACCGCGGCCAGCACCAGGAGCACCGCCTGCTGGTCGACCACAACGCCCCGCACAACAAGTCGAACGTGGTCTACAAGGGCGCCCTCCAGGGCGACGACGCCCACGCCGTCTGGATCGGCGACGTACTGATCCGGGTCGCGGCCGAGGGCACCGACACCTACGAGATGAACCGGAACCTGGTCCTCACGGACGGCGCCCGGGTCGACTCGGTGCCCAACCTGGAGATCGAGACCGGTGAGATCGTCGGCGCCGGACACGCCTCGGCCACCGGCCGCTTCGACGACGAGCAGCTGTTCTATCTGATGGCCCGCGGCATCCCGGAGCAGGAGGCCCGCCGACTGGTGGTCCGCGGCTTCTTCGCCGAGCTGGTCCAGCAGATCGGCCTCCCCGATGTCGAGGAGCGGCTGATCGCCAAGATCGAGGAAGAGCTGGAGGCATCGGTCGCATGACGTTCGTCCGAGCCTGCGCGCTCAGTGAGCTGGAGGACGACACCCCCAAGCGGGTGGAGCTCGACGGCCTGCCGGTCTCGGTCGTCCGTACCGAGGGCGAGGTCTTCGCGATCTACGACATCTGCTCGCACGCCAATGTCTCGCTCTCCGAGGGCGAGGTGGAGGACTGCCAGATCGAGTGCTGGCTGCACGGCTCCAGCTTCGACCTGCGTACCGGCAAGCCGTCCGGACTGCCCGCGACGCGCCCCGTCCCCGTTTACCCCGTAAAGATCGAAGGGGACGATGTGCTCGTCTCCCTCACCCAGGAGTCCTGAGCTACCCATGGCAACGCTTGAAATCCGCGACCTGCACGTCTCCGTCGAAGCCGAGAACGGCTCCCGGGAGATCCTCAAGGGTGTCGACCTGACCGTGAAGCAGGGCGAGACCCACGCCATCATGGGCCCCAACGGCTCCGGCAAGTCCACCCTCGCCTACTCGCTGGCCGGTCACCCCAAGTACACGATCACCGGTGGTCAGGTCACCCTCGACGGCGAGGACGTCCTGGAGATGTCCGTCGACGAGCGGGCCCGCGCCGGTCTCTTCCTCGCCATGCAGTACCCGGTCGAGGTCCCCGGTGTCTCCGTCTCCAACTTCCTGCGCACCTCCGCCACCGCGATCCGCGGCGAGGCCCCCAAGCTCCGTACCTGGGTGAAGGAGGTCAAGGAGGCGATGGAGCGGCTCCACATGGACCCGGCCTTCGCCGAGCGGAACGTCAACGAGGGCTTCTCCGGCGGTGAGAAGAAGCGCCACGAGATCCTTCAGCTGGAGCTGCTGAAGCCGAAGATCGCGATCCTCGACGAGACCGACTCCGGCCTCGACGTCGACGCCCTGCGCGTGGTCTCCGAGGGTGTCAACCGGGTCCGCGAGTCCGGTGAGGTCGGCACCCTGCTGATCACGCACTACACCCGCATCCTGCGGTACATCAAGCCCGACCACGTGCATGTCTTCGCGGCCGGCCGGATCGCCGAGTCCGGCGGCCCCGAGCTGGCGGACAAGCTGGAGGCCGAGGGCTACGAGGAGTACGTCAAGGGGGGCGCGACCACATGACGACTGAGCTGCCGGGGCTGCTCGACACCGAGGCCATCCGTAAGGACTTCCCGATCCTGGACCGGGTGATCCACGACGGCAAGAAGCTCGTCTATCTCGACAGCGCGGCCAGCTCGCAGAAGCCGCGCCAGGTCATCGAGGCGATGAGCGCGTACTACGAGCGTCACCACGCCAATGTGCACCGCGGTGTGCATGTGCTGGCCGAGGAGGCCACGGCGCTCTACGAGGACGCCCGGACCAAGGTCGCGGAGTTCATCAACGCGCCCAGCCGGGACGAGGTGATCTTCACCAAGAACGCCTCGGAGTCGCTGAACCTGGTCGCCAACATGCTCGGCTGGGCCGATGAGCCCTACCGGGTCGACCGGGAGACCGAGGTCGTCATCACGGAGATGGAGCACCACTCCAACATCGTGCCGTGGCAGCTGCTGGCGCAGCGCACCGGCGCGAAGCTGAAGTGGTTCGGCCTCACCGACGACGGCCGGCTCGATCTCAGCAACATCGAAGAGGTCATCACCGAGCAGACGAAGATCGTCTCCTTCGTCCTCGTCTCCAACATCCTGGGCACGATCAACCCGGTCGAGGCGATCGTCCGGCGGGCCCACGAGGTCGGCGCGCTGGTGCTGATCGACGCCTCCCAGGCCGTTCCGCACTCCCCGCTGGACGTCCAGGCCCTCGGTGCCGACTTCGTGGCCTTCACCGGCCACAAGATGTGCGGCCCGACCGGGATCGGCGTGCTGTGGGGACGGCAGGAGCTGCTGGAGGACCTGCCGCCGTTCCTCGGCGGCGGCGAGATGATCGAGACCGTCTCGATGCACTCCTCGACCTACGCCCCCGCGCCGCACAAGTTCGAGGCCGGTACGCCCCCGATCGCCCAGGCCGTGGGCCTCGGCGCGGCGGTGGACTACCTCAACGCCATCGGCATGGAGAAGATCGCCGCTCATGAGCACGCGATCACCGAGTACGCGCTCTCCCGGCTGCTGGCCGTTCCCGACCTGCGGATCATCGGCCCGGTCTCGGCCGAGGACCGGGGCGCCGCGATCTCCTTCACGCTCGGTGACATCCACCCCCATGACGTGGGTCAGGTCCTGGACGAGCAGGGCATCGCGGTCCGGGTCGGCCACCACTGCGCGCGGCCGGTCTGCCTGCGGTACGGAATTCCCGCGACCACCCGAGCGTCGTTCTATCTGTACTCCACGCCCGCCGAAGTGGACGCGCTGATCGACGGGCTGGAACACGTCCGTCAGTTCTTCGGATAGCGGGAGCCGTGTTGTGAAGCTCGATTCGATGTACCAGGACGTCATCCTCGATCACTACAAGAACCCGCACGGGCGGGGACTGCGCGAGGGTGATGCCGAGGTACACCATGTCAATCCCACCTGTGGCGACGAGATCACCCTGCGGGTGCGGTACGAGGGCACCCGGATCGCGGATGTCTCGTACGAGGGCCAGGGGTGTTCCATCAGCCAGGCCAGCGTCTCGGTTCTGAACGAGCTGCTGGTCGGCAAGGAACTCGCCGAGGCGCAGAAGATCCAGGAGACCTTTCTGGAGCTGATGCAGTCCAGGGGCCGGATCGAACCGGATGACGCCATGGAGGAGGTGCTGGAGGACGCGGTCGCGTTCGCCGGTGTCTCCAAGTACCCCGCGCGGGTCAAGTGCGCCCTGCTGGGCTGGATGGCCTGGAAGGACGCGACCGCGCAGGCGCTGGGTGAGGGATCCGGCGCCACCGAGAGGAAGACGGCATGACCGAGAACGCCGGGGCCGCGCTCAAGCCGGCCTCCGAAGAAGAAGTCCGTGAGGCGCTGTACGACGTCGTCGACCCCGAGCTGGGGATCGACGTGGTCAATCTGGGGCTGATCTACGGCATCCATATCGACGACTCCAATGTCGCCACGCTGGACATGACGCTGACGTCGGCGGCGTGTCCGCTGACCGATGTGATCGAGGACCAGGCCAAGTCGGCCACCGAGGGCCTGGTCAACGAGCTGAAGATCAACTGGGTCTGGATGCCGCCGTGGGGTCCGGACAAGATCACGGACGATGGGCGCGAGCAGCTGCGCGCCCTGGGGTTCAACGTCTGACCCCTTCGTCGTACGGAGGCGCTCCGGTGCCTTCGTGATACGGCCGTGCCCACCGGTGCTCCCGGTGGGCACGGCCGTTCTCCGGCCCTCTTGTGTACGGGCGTACACAACGTTGTGTACGGTTGTACGCATGGGATACGGACTGCTTGCCGGGGCCATAGCCTTCGAGGTCGCCGCCACGACGGCGATGAAGTACAGCGAGGGCTTCACCAAGCTCTGGCCGTCGCTGGTGACCGTCGTCGGCTATCTGATCGCCTTCGCCCTGCTCGCCCAGACGCTCAAGACCCTCTCGGTCGGTACCGCCTACGCCATCTGGGCGGGTGTCGGCACGGCCGCTGTCGCCGCCATCGGCATGGTCTTCCTGGGCGAGTCGGCGAGCGCCGCGAAGTTCGCCGGGATCGGGCTGGTGATCGCCGGGGTCGTGGTGCTCAATACGGGCGGGGCCCACTGATGGCCCGCCGCTACGACCCCGACCGCCGGGGCCGGATCGTCGACGCCGCGATCCGGGTCGTCGCCCGGGACGGGATCGCCGGGGTCAGCCATCGCACCGTGGCGGCCGAGGCCGATGTGCCACTGGGCTCCACGACGTACCACTTCGCCTCCCTCGACGAACTCCTGGTCGCCGCGCTCCGCCGGGCCGACGACGGCTTCGCCGCGACCGCGCGGCGCTCCGCCGCGCTCACGGACCCCGACTGCGATCTGGCGGCCGAACTCGCCCGGACCGTGGGCGGCTGGCTCACCGACGAACGGTCCGACGCCGAACTCTGCTACGAGCTGTATCTGGCCGCCCTGCGCCGCCCCGCCCTGCGCCCGGTGGCGGGGGAGTGGGCCGAACAGGTCGCCGTTGCGCTGGCCCACCGGGTGGACCGGGAGACCGCCCGGGCGGTGGCGGCGCTGGTGGACGGGGTCTGCGTGCAGGTCCTGGTCACCGGCGAGGCGTATGACGAGGAGTACGTCCGCGGGGCGCTGCGCCGGATCATCGGCGGTGAGACGAGTTCGCCCGGGGGCGCCGCCGCCGGTTAGGTTCTCCTTATGACCGATACCACCGTCTCCCGTACCACCACCGGCGCCGTCGCGGCCGGGCTCGCCACCATCGCCGCCGACGGAACCGTTCTCGACACCTGGTTCCCCGCCCCCGAACTCGCCGCCGAGCCCGGCCCCTCCGGCACCGAACGCCTGGACGCGGACCGTACCGTCCAGTTGCTGGGCGCGGGGGCCGCCGAGGCGGTGGGGCTCGACGCCCGCAGGAACGTCGAGGTCGTCGCCGTACGGACGGTGATCTCATCGCTGGACGAGAAGCCGATCGACGCCCATGACGCCTATCTCCGGCTGCATCTGCTCTCCCACCGGCTGGTCGAGCCGCACGGCCAGAGCCTCGACGGGCTGTTCGGGCTGCTGGCCAATGTGGCCTGGACATCGCTGGGCCCGGTCGCCGTCGACGACATCGAGAAGGTCCGGCTGAACGCCCGCGCCCAGGGTCTGCACCTCCAGGTCACCGGGGTCGACAAGTTCCCCCGGATGACGGACTACGTCCTGCCCAAGGGTGTCCGGATCGCCGACGCGGACCGGGTCCGGCTCGGCGCGCATCTGGCCGAGGGCACCACCGTGATGCACGAGGGCTTCGTCAACTTCAACGCGGGCACCCTCGGGACCTCGATGGTCGAGGGCCGGATCTCCGCCGGGGTCGTCGTCGGCGACGGCTCCGACATCGGCGGCGGCGCGTCCACCATGGGCACCCTGTCCGGCGGCGGCAATGTGATCATCGCCATCGGTGAGCGGTGCCTGATCGGCGCCGAGGCGGGTGTCGGGATCGCGCTCGGCGACGAGTGCGTGGTCGAGGCGGGGCTCTACGTCACCGCCGGGACCCGGGTCACCCTGCCGGACGGCGAGATCGTCAAGGCCCGGGACCTCTCCGGCGCCGACAACATCCTCTTCCGCCGCAACTCGGTCACGGGCGCGGTCGAGGCCCGGCCGAACAACGCGGTCTGGGGCGGGCTGAACGAGGTCCTGCACGCGCACAACTGACCCGGTCACCGGGCCGGTCGCACGTTTCGTACGTCTGGTACGAGCCGGGCCCCGGCGGCCGTCCGATGAGTGACGGCCGCCGGGGCCGCGGTGATTCCGGCCCCGGTTCAGGCCGTCGCGGCGGCGTCCGCGTAGGGGCGCGGGGCCGGGGCGGCGGCGGAACCGGGGCCGGGGCCTGTCCCCGCGACCAGGGCGTCGAGGGCGGCTCGCAGCGCCGCCTCCTCCGCCCGGCTCGCGGACTGGAGCGGCGCCCGGACCGGCCCGGCGCCGAGCAGTGCCTTGGCGGTCACCGATCCCGGCAGCTCACCCCGCATCATCAGCCGGGTCAGCGGGCCGAGCCGCCGGTGGGCCCGCAGGGCCTCGTCGCGGTCGCCCCGGTCGAAGGCGTCGCGTACGGCCCGGACCGCGCCCGGGGCGACATTGGCGACGGTGCTGATACAGCCCGCGGCGCCGAGCGCGTACAGCGGCAGATGGAGTTCGTCGCACCCCGAGTAGTACGCCAGATCCGTCGCCGCCATCACGTCCGACGCCCCGGCCGGGTCGTACGAGCAGTCCTTGACGCCCACGATCCGAGGATGGTCCGCCAGCTCCAGCAGCGTCTCGGGCGCGACCCGGGTGCCGGTACGGCCCGGGATGTCGTAGACCAGCAGCGGCGCCCCGCAGGCGTCGGCGACGGCCCGGAAGTGCGCGGCGACGGCGGCCCGGGGCGGCCTGCTGTAGTACGGGGTGACCACCAGGAGTCCGTCGGCCCCGGCCGACTCCGCCGCGCGGGCCAGCTCCACCGTGTGCCGGGTGTCGGCGCTGCCCACGCCCGCGACGAGCGGGACGCCGTCGCCGACCGCCGCGCGGACCGTCCGTACCAGCGCCGTCTTCTCGGCGTCCGTGGTCGTCGGGGACTCGCCGGTGGTGCCGTTCAGTACCAGCCCGTCGCAGCCCTCCTCGACCAGCCGGACCGCCAGCCGGGCCGCTGCACCGTGGTCGAGCGCGCCGTCCGGGCCGAACGGGGTGACCATGGCGCAGAGCACCCGGCCGAAGGGGCGGGCGGGGGAGCCGGCGTCGAAGGGCGGCGGGGAAGGGGCCATATCCGCAGTCTGCGCCGCCCGCACAGATCAGGTCTACTTAGATTTTCTTCAGGTGACGGGTAAGTGATGCTGAAGAGTAGGGTGCCGGGGGCGCCGGTTGACCTCAAGCGGACTTGACGTTTCAGGATGGTGATCACGGCGTGCCGACGGGGTCCGCCGGGAGGGAGAACACCATGTCCGCCGAGTCCGCGAACATCCCGCGGCCCACGGTCGTCGTCCCGCACGCCCGGCCCGATCTCGGCCGGGAGGGGGTGGGCGTCGTCAAGGTGTCCACCTGGGACGTGGGGACACCGGAACGCCAGCGGGCCGTGCTCGCCGCGATCGAGACGGCGTGGACCCGGCACGGCTGGCCGGAGCCGGGGCTGCTCTCGTACACGGTCCACGTCGGCGACGACGGCCGGACCCTGCTGCACTACTCGCAGTGGGCCGACGAGGGCTCCTACGAGCGCTTCTTCGCCGAGGTCCGGAGCGATCGGAATGCCGAGATCGATACCGCGGTCCCCGGAATCGAACGGCTCGGGCTCCATGTCTACGAGCTGTACCGGGGGACCGGCGGCGGTTCCGGCGACGCCAGGGTCCCCGGCTCGGTGGTGATCGTCGAGGTCGAGTTCGACGGTCCCGACCGGGAGCGGCAGCGCGCCTGGGTGGACGGCGTCTTCGCCGCGATGGCGGCCGCCCCCCGGTTCGACGGCGGCGGTGGTACGGAGCCCGGGGCCGGCGGCCGCCCGCACGACGCCGGGATCTCCGGCTGGTTCCACGTCGGCACCGACGGCACCCGCGTCCTCAACTACGCCGAGTGGGAGACCGCCGAGGCCCATGCCGCGGCCCTCGAAGGGCCGGGTGAAGGCGTCGGATCCGATTCCGAGGAGTGGCGCCGGGTCCACGAATTCCCCGGGGTCCGGGACGGCCGGGTCCGCCGGTACGCGCCCGGGCTGAGCCTGCGCCCCGGCGTCTGACGGTCCGAGGGGCGGGCCGGGGCGGCAGGGAGGGGGAGGCCGTACGGCCGTCCGGCCTCCCCGGCCGCCGTGGGCGTTACGGCCGGAACCGCAGCAGCTGCGGGTCGTGGTCGCTGTCCTGGTCCGCGAACTCGGCGTTGATATGGACGCTGTCGTAGCCGAAGTCCCCGATGCCGGGGCTGGTCAGGATCTGGTCGAGCACCTGGCTGTTGCCCTGGTAGACGTACGAGTACCGGTCGCCGCGCGGCAGCGACTTCACGGCCGGGTAGAGCACCCCGCCGTCGGTGAGCGCATCCGTCGTGGCCGAGAACTCGAAGTCGTTGATGTCCCCGACGACCAGGACGTCCGCCTTCCGGTCGACCGCCAGGACCTCCTTGACGAAACCGTTCACGGCCCGGGCCTGCTGGAGCCGCCTGACCTCGGAGGAACGATTCGGCGGCTGACGGTGCGAGGTGAGGGCCTCGTCGCCGCCCTTCGAACCGAAGTGATTGGCGATCACGAACACCTTCTTGCCGCGGAAGGTGAACTCGCCCGCCAGCGGCTTCCGGCTGGACTCCCACGCCGCGTCCGCCGGGGCCACCCGGCCCGGCGACAGGGTGAGGGCGGCGCGCCCCCGCTCCCGGACGACCCCGGTGGGCGTGGTGGCGTCGCCGCCCGCCCGGTCGGCGAAGGAGACCCGCTCCGGGTTGAAGAGGAAGACCTGGCGGATATTGCCGCCGGGCTCGCCGCCGTCCTTGTTGTTCTCCGGGTCGATACCGCGCCACTCGTACGCCGGGCCGCCCGCCGCCCGGATCGCGGCGATGAATCGTTCCACCGTCTGGTCGGCGGCGACCGTGCCGTCGTTCCGCGCCCCGCTGTTGTCCTGGATCTCCTCCAGGGCGAGGATGTCCGGCGAGGCCAGATTGCCGACCACGGCCCGGCCCAGGGCGTCGAACTTCTCCTGGGGGTCGGACGGATCCAGGTTCTCCACGTTGTACGTCGCCACCGACAGCTCGTGGCGGCCCTGCGGGCGGGCGCTCTCCCGCCCGGTGCCCCGGTCGGCGACGGTCAGCGGGGTACGGGCGGTGAGGGTGTAGCCGCCGTACTGGTTGAAGTCCAGCGGGCCCTCCGTCGTACCCGTCAGCACATCGCCCACATTCGCCTTCGGGAACGGCTGCTCGGCCAGCGGCACCAGCGACTGGACCTTCAGCCGTCCGCCGTTCTGGGACTCGTACGAGCCGTACCGCGTCCCGCCGCGCGGGGTGCGGTTCTCCTCCGGCTTCACCGTCACCCACAGCTCCGAGTAGGCGCTCGCGCCGACGACCCGGGAGGAGCCGATCCGGATGTTCGAGCCCTCCAGCGACTCGTAGTAGTCGAGGGCGAAGCGGCGCGGGTCGAGCCGGAGCGCGTTGACGCTGCCGCCCGCCGCCGGGTCGCCGGTGGGCGCGTACGCCGCCGGAACGGTCCAGGCGGCGACGGTGACCGCCTCGGGCAGCGGGTTCCCCGAGGAGAGCACGGTCACCGAGGGGCGGGAGAGCTGGGTCAGGGACTGGTTGCCGGAGTTCGTCCCGCCGGGCACGAACTCGCTCACGGTGCCCGAGACCAGGACGGAGTCCCCGGGCCGGACCGCCGGAGCCGAGCCCGAACCCGTGAAGACGAAGATCCCCTCACTGGTCCGCGCGTCGCCGTCGCCGTCGGGGTCCTGGAACCAGAAACCGCGCGACGAGCCGTATCCCCGGACGCCGGTGACGATCCCGGGGACGTCGGCGACGGCCGTGCCCACCAGCGGGGAGATACGGGTGTCGCCCTGGATGTGGTGGATCCGGACCCCGGCCGCCGCGGCCTGGTCCGCGGAGTCCGCGGTCGCGGCCGGCGAGACGGCCAGCAGCCCGGCCGCGACGGCGGCGGCGACGACCGCGGCGAGCGCGGCGGATCTCGGTGTGACGGAAGAAGAAGGCATCGGAGAACTCCCCGGGTCGGTCGGGACGCGATGAAGGGCAACGGACGACGGTGCGAGGTGCAGGGTCGACGAGAAGCGGGGTCTCGGCTCTACGCGCGTCAATCTCCGTGCTGCGCACATCACTTGTCAAGGGTGTCCGGGTGTCCCGGAGGCGGCGGACGGACGAAGAAGAAGTACGCGGAGGTACGGAGAGGCGCGCCGCCGCGCACCGGACGGGTGGGCGGGCTCCCGAGCGCCGGTTTCGCGCCGCGATGAACGGTGCCCGCGGCCGGTGGTCGGGACGCCGGCCGGTGGACACCGGAAAGGTCGGACAGGGGCGGGGGCGGGGGCGGGGCAGCCGCCGGGCGCGGCGCCCGGCGCGACGTTCGCGGGGCGATTACGTCTACGCTGGGGAACCGCCGCCGGGGCCATGCCCGGACCCCGTACGCCTCCGAGGAGAAGCACCCGATGCCCCAGGACCGTCCCACCCTGCCGCCCGTGATGCTGCGTCCCGACGCGGAGCTGGCCCGGGACGCGCTCGCCTCGCCCCTGCTCTCCCGCGCCGTCCGGCTGGCCCGCTGGGCGGGCCCCGGGACCCGGGTCGGCGCCGGGGGCGAGCTGGCCGACGAACTGCTCCCGGCCGCGGCGGCGGAGATCGGGCTGACCCCCGACGACGACGGCCAGGCCTATGCGAGTGAGGCGTGGCGCGCCGCCGTCGACGCGGGGCTCGTGGCCGTCGAGGACCCGGAGGGCGACGGGGCCGATTACGGCACCGCGACGGCGGGCGACCAGCTGGCGCTGATCACCTCCGGCTCGCCCCAGGACGTCCTCGGGGTCTGGCTGGAGACGCTGGAGGCGGCGCACGCCGACGCCATCGCGCCCGTACTGGACGATCTCGCGGACCTCGTCGGCGAGAACGGCGACCTCGACTACGACGCACTCGACTGGGACCCGGAGGGGGAGGCCGAGTTCCTCGACGGGGTGCTCGGCAATCTCTATCTGCTCACCCTCGCCGACGGCGCCGACGAGCCGGTCCCGCTGCCCGCGCTCGCCGCCTCGATGATCGTCCCCGACGACATGGGCGAGCCCACGGACGACGTACTGGAGCAGGTCTCCACCGCGATGGTCCGGCTCGACGACCAGTTCCGGCTGCTGGAGGGCGTCGGGCTGGTCGACTACCGGCCCGTCGACGAGGAGCTGATGGCGGAGGCGGGCGACGACACCCCCGACGAGATCGACGACGAGGACGTCTCCCGGTACGGACTGGTCCGGCTCACGCCCCTCGGCCTCTACGGCGTCCGGGCCCGGATGCTGGAGGCCGGGGTGGACGCCCCGGCCGTCGGCGATCTGGCCGGAAAGGGCGCCGACGTACTGCTCGACGGACTCGCCCACTACCCGGAGTCCGCCGCCAGGGCCGAGACCGAGCGGTGGCTCGCCCGGCACGAGCCCGCCACCGCCACCCGCGAACTCCTCGCCGCCGCCCGGGGCCGGGACGAGGGCGCCCCGCTGCGCCGGCTCAGCTGCCAGCAGGCGCTCACCCTGATCGGCCCGGAGGGCGAGCCGGAGGTCCGCGCGGTCCTCGACGACCCCGAGCTGGGCGGCCTGGCCCGGGTCTGGCTCACCGAACGCGGCGCGTCCGACGTCCCCGCGCCCTCCGAGGAGATGATCTTCTGGCTCTCCGTCGACACCATCGCCGCCCAGCTCGACGCCGGTGGTGAACTGGAGGAGCTCCAGGGCCTCGTCCAGGGCCTGACGGGCACCCACACCGGCTTCCTCGACGCGGCCTGGCGGGTCGACCACCCGGCGACGGCGGACGTCCTGGAGGCGATGGGCCGCCTGCACCCGGAGAAGCGGTTCGCCAAGGAAGCCCGCAAGGCGGCGTTCCGGGCCCGCTCGCGCCAGGGCGGCTGAGAGTTCGTACGAGGGGCGGTCAGATCACGGGCGGGCGTCCCAGCCGGGTCGTCCGCCACACGGTCCGCCACCGCATCGGCCGCCTCGGCGGGCACGGGGTCCGTACGCCCTCGAAGAATCCGGCCCACCACGCCTTGAGCCCTTCCTTCGGCGGCCTCTGCGTCAGCGTGTACGCCGCCCAGGCCGCCAGATACACGGGCACCAGGGCGGCGGGCAGGCGGCGTTTCGCCAGCCAGACCCGATTCCGGCCGGTGTTGCGGTAGTAGACGGCATGCCGGGACGGCGCGGTACGAGGGTGCCGGAGTACGAGGTCGGCCCGGTAGTGGATGTCCCACCCCGCGTCGAGGGCACGCCAGGCGAAGTCGTTCTCCTCGTGCGCGTAGAAGAACGGGGTGGGGAAGTCGCCTACCTGGTCGGCGGTGGCCATCCGAATGGCGTGCCCGCCGCCGAGATAGGTGGTGACCGGCCCGGACACCATCGGGTCGGCGGCGCCGGGGCGGGGAATGTGCCTCCGCTGGGTCTCCCCCTGTTCGTCCGCGACACGGAAGCTCACGATCCCCAGCCGGGGATCGGCGGCGAAGGCTTCCCGGACCCGCCGCAGGGTGGTGGTGTCGGGGAGCAGCCCGTCGTCGTCCAGGACGACCACGACCTCCGCGCCGCGCTCCCTGGCCCACTCCACCCCGGCGTTTCGTCCGCCGGGAATCCCCAGGTTCTCCGGCAGCTCCACACCCGCGACCCCGTCGGGGAGCGGGGGCAGCGCCGTGCCCTGTCCGAGGACGACGACCGAGGCGCTCCGATCGTCCTGCGCCAGCACGGAGTCGAGCAGGGCGCGGAGTTCGGTGGGCCGATCGCCCATGGTCAGGACGACGACGCCGAGGGTGGGGGTGTCCATGTGGTCCTTCACGAGGCAGCTCATGGTCGTTCGCGGTGGCGGAGCGGCATGGGGTCGTAGGCGCCCCCGCCGGGGCCTGGGCCGTTCACGTCATGGAGATTTGAGGGATGCCACATGCCGGGCCCGGTCCTCCAGGTCCCGGACGCCGGGGACGGGGCGGTACGCGGGCAGCGCCCGGAGCAGGGTGCTCAGGTGTTCGTCGCCCCGGGCCGACGAGATCGACATGTACTCGTCCAGGAACATCTCCCAGGTCCCGCACGCGGCCTCGACGTGGCGCATCCGGATCTGGCGTTCGGCGATCACACCGAGGCAGTGGAGCCGCCCTTCGCGTTCCAGGGGGGAGCGGGCGGCGTTCGCCCGGCGGAGGCTCGCGATCGATTCGGCGCGCTCGCCGAGGTGCCAGCGGACCTGCCCCTCGTGGAAGTGGAAGGCTGCCCGGTCGTAGCCGCCGACCGCGTCCCGGCGGTCGTCGGCCCGGGAGAGGGCGGATTCCGTCTCGCGGAGCCGCGCCCGTGCGGTGTGGCCGTCGCCGGTCATCGCGGCGGCTGCCGCCTGCTGCCCACGGAGAAAGGCGACGAGACGCGGCCCGGAGACGGGCGCCGCTTCGGCGGCGGCGTCCGCGAGTTCGAGGCCCTTGGCTCCGTGCCCGAGATGAGTGGCCTGGAGGCTCATCCCGCGCAGGGTCCGGCAGTAGGTGATGTGGTCGTCGGCCGCGCCCGCGAGTTCCAGGGCGCGTAGGTAGTACTGCTGCCCGAGCCCCTGCGCGCCCTCGTACATGGCCATCCATCCGGTGAGATAGACGAGGCCGGCGGCGGCCGACTTCATCCGCCGCCGGGTCCGTTCGGTGCCGGAGGCACGGAGGTACGGGCCGACGGTGTTGGTGATGAACGCGGCGGCCATGGGGCGGGCGTGTCCGGCGCCCACCTGATCGAGGATGCCGGCGATATGCGTGGTCATCGTCCGTACGGTCTCGACATCGCCGGTTCCGATGCGCACGGTGCGTCCGGCCGCGGCCGGAGCGGGGCGCTCGGCGGCGGAGGCGACATCGGCGAACGCGGGCACGGTGACCGCGGCCGCGTACATCCCGGTCTTGACCACCCCTCTGCGGGTGGGATCCATGTCCGCTCGGCTCAGGTCGATCACTCCCGCCGCGGCATCGCGTTCCCCCGGCTGGTCGCCGTCCGTGCCGGGCCAGCCGATCTGCGCGCAGCCCATGGGGCGTCCGAGGAGTCGGGACAGGGCCTCGGCGATCACCCGGCGGGCTTCGGGCCTGGGGACGGATCCGGCGAGCCAGTGGGACACGGTGGTCTTGTCATAGCTGAGCGGAACACCGAACTCCCGGCCGACGGCGTTGACCCGGCGCGCGAGCTGCGCGTTCCCGATCGGGCCGCTCCGCATCACCCGCGCGAGTGCGGAATTCGGTGTACGTGGCCGTCGTGGCATGGCTACCCCCGGGGCGCGTTCAACCTGTTCAACCGGTGCTTCAACTCTGCTCCTTACCCGGAGGTCACGTAAAGGAGTTGAGTGATGACAAGCCATCGAGGAACGGAGTCACCCCGTGAACGACCTTCCAGCGCCCCGGCCTGCCGTCGCCGTGGGCGTCGTGCCCCGCGCGGACGGGTGCGTGCTGCTCGTCCGCCGGATCAACGAGCCGTCCGGCTGGGCCTTCCCCGGCGGGTGGATCGAGCCGGGCGAGACGCCGGAGGCGGCGGCCGTGCGGGAGGTGCGGGAGGAGACCGGGCTGGTCGTGACGCCTGGTCGGCTCTTGGGTACGCGGACGCATCCGGTGTCGGGGCGGAACGTCGCGTATGTGGTGTGCGCGGTCGCCCGGGGGACGAGTACCCGGCACCGCGTGGCCGCGCCGGGTGAGATCGGCGCGGTCCTCTGGGTGGACCGGGACGCCCTGCACCGGTACTTGGGGGATCCGTACCCGCCGGTGGGGCAGTACCTCGCGGGCCTCCCGGCGGCCGACGGCATCGATCTCGGCGAGGTCGCGGCGGACGTACGGCTCGCCCGTGCGGCTCCGGCGGAGGCCGATGCCGACGCGCTGCGGCACCGGCTTCGGGAGTACGCCGCGGCGTTGGCCGTCCCCGGGGAGGCGTACGGGCGGAGTCTTCGCGGCTCGCACCGGCGGGTCGTGCTCGACACCGTGCGGTACGTCCGGCGGGTGGTCGAGGACCCGGGCGTCGCGTTGGTCCGGCCGGCCGGGCTGGTGGAGACCCTCGCGCTCTACGCGGCCGAGCGGAAGGCGGCCCGGTGACCGGCGACGGGGTGGGGGCCGGTGTCGTCCTCTGGGCCGCCGTGCTCGCGGGGCCGGCCGCCGTCACCGTGGTCGCCCGGGCCGAGGCCGATATCGAACGACCCGAACTCGCCGCATCCGACGAGGCATCCGAACAGGAAAGGGAGTCGACATGACACAGCACAACGAGCCGTCCCCGCCCGCCGCCGACGAACGCGCCTGGCCGCCGTGCCGGTGCGGGAACGACATCTGCCCGGACCGGCCCGGCCGCCCCACACCGGCCGGGCCGGTCGTGACCGTGCCCGTCACCCCGTTCATGCGGGCGGCCATCGACCGGATCACCGCCGCCGCGCGGGCCGGGAAGGGAACCCGATAGACATGGCCGACACCGGTATCGAGCGGTGCCAGCGCTGCTGCGGCCCCGTACCCGGCACGGACGAGCACCGCATCTGGTGGGACGACGGCGCCTCCGGCGCCCGACCCGCCATGTATCTCTGCGCACGGTGCATGCCCGGACAGCCGGGCGGCGCGGAGGCCGGGGCCCCCGCGCCGGAGCGAGACCGCTGACGCGCTACAGCGCCTGGGCCGCGGGCTTCACCATGCCGCGGACCGTACGGGACTTCACGAAGTCGCCCATGGCCGTCATCTCCCATTCGCCCGAATACTGGCGAATCAATTTGGCCATCATCACGCCCGTCTGGGGCTCGGCGGTGGTCAGGTCGAAGCGGACCAGCTCCTCACCCGTCGCCGCGTCCAGCAGCCGGCAGTACGCCTTGGCGACCTCGGTGAACTTCTGGCCGGAGAACGAGTTCACCGTGAAGACCAGGCCGGTGGCGTCGGCGGGCAGCCGGCCCAGGTCGACCGTGATCACCTCGTCGTCGCCCGCGCCCTCGCCCGTGAGGTTGTCGCCGGAGTGCTTGACGGAGCCGTTGAGAATGGTCAGCTTGCCGAAGTAGCAGCTGTCCAGATGGTTCCGCTGGGGGCCGTAGGCGATCACGGAGGCATCGAGGTCGATGTCCTTGCCCCGGTACGCGGGCTCCCAGCCGAGGCCCATCTTGACCTGGGAGAGCAGCGGACGGCCGCCCTTGACCAGGGACACCGTCTGGTTCTTCTGGAGGTTGACCCGGCCCTTGTCCAGATTGATCTTGCCGGACCCGGCCGGGGGAGCGGGCGGCGCGGGCGGTGCCGCGGCGGTCCGGGGGTCGACTGCCGGAGGCGTGAATCCGGGCTGGGTCGGGGCGGTGGAGTTGGCGTACGCCCGGGTCGGGGCGGGCGGCGCGGGCGGCGGCGTCACCGGGGCGGCCGGGGCCTGCGGGGCGGGAGCCTGCGGGGCCGGGGCGGCGGGCTCCTCGTCCACCGAGACCCCGAAGTCGGTGGCGATCCCCGCCAGGCCGTTGGCGTACCCCTGGCCCACGGCACGGACCTTCCACACGCCGTTGCGCCGGTAGATCTCCATGACGACCAGCGCCGTCTCCGCGCCCAGTCGCGGCGGTGTGAAGGTCGCCAGCGCCGCCCCGCTGTCACCGTCGCGGACGGTCGCCGTGGGCTCGACGCCCTGGAAGGTCTGACCCGCCGCGTCCGGGCTCGCCGTGACGACGATCTTCTCGATCCCCGGCGGTACGGCGGCGGTGTCCACCACGATCGCGTCCGGGGCGGCCCCGCCGCCGGAGCGATAGGTCACCCCGGGGCCCGAGGGCTGGTTGTAGAAGATGAAGTCGGCGTCGGAGCGCACCTTGCCGTCGGCGGTGAGAAGCAGGCCCGAAACGTCGAGCCGCACGGGCGCGGCGACGTCCACCGCCACGCGGGGGGCGGACAGTGGAATGTTCGAGCCGGGGGTCATTGCGGTCATGCCAGAAGTAACGACCGGGACCGCTTTGCCGTTCCCTTACCCTCGCGTCCGGTTCCGTCCGCCGCCGCCTTTCACTCTCCGGGAGCACACCGGGAGGTAACGGGACGGGGTGTGCCGGTGCCCCGGTCCGGACGGCGGGCCGGGGTCCGGGCCAGCAGCAGGGCCGTGATCAGTCCCGCGACGCCCACCACCGGGAGGATCGTCCGGACGTCCAGGACCGTGATCAGTCCGGCGCCGAGGGCGAGGGCCACCGCGTTCGGGGCGTAGAGGAGGGTGCTCGCGGTCGCCGCCGTACGGCCCAGGGACCGTTCGGGGGTGTGGCGCTGGACCGCCGTCATCGCCGCGACCAGGACGCACGGCAGGCCGAGGCCGACGGCCGTGCTCGCCGCCAGGGCCACGGCGTCGGACGGCAGGGAGCGGGCCCCGGCGCCGATCGCGAAGAGCGCCGTACCGGCCGCCGCGAAGAGGTGTTCCGGTATTCGGCGCAGCAGGGGGCCGGTGAGCAGGCCGGTCAGGACCGAGCCCGCGCCCTGGGCCGCGTAGAGGACACCGACGAAGGCGGGGGAGCGGTCGAGAACGGAGTCGGCGACGGAGTGGATCAGCGCGCCGTTGACCCCGGCGAGCAGCATCGTCACCGAGCCCGCGAGGATCAGGGGGCGGACGGCGGGGGAGCGGCGGATCACGCGCAGGCCCTCGGCGGTGCCGCCGCGCGCCCGGGCCGGGCCCGGTTCGCGGATCCGCAGCAGAAGGAAGAGCCAGGCGGCGGCCAGGAACGTGGCGATGTCGGCGAGCACGACGGGAGCCCCGCCGTACGCGGCGAAGAGACCGGCCGCCAAGAGCGGGGCCAGGAGCTTCGTGCCCTCGTTCGCGGTGAGCCGCAGCCCGTTGAAGTCGCCCAGCAGCCGGTCGCCGACCACCGAGGGCACCAGCGCCGTCTCGGCCGCGTCGTGGATCACCCCGCAGACGCCGTACAGCACGAGGACGGTGAAGAGCAGCCATATCCGGTCGGCCGAGTCGACCAGGAGCAGCGGCAGCAGCAGGGCGGCCGACGCCAGATCGAGGGCGATCAGCAGCGGTCGGCGGCGGACCCGGTCGGCGACCGCGCCCAGCAGCGGGGCGATCAGCATCGGCGCCCACATCGTGAAGGCGGTGAGCGCGGCGAGGGCGTCGGAACCGGTCAGATCCTTCACCCAGATCCCGGCGACCAGCCACAACGCCGACGTGCCGAAGCCGGAGACGACGACACCGCCGAGACAGAGCCGGGCGTTCCGGTCGCGCAGTACCGCCGCCGCGCCCCACACCATCCGTGCACCCCCCGTCCGCCACCACCCGGCACCGGAGCAGCCGCCGGGCCGCCCGCAGGACCAGCCTGGTCGCTAAGGACCCCCTCGCGGATCGGGCATACGCCCTATCCCGGCGCCGGCGGAGAACGGAAAGCGGGGTAGGACGGGGAACCCCCTGCCCTACCCCGCCGTGGCGCCGCGGGTCACTTCAGCGCGGCCGCCATGATCTTCTGAGCCACCGGCGCCGCCTGACCGTTGCCGCTGACCTCGGCACGGGGGCCGCCCGCGTCCTCGATCACCACGGCGACCGCGACCTGCTTCCCGCTGTCGCGGTCCGTGCCGTAGGAGGTGAACCAGGCGTACGGCTTGCCGCTGTTGTCGACGCCCCGCTGCGCGGTACCCGTCTTGCCGCCGACCTCGACACCCGGGACCCGGGCGTTCGACGCCGTACCGTCCTCGACCACCGTCACCATCGCGTCCCGCAGCTGTCCGGCCGTCTCCTCGGAGAGGATCCGCTCGCCCTTGCCGCCGTCGTAGGAGTCGAGGACCGTGCCCTCCGAGTCCACGACCTGGGAGACCATGTGCGGGGCCTTGAGGACGCCGTCATGGGCGATCGCCGCCGAGACCAGCGCCATCTGGAGCGGGGTGGCGGTGACATCGAACTGGCCGATCCCGGTCAGCCCCGTCTGCGGCGCGTCGAGCCCCTGCGGGTAGACGCTCTCGTACGCCCGGACCGGGACCTCCGGCTCCGAGTTGAAGCCGAACTTCTCGGCCATCGCCCGCACCTCGTCCTGGCCCAGGTCGATGGCCATCTTCGCGAAGACGTTGTTGCACGACCAGCGCAGGGCGGTCCGGATGGAGGCGTCCTCGCAGGGCGCGTTCGCGATGTCGTTCGGCAGCGGCTTCGTCGTCAGCGGCAGTGTGTACGGCATCGGGCTGGCCGTCGACTCGTCCACCGACCCGTACAGCCCCTTCTCCAGGGCGGCGGCGGCCACCACCAGTTTGAAGGTGGAGCCCGGTGCCAGCGGCTGCCTCAGCGCCCGGTTGACCAGGGGCTTGTCCGGATCGTCCAGCAGTTTCCGCCACGCCTCGCCGTCGGTGGTACCGGCGATCGCCGACGGGTCGTACGAGGGGGTGCTGACCAGGCCGAGGATCCTGCCGGTGTCCGGTTCCACGGCCACCGCCGCGCCCTTGGCGTCGCCCAGAGCCCCGAAGGCGGCCTCCTGCACCGCCGGATCGATGGTCGTCAGCACATCACCCGGCTCCTGCTGGGCTCTGGTGAGCGCGTCCACCGGGTCCTTCAGCCGGTCGTCGGTGCCGTCCAGGACACCGCTGTGGATGCCCTCCAGCTGGGTGGAGCCGTACGCCTGCGAGCTGTAGCCGGTGACCGCCGCGTACAGACCGCCCTCCGGGTAGGTCCGCTGATAGGCCAGATCCCCGGATCCGCTCCGCTTCGAGCCCGTGACCGGGGTCCCGGCCACCACGATGTCGCCCAGCGGCCGGGCGTACTGGTCGATGACCTGGCGCCGGTTGTGGTCGTTGTCCGCGAGTGCCTCCGCGTCGTACGCCTGTACCCAGGTGGCCCGGAGGAGCAGGGCGAGCACCAGCAGCAGGCTGAAGACGGCGGTGTGTCTGATCGTCTTGTTCATCCCGTCCGGTAGACGACCGGCGCCCCCGCGAAGGTTCCCCCCTGACATGTCCCGGGCGGGGCGCCGACCGGGACGGAAGTCCGGCGCGGGACATGTCGGGGGGCCGGGCCCGGTGGTCCGGGGCCCGGCCGTCGCGCCCCGGAGCCCGGTGCGGAGCGGGCCGGACCCCGGTGCGCGCGTACCGTCAGCGGGGCGAGACGAAGCCCGACTCGTACGCCGCGATCACCGCCTGGGTACGGTCCCGGGTGCCCGTCTTCGCCAGCACCGACGCCACATGGGTCTTCACCGTCGCCGGGCCGATCGCCATCCGCCCGGCGATCTCCGCGTTGGTCAGCCCCGTCGCCATCAGCCGCAGGACGTCCGCCTCCCGCTCGGTCAGCCGGGCCGCCCACGGCGGCGGCGAACCGGCCGCCGGGCCGCCGTACGAGGCGGCCAGCGACCGGAGCGCCGACGGGAAGAGCAGCGAATCGCTCCGGGCCACCAGCCGGACCGCCGCCACCAGGTCCTCCGCCGCCGCGCGCTTCAGCAGAAAGCCGGCGGCGCCCGCGCGCAGCGCGTCGTACACATAGGCGTCGTTCTCGAACGTCGTCACCACCAGGATCCGCGGCGTTCCGCCCGTCCCAGGCGCGTCGGCGAGGATCCGCTCGGTGGCCCGGATGCCGTCGATCCCGGGCATCCGGACGTCCATCAGCACCACGTCGGGGGCCAGCTCCCGGACGACCGACACCGCCTCGGCGCCGTCCACGGCCTCGCCGATCACAGCGAGATCCGGTTCGGCCGAGAGGATCGCCCGCAGGGCCGTCCGGACCATGCGCTCGTCGTCGGCGACGACGATCCGGATCGGCGCGGGGGCACCTTCGCCCGTGCCCGCGCCGGTGTCCGCCGCCGGGCCCGTCACTTCGCCGCTCACCGGCCGCCCTCCCCGATCCGCTCGCCGCGCCGGGCGGCCAGGGGCAGCGCCGCGTACAGCCGCCACACCCCCTCGGCCTCCCGGGCGCCCGCCTCGGACACCCCGCCCAGCAGCACGGCCCGCTCGGTGACGCCGCGCAGCCCGCGGCCCCCGCCGGGGCGGACCACCGGACGCCGGTCCGGCAGCGGATTCTCCATCGTGATCTCCAGCTCCTCTTCTTGTACGGCGATGGTCAGGGACACCGGGACCGGCCCGGCGTGCCGCAGGACATTGCTCAAACCCTCCTGGACGATCCGGTACGCCTCCCGGGACACCGGTACCGGTACGGTGCCGCAGTCGCCCGAGCGCTCCACCGTCACCGGGACGCCGCCCCGGCTCAGCAGCCCGTCCAGATCGGCCAGTGTCGGGCCGCCGGGGCCGTCGCCGCCGGGGGGGCCGTCGTCGCGCAGCAGCCCGAGGACCGCGTCCAGCTCGCCCACCGTCCGGCGGGCGGTCTCCTCGATATCCGCCAGGGCCTCCCGGACGAACTGCGGATCGCGGTCCAGCAGCCGCCGCGCGGCACCCGCCTGGAGCGTCACGGCGCTCAGCGCGTGCCCCACCGAATCGTGCAGCTCCCGCGCGATCCGGTTGCGTTCCGCCAGCTCCGTGGCCCGCCGCTCGGCCACCGCCAGCCGGTCCGCCGGGGTCGGGCCCAGCAGTACGGGGGCGGCCCTGGCCAGTACGTATCCGGCAGCCGCCGCACAGGCCGCCAGGGCGACCAGCATGGCCGCGCCCGCCACCGGGAAGAGGGCGAGCGCCACCACCGGATAGTCCGGGACCCGCATCGCGGACCGCAGGCCCGGGAAGAACGGCACCAGGATCACCGCCACCGCGAACGGCGGCAGGGCGAGCGTCGCCCCGCTGATCAGCGCGCCGAGCCCGGTATGCAGGAAGAACCAGCCCGCCGACCGGGTCCGGGCGGCCCGGGACCGCGCGGGACCCTCCGCGAACGACTCGTCCGGCAGCCCGCACAGGCCCCGCGCGGCGGCCACCGACAGGGGCCTGACCGGGGCCGCCAGACCTACGACCGCGGTCAGCGGCAGGCCCAGCGCATACGCGGTGAACTGGGCGGAGACCGAGGAGCCGAACAGCCCGCCGGACGTGACGACCGGCGACCAGATCACCGACGAAAGAAGCCAGAACGGCATGAACAGGGCGCCGCCCAGTATCAGATGCAGCCAGCGCGCCCTGGCCCGGCGCCCGAAGATCCCCCGTCGTCCCATGAGGGCAGACTCTGCCATGCCCCCGACCAGTACGAACGGCCGGGCGGCGGCCGACGCGAGGGGCCGCGGGGTGCCGCCGCGCGGCAGGGGCGCGGGGTGGGGCCGCGCGGCGGCTCGCGGGGCCGGACGGGAATGCGCCGGGCCCGGGGGATGTTGAGCCGAGCCGAAGAGCGGAAGTGCCGAAGAGCCGAAGAACCGAGAAGTCGGACGGCGAGAGAGAGGCGGGGAGACGGTCGTGATGCGCGTCGAGATCTGGAGCGATATCGCCTGTCCCTGGTGTTACATCGGGAAGGCACGCTTCGAGCGGGGGCTGGCGGAGTTCGCCGGCCGCGACGAGGTCGAGGTGGTGCACCGGTCGTTCGAGCTCGACCCCGACCGGCCCAAGGGGGAGACCGTTCCGGTGGTCGAGATCCTGAGCGAGAAGTACGGGCGTACGGAGGACGAGGCGCGCGGCATGGAGGAGCAGATCGCCGCCACCGCCCGCGCCGACGGGCTGCCGTACGACACCGCGCACCGCGACCACGGCAACAGCTTCGACATCCACCGGGTGCTCCACCTGGCGAAGGCCAGGGGCCGCCAGAGCGCGCTGCTGGACCTGGTCTACCGGGTCAACTTCGCCGACGAGCGGTCCGTCTACGACGACGAGGTCCTGATCGGCGTCGCCGTCGAGGCCGGACTGGACGAGACGGAGGTACGCGCGGTGGTCGCCGACCGCTCGGCCTACGCGGACGAGGTCCGCGCGGACGAACGGGACGCGGCGGAGCTGGGCGCGCGAGGGGTCCCCTTCTTCGTCTTCGACCAGCGCTACGGAGTCTCGGGCGCGCAGCCGGTCGAGCTCTTCACCCAGGCGCTGGAACGGGCGTGGTCCGCGCGGTAGCCCCTCCCGGGCGGGGTCACGCCTCTCCGGGCAGCGCCCGGCGGCCTGATGTTGTTCGCGGTATGCGGACCGTCGTGGGTTGCTCGCGCAGTTCCCCGCGCCCCTGAATGCTCTCCCCAGCACCGTGCCTGAAGAGGGCACCGCCCCCGGTGAGGGGGCCGCCTCTTACCAATGACGGCGAGGAGGGCAACCAGGGGCGCGGGGAACTGCGCGACAAGCCACAGGCGGTCCGCAGACCGCGTACAAGGGTCGGTCGCCGGGCGCAGGCCGGGTTGTGGCGCTCACCCGGAGGGCCGGGGCGCCCGGGAGGGGTGACGGGCCGCACCGGGTTGACCTCCGGGGAACGGCGCCGCAGGGTGGGCGGATGGAGAATCTTGTCCGGAGCGAGTTCGGGCTGCGTACGACGTATCTCAACACCTCCTCCTGCGGCGTTCTGCCGCACCGTGCCGTCACCGCCGTGCGGGCGCTGACCGACGAGCTGGCGGCCGGGCGGCCGGGCGGTGCCGGGGAGTACGGGACCGTGACCGCCGTACGCGCCGCTTTCGCCCGGCTCGCGGGGACGGACGCCGACCGGGTGGCCGTCGGCGGGTCCCTCTCGACGGCCGTCGGGCTGGTGGCCAGATCGCTGCCGCCGGGCGCGGAGGTCCTCTTTCCCGAGGGGGAGTTCGCCTCGGTGATCGCGCCCTTCGCCGTGCGCGGCGACCTCAAGACCCGTTTCGTACCGCTGGAAGGTCTCGCGGAGGCGATCCGTCCCGGTACGGCCCTGGTCGCGTTCTCCGCCGCGCAGTCCGCCGACGGCCGGGTCGCGGATCTCGCGGCGGTGCGGGCGGCGGCGGCCGCGCACGGTGCGCGGACCCTGCTGGACGCGAGCCAGTCGGCGGGCTGGCTGCCGTGGCGCGCGGGGGAGTGGGACTACACGGTCACCGTGGCGTACAAGTTCCTGCTCGCGCCGCGCGGGCTGTCGTTCCTGACCGTCACGGAAGAGTCGCGGGGGACCCTGGAGCCGCTGTTCCCGGGGGTATTCGCCACGGTGGACGGAGCGCTCTACGGACCTCCGGCCGGGCTCGCCACCACCGCGCGGCGGTTCGACGAGTCACCGGCCTATCTGACCTTCCACGCCGCCGCCGGATCCCTCGCGGTCCTGGAGGAGGCCGGGGCGGACGCGGTGTTCCGGCGGGTGACGGCGCTGGCCGGGCGGCTGCGGGAAGGGCTGGCCGAGCGGGGGTACGCGCCGCTGCCGGGGGAGTCCGCGATCGTCGCCGTACCCGGACTCGCGGACCGGGTGCCGGAGCTGGCCGCCGCCGGGGTCGTGACGTCCGCCCGGGCCGGGAATCTGCGGGCCTCGTTCCATCTCTACAACACGCCCGCCCATGTCGACCGGCTGCTCGCGGTCCTGGACGGCGCCACGCCCCCGGCCTGAGGGCTGCCCCGTCATCCGCGGCGGATCAGCGCACGGCGTCAGATGCGGTGCGTCGCACGGCGGGGAGTCGTCCTCATACTGGGCGTATTCGGACGATTCAACAACGCGGCGAAGTGCCGTAGCTGTCGCCGTGCGCCCGCCGGGGATGACGGGACACGCCCTAGGGGCGTGTCTGACGGATCTTGCTGGGCTCGCGTGCCCTGGTGCCGCGCCTCGCCGCGTTGTCGTCGGTCGCCTACGGCCCCCTGCGCCTGGCGGCGCGGGTGGGGGCACCTCCCGGGCGGAGCCCAGGGGGCGTACC
>NZ_JBEYIS010000076.1:0-29745 GCF_040635975.1 Streptomyces sp. NPDC006798
CGACCGGCTCCCCGGCCCCGCCCTCACCGACGGCACCCGCTGTATCCGCGGCGTCCCGCCCCGGCGGCCGTACGACATGGATCGTCCACCCCCGCCGCATGTCACGCCCTTCCACCGTCCGCTCGCGGCGGACCGGGGACCGGCTCAGACCGGCCAGACGTCCGCCAGCATCGCCCGGGTGTCGGCGAGCAGCTGCGGCAGGACCTTCGTATGGCCGACGACCGGCATGAAGTTGGTGTCCCCGCCCCAGCGGGGCACGATGTGCTGGTGCAGATGGGCGGCGATCCCGGCCCCGGCGGCGGCGCCCTGGTTCATTCCGATATTGAAGCCGTGGGCGCCCGACGCGGTCCGCAGCGCCGTCATCGCCCGCTTGGTGAAGAGCGCCAGCTCGGCGGTCTCGGCGTCGTCCAGCTCGGTGTAGTCGGCGACATGGCGGAACGGTACGACCATGAGATGTCCGCCGTTGTACGGATAGAGGTTGAGCACCGCGTAGACGGCTTCGCCCCGGGCGATCACCAGCCCGTCCTCGTCGGACTTGGCCGGAATGGCGCAGAAGGGGCAGCCGTCGCCGGCCTCGGGCCCGGTGGGCTTGTTCTCGCCCTGGATGTACGCCATCCGGTGCGGCGTCCACAAGCGCTGGAACGCGTCCGGCGTTCCCACCCCGATCTGCTGCTCCGGCTCGTTCGTCATGCTGTGCAGCATATGGCGTGGGCCGTGCGCCGCGTGTCGCCGGGGGCGGTCCCGCCCGTCCCGCGATCCTGGTCGGGTGAGTGCCCCGAGCCCCGGCGGCCAGCAGCCCGCCCATGAGCGCCCCGAACCGCCCGAGAGCCGCGAGGAGCGGATGTGGCGCTGGCGCCGCCGTACGGAAGTGCCCCTCTTCCTCGCCTCCACGGTCTTCCTGGGCTGCTACGCGGTCCGGGTCCTCGACGACGATCTGCCCGGGGCCTGGCGGGACGCCCTGCTGGTGATCACCTATTCGACCTGGGCGATGTTCGTGGTGGACTTCGCGGTCCGCTGGTGGATCAGCGGCCGGGGGCTCTCCTTCGTCCGTACGCATCTGCTGGACGCGATCGTGGTGGCGCTGCCGCTGCTGCGCCCCCTGCGGATCGTGGAGATCTACGGGTCCGTACAGCACCGCCATGAGCACGCCCGGCTCTCCCTCTACGCCCGGGTGATGGCGTACGCGGGCATGACGGCGGCGCTGCTCGGTTTCGCGGGCGCGCTGACGGTCTACTCGGCGGAGCGGTACGCGCCCGGGGCGACGATCCTGACCTTCGGGGACGCCGTGTGGTGGACCTGCTCCACCCTGACCACGGTCGGGTACGGGGACGTGACCCCGGTGACGCCCAAGGGGCGGACGATCGCCTCGTTCATGATGGCCGGGGGGCTCGCCCTGCTGGGCGCGGTGACGGGTTCGTTCTCGTCCTGGCTGATCCAGAGCTTCCGGCTGGACCAGGACGAGGAACCCCCGGGGGGATCATCCCCCGGGGGCCTCGGTTAGAGCGTTCTCGCCGGTCAGACCTGGACGCGCTCGGCGACGACCCGGGCCAGCTTCCGCAGGGCGTCCTCGCGCGGAACGCCGTTCTCCTGGGAGCCGTCGCGGTAGCGGAAGGAGACCGTGCCGGCGTTCATGTCGTCGTCACCGACGATGATCATGAACGGGACCTTCAGCTTCTGGTGGTTGCGGATCTTCTTCTGCATCCGGTCGGACGAGGCGTCGACCTCGACCCGCAGGCCGAGCTTCTTGGCGTCGGCGGCGAACCCCTGGAGGTACTCCACATGCGTGTCGCCGATCGGGATGCCGACGGCCTGGACCGGGGCCAGCCACGGCGGCATGGCGCCCGCGTAGTGCTCCAGCAGGACCGCGAAGAACCGCTCGATGGAGCCGAACAGCGCGCGGTGGATCATGACGGGCCGCTGCCGGGAGCCGTCGGGGGCGGTGTACTCCAGGTTGAACCGCTCGGGCAGGTTGAAGTCGAGCTGGATGGTCGACATCTGCCAGGTCCGGCCGATGGCGTCCCGGGCCTGGACGGAGATCTTCGGGCCGTAGAAGGCGGCGCCGCCCGGGTCGGGGGTGAGTGGGAGGCCCTGCTGCTCGGCGACCCGGCGGAGGACCTCGGTGGCCTCCTCCCAGGTCTCGTCGGAGCCGACGTACTTCTCCGGGTCCTTGGTGGACAGCTCCAGATAGAAGTCGGTCAGACCGTAGTCGCGGAGCAGGTTGAGGACGAAGGTGAGGGTGCGGTCCAGCTCCTCGGCCATCTGCTCACGGGTGCAGTAGATGTGCGCGTCGTCCTGGGTGAAGCCGCGGGCCCGGGTCAGACCGTGTACGACGCCCGACTTCTCGTACCGGTAGACCGTGCCGAACTCGAACAGCCGCAGCGGCAGTTCGCGGTAGGAGCGGCCCCGCGCGTCGAAGATCAGGTTGTGCATCGGGCAGTTCATCGGCTTGAGGTAGTAGTCCGTACCCCCGTCGAGCTGCATGGGGGGGTACATGCCCTCGGCGTACCAGTCGAGGTGGCCGCTCTTCTCGAAGAGGGCGCCCTTGGTGGCGTGCGGGGTGTAGACGAACTCGTACCCCTCCTCCTCGTGCCGCTTGCGGGAGTAGTCCTCCATCACCCGGCGGACGATGCCGCCGCGCGGGTGGAAGACGGCGAGGCCGGAGCCGATCTCGTCGGGTACGGAGAACAGGTCCAGCTCGGAGCCCAGCCTGCGGTGGTCGCGCTTCTCGGCCTCGGCGAGGAAGTCGAGATGCGCCTTCAGCTCGTCCTTGGTCGGCCAGGCGGTGCCGTAGATGCGCTGGAGCATCGGGTTCTTCTCGCTGCCCCGCCAGTAGGCGGCGGCGTTGCGCATCAGCTTGAACGCCGGGATGGCGCGGGTGCTGGGCAGGTGGGGGCCCCGGCAGAGGTCCTTCCAGCACAGCTCGCCGGTCTTGGCGTCGAGGTTGTCGTAGATGGTCAGCTCACCGGCGCCGACCTCGACGTCCGCGCCGTCGTCGCTGGAGGCGGAGCCCTTGAGCCCGATCAGTTCCAGCTTGTACGGCTCCCCGGCCAGCTCCTCACGGGCGGCCTCGTCGGTCACCACCCGGCGGGCGAAGCGCTGGCCGCGCTTCTGGATCTCCTGCATCTTCTTCTCGACGGCCTTGAGATCCTCGGGCGTGAACGGCTTCTCGACATCGAAGTCGTAGTAGAAGCCGTCCTTGACCGGCGGACCGATCCCGAGCTTGGCCTCGGGGAAGAGCTCCTGCACGGCCTGGGCCATGACATGGGCGGTGGAGTGGCGCAGGATGTCGAGACCGTCCGGGGAGGAGATCTCGACCGGCTCGACGGTCTCGCCGTCGGCGGGCTCGTACGCCAGGTCCTTCAGCTCGCCGGCGACCCGGACGGCGATCACGGAACGCTCACCGGCGAAGAGGTCGGCGCCCGTCGTGCCCGTAGTCACCACGCGCTCGTCCCGCTCGGAATCGCGTTGGATGATCACACGGACGTCTGACACCGGTCTCTCCTGACTGCGGAATGCGGCGCGCCGGCGGACACCGGGCGCCCCTGAATCGTACCGAGCCGGGGGCCCCGGCCGCGAAACGGTTGCCCGGCGGCCGGGGCGGGACGTACGGCTCTGAGCGGCGGGGGGCCGGGCGGGGCCGCCTGTCCCCGGCCCCGGCCGGGGCGGGGCGGGGCCGGTCCGCCGGGACGGCGGGGATGCCGTGGGCGCGGCGTCGGCATGCCGGAGCGGGGACGGCGAGGGCGTCGAGCAGATCGACCCCGGTGGCCCGGCCCGCGCCGGGTCGCCGGGCGCGGCCGGACGGCGGCGCCCGGCGGACCCCGGTGACGCCGCCGACGGCAGGGCGGGGCAGCTCCGGCCGGAGCCCCGGGGGGCCGGGCCGTGGGGGCTCCGGTGCCCCGGCCGCGGTGACGGACCGCCAGGAATCGTTCCCGCCCCGCGGGTTGCCGACGGCTCGCGTACGCGGCGGAGGGGCCGGGATCACCGATGCGGCGGAGGAAGTGCCGTTCGCCGTACGGGTGCGAGGAGTTCGGCATGGCGTGCTGGTTCGACGGCCCGCTGGCCGCCTTCACCGCGGAGACGACCGGGCCGGACGCCGAGCGGGACCGGATCGCGGCCGCCGCCCTGGTGATGCGGCAGTCGCCCGGGGCGCGTCCCGAGGTGGTCCGCCGGCCGGTCGATCCGGGGGTGCCGGTCCCGCCCGGTGACCGGCCCCGGGGCCAGGGCCGGTGGCCCGCACCGGTGGTGGAGGAGATCGCGCGGGCCCTGGTCCGCCGGTGCGCGGCGGCCCGGCCGCTGGTGGTGGTGAACGCGCCGTTCGCTCTGACGCTGCTCGACCGCGAACTCCGCCGCCACCGCGCCTCGTCGCTCCCCCGGGCGCCGGAGACCGTCCCGCTCTGCGTTCTGGACCCGCTGGTCCTGGACCGGCATCTGGACCGCTACCGCAAGGGCGGCCGGGCGCTCGGCGATCTCTGCGGACAGTACGGGGTGGCGCCGGACGGGCCGCCCGGGGCGGCGGCGGACGCGGTGGCGGCGCTGGAGCCGGCCCGGGCGGTGGGGCGGCGGTTCGCGGCCCGGCTGGAGCGCCTGTCGGCGGCCGAGTTGCATACGCTCCAGGGGGTGTGGCACGCGGCGGGGGCGCGCGGCATGGAGACCTGGTCCGCCCGCGCCGGTACGGAGCGGGCGGTGGATCCGGCCTGGCCGCTCCGGTCCGAACTGCCCGCCGAGGCCCGCGCGGAGCCTTGGACGGCAAACGGAAAGGCCGGTCCGTCATGACGACGGACCGGCCTTCTCCCGGTGGGCGATACTGGGTTCGAACCAGTGACCTCTTCGGTGTGAACGAAGCGCTCTCCCACTGAGCTAATCGCCCGGGAACGCACCGAACGATACAGGCAGCCGGCGCCCGCCTTCAAATCGACAACCCGCTCCCCAGATAGCGCCCGAGCCCGGCCCGGCCCGCGCGCATCATGACGGTGTGGTTGGCCCGGAACAGGGGACGGCACGGCACGGCCAGCCGCCGCATCAGGGGCCGCCGGATCTCCACCTCCTGGTCGTACACGGCACGGGTCCCGGGGCCGCGCGGGCCGACGGTCCAGCGGGCCCATCCCTCCAGATCGCCGCGGAGGTCGATCTGGAGCACCCCGGACTCCGGGTCCCGGCGCACCGCGCGGGCGGTGACGGCGAGTTCGTACGGCAACAGCGACCGGAACCGGGCCGAGCCCCGGCCGTCCCCGAGATCGGTGACGGCCCGCACCTGGGGCCACCAGCGGGGGTAGTCCGCGGGCCGGGCGAGCGCCGCGAAGACGGCTTCGGGCGGGGCGTCGATGTCCCAGACGCAGTGGAAGCGGTAGCGGAACCAGTCCATGGGTCCAGTCTGCGCCGTGCCCCGCCGGGCGGGGCGCGCCACGAGGTACGGGCCTGTCGGTGGGCCTCCCCCGGCGGACCGGGCCGCGCCCGGCGGCCCGACGTCGTCGGCGGCCCGCGCCCCGCGAGCGCCCTCCGGGCAGGGGACAGTGCCTCCGCCGGAGGAGTTTCGACCGCACGCCGTCGTGGGCTGGTCGCGCAGTTCCCCGCGCCCCTGGTTGCCCTCCTGACCGTCCCTCCGGGGAGACGGGCCCTCCAAGGCCGGGAACCCTTTCAGGGGCGGTGCCGGGGAGAGCATTTAGGGGCGCGGGGAACTGCGCGACCGGCCACGGCTGTCCGCAGACCGCCGACAACATCAGGGCGCCGGGCGCGACCCGGGCAGTGGGACGGTGCCCGGGAGAGCCAAGGCGCTGGGGGTCCCCCCATAGCCGAAGGCATAGGGGGCGGAACTGCGCGACAAGCCACCCACGGTCGGCAGACCGCAGACGACCTGAGGGCGCCGGGCGGGTCCCGGAGAGCCGAGGCGCCGGGCACTGACCGGCCCCAGGTCGCCCAGAACTACTCAGGCCCGTCTGAGTAGCCGGGCCGATGCCGGGCGCCGGGCCCCCGGTCAGACTCCGGGCATGACCTCGTCCTCACCGCCGCTGCCGCCCGCCGACGAACTCGTTCTCGTCGACCGCGAGCTGGCCCGGCTGGAAGCCCATCGCGGGCAGCTGCTGCTGCGGCGTGCCTGGCTGATCTCGCGGATCTCCGGGCCCGCCGCGCCGCGGGCCCGGGCGGCGGGCACCGGTGGCTGGTCCGTACCCCGTCCCGCCGATCCCACCGGGCCGGTGGCGGACGTCTCCGGGCCCGGTGCCCGGAATGTGCTGCTGGCGCTCGGCGGGACGCTGCTGGCGATCGCCGCCGTCGCGTTCACGGTGGTCAGCTGGGGGTCGCTGGGCATCGCCGGGCGGGGTGCCGTACTCGCGGTGCTGACGACGGCCGCGCTGGGGCTGCCGGTCGTGCTGCGGCGGCGCGGGCTGACGGCCACGGCCGAGGCGGTGGCCGGGCTCGGGCTGGTGCTGACCGTGCTGGACGCCTACGCCCTGCGGCAGATCGGGCTCGGCGGCGGCGACCCGGTCGGGTACACGGGGTCGGCGGCGGCCGTGCTGGCGGTGGCGTGGGCGGCGTACGGCCGGGCGCTGCCCGGTCTCGCGGTGCCGCTGCCCGCGGCGGTGGCGGCGGCCCAACTGCCGCTGGTGCTCTGGGCGTCGGCGGCGGACGGCGGGCTGGTGACGGCGGCCCTGACGGCGACCGCCGCGTTCGACGTCGCGATCGCCGTCCGGCTGTCGCACCCGGTCGTCCGGCCCCTGGCGGCCGCCTTCGCCGTGGCGACGGGCGGCTGGGCGGCGGCGGACGGCGTCGCCGCCTCGGCCCTGGCGGGGTCGCCGGGCGCGGCGCTCGGTCCGGGGGCGCGGCTGACGGTACTGGCGGCGGTGGCGCTGTACGCGGCCCGTCCCGGGACCCGGGCGGCGGTGCCGGGGGCGGTGGCCGCCGGTCTCGCCCTGACGGCCGCCGCGGGCGGTCCGGTACGGGCAGCGGTGCCGGTCGGCTGGGCGGTGACCGCGTACGCGCTGATCGCGGCGGTGCTGTTCGTCGCGGTCCCGGCCCGGCTGCCCGCGGACGTGGCGCGGGGGCTGCGCGGGGCGGCGGCGGGGGTCCTGGGCGGCGCGCTCGTACTGACGCTGCCGCTGACGGTGCTGGCGCTGGCCGGACCGGTGACGACCCTGCCGGGGTTGTGGCGGGGCGCGCCGGACGACGCGTACGCGGCGGTGGGTACGGAGCTTCCGGTGGTGTTCTTCTCGGCGGCGCCGGTGACGCTGCTGCTGGTGGCGGGGGCGCTGGCCCGGTACGGACGGTGGACGGACGAGCGGCCCCGTACGGAGGCGCCGGAGACGGAGCCGACCGTGGCGCCGGAGGCCGGGGAGACCGGGCGGCTCGTCGCCCCGGGGGTCGCGGCCGGGCTGCTGTGGGCGGCGCTGGCCACGGTTCCGGCGGCCGTGTCGATGGCGTACCCGGCGGCCGTCGGCTACGGGCTGGTGCTCACCCTGGCGGCGCTGGCCCTGGGCGCCCTCGTACGGTCGCCGGTGACGGGCCCGGTGGTGCCGGTCTGCGGGCTGCTGGGCGCGGCGGCGGCCGGCGGGCTGGCCTCGGCCGACCGGACCGCGACCTTCGTGGTCCTGGGCTCGGTGGTCGCGGCGCTGGTGGCGGGGGCCGCCGCGGCCCGGGCGGGAGTGGCGGTACGGACCGGGTACGCGGTCGCGGCGGCCCTGTTCGGCTCCTGGCTGCTGCTGGCCGGGGCGCGGGCGGCGGAGCTGTCGGCGTCCTGGTCGGGGCTGCTGCTGATGGTGGTGCCCGGGGCGCTGTGCGCGGTCGCCGCCCGCCGGTCCGCGGCCCCGGCCGTCCCGCTGGAGGCGACGGCGGCGCTGGTGACGACGGTGGCGCTGCTGCTGGCGTCGGGGGATCTGCCGATGATCTCCGTACTGCTGGGGCTCGCCGGGTCGCTGGCGGCGGCCACGGCGCTCCGCCCCGAGCGGCGGCTCCCGGCCGGGGGCACGGCGGCGGCGCTGTTCCTGCTGGCGACCTGGGTCCGGCTGGCCGCCTGGGAGATCACGGTCCCGGAGGCGTACACGCTGCCGGTCTCGGTCCCGGCCCTCGCCCTCGGCGTCCTGCTGCGGCGCCGTACCCCGGCGACCTCGTCCTGGGCGGCGTACGGCCCCGGACTCGCCGCGACCCTGCTGCCGAGCCTCCACACGGCCTGGGGCGACCCGGGCTGGACCCGGCCGCTGCTGCTGGGCCTGGCGGCCCTGGCGATCACCCTCACCGGCGCCCACCGCCGCCTCCAGGCGCCGCTGATCCTCGGCGCGGCGGTGCTGGCCCTGGTCGCGCTCCGCGAGCTGGCGCCGTACGCGGTGCAGGCCATGGGGGCACTCCCCCGCTGGCTGCCGCCGGCGCTCGCGGGTCTGCTGCTCCTGGTCACGGGCGCCACTTACGAGCAGCGGCTGCACGACGCCCGCCGGCTGCGCGACACGGTCCACCGCATGCGGTAGGCGCCCCGATGGTCCGTTCCGGTCCCGGGCTCCCGGGGCCGGAACGGAAAGCGGCCGGGGCCGGTCCGCGGATTCTCGCGGACCGGCCCCGGCCGGTGTTGTGGGCGATACTGGGTTCGAACCAGTGACCTCTTCGGTGTGAACGAAGCGCTCTCCCGCTGAGCTAATCGCCCGGGAACGCGTCGCCAACATTACCCCATGTCAGAGGGGCTCCGGACCACCCGGTCGGACGGCGGTCACCCACCGGCCGGGCGGCCCGTCGGCCCGGGACCGCGCGGCGCTACGCGTCGATCTTCCACGGCATCACGATGCCGAACTTCCAGAGGTAGATCCCGGCCAGTACGGCGCAGATGGCCACACCGATCGAGGTGAGGATGATGTTCCGCCGCCGGACGCGGGGATCCAGGGCCCGCTGCGCCGCCTCGCTCACCTTGCGCTTGGTCCAGCGGAGCACCAGCTGCGCCCAGACGAACTCGGTCGCCCAGATCGCCATACCTGCGAAGATCACCACCCAGCCGGGGCCGGGCAGGACCAGCATCGCGACGCCCGCGCCGACGACCGCCAGGCCGACCAGGAACACCCCGACCTGCCAGCTCAGATGGAGCGCCCTCGACCGCTTGATGAAGGCCGGCGCCTTGGAGCCGAGTACCGGCTCCGGCTGCCCCTCCGTGCCCTTGCCCGCACCGGGCGCGCCGTCGGCGGCCCCCGCCGCCCCCGTCACGGAAGCCGAGTCCCGAGTCACCAGGTTCTCCCCCCGCTCGCTCTCCGTTTTCATGCACTCAAACGTACCGGATCACCTTCCCGGTTCACCGGATTGGACGTATAACGCAAAGTAATGCAGGGCCGTACGAGCGACATGAAGGATCACAAAACGGTCAGAGGGGTTTACAACGACACCGTAGGTGGCATGTCGATTTCGCCGACGTGCGAATCCCCGAGCGCACACTGAGCGAAAGGCCCTGGCGCTTATGAACACCACGGTCAGCTGCGAGCTGCACCTGCGCCTCGTTGTGTCGAGCGAGTCATCACTGCCTGTACCCGCGGGCCTGCGGTACGACACGGCCGATCCCTATGCCGTGCATGCCACCTTCCACACCGGAGCCGAAGAGACGGTCGAATGGGTCTTCGCCCGCGATCTGCTCGCCGAGGGGCTGCACCGGCCCACCGGCACCGGCGACGTCCGGGTCTGGCCGTCCCGCAGTCACGGTCAGGGCGTCGTCTGCATCGCGCTGAGCTCTCCGGAGGGCGAAGCCCTGCTGGAGGCCCCGGCCCGGGCCCTGGAATCGTTCCTGAAGCGGACCGACGCCGCGGTGCCACCGGGTACCGAGCATCGCCACTTCGATCTCGACACGGAACTGTCCCACATCCTGGCCGAGAGCTGAGGCAGGCCGGGACCCGCCCGGCGCCGTCCTACTCGGGGAGACGGCGCCGAGCGGACCCCCCCATATGTGACACACCGGTGCCGTCACCGCGTCCGCGCGGTGACGGCACCGCTGCGTTCCGGGGCGAACCGCTAGAGTGCACCGGAATTCGGCGGGCACCGGCCCGCGGCAGGCCATGGAGCGCATCGTGCTGATCCCTCACGACACCAGATTCGCCCTCGACATGGTGGTGGACCTGGTGAACACGGCGCCGCAGGACGATCACGGCGCCGGGGTCACCGAGGAGGGGCTGGTGGACGTGGCCGCCCTCGACACCTTCGTACAGGCGCACTCCATCAGTGACGTGGGCGAGCTGGGCGGCCGCGATCTGCACGCCGTCCGCCGGGTCCGGGACCGGTTCGCGGAGATCTTCGCCGCCTCCGAGCGGAGAGCCGCGGCGGAGCTGGTGAACGATCTGGTCGCCGAGGCGGGCACCACTCCCCAGCTGACCGACCACGACGGCTACGACTGGCACGTCCACTACTTCGCGCCGGGCGCGTCGGTGGCCGACCATCTGGCGGCGGACGGCGGGATGGCCCTCGCCTTCATCGTCGTCGCGGGCGAGCAGGAACGGCTGCGGCGCTGCGAGGCGCCGGACTGCGGCCGGGCCTTCGTCGATCTGTCCCGCAATCGCTCCCGCCGCTACTGCGACAGCCGGACCTGCGGCAACCGGCTCCATGTGGCCGCCTACCGGGCCCGCCGCAAGGAAGCGGCGGGCTGAGCGGACCCGGCCGCGCGGAGACCGTTCACGCGGGCGCGGTACGAGTCCGGTTCCCGTTCCGGTTCCGGTTCCGGTTCCGACGGCAGACCACCGGCACCCGCGGCCCCCGGGCAGGCGCTCACAACAGGAACAGATCATGGACGGCGGCCATCAGCAACAGCACGCCGATCACCGTCAGGAAGATCATCAGCGGCGGCTGGGAGAGCGCGAAGAGACAGCCCCGGGGCTCCTGCGGCTGCGGCTGCTGCGGCTCTGGTGTCGGTACGGGATTCCCCCGCGAGGTATCGAGCATCTCGGGGTGATGATGACGCAGAGCGCGGCCCCTTGATCGCTCAACACACATAGTGGGGGCGGGAGTTCATCACATCCCACCCCGTCGTCTCACCCCTTGAGAAGTTCCGACCGACCGGTACAGAAACGGCGCCTCGGCGGGCCGTCAGATGCCGTGCTTCTTGAGGATCGCCTCGATATCGCTGAAGTCCTCGCCCGCGCCCCCGCCGGACGACTTGCCGGCGCCCGCGGCTCCGGCCGGCTTCGGCCGCTTCCCCGGCCGGGCCTGTCCGGCGCCGAGCGACGGGGCCGAGGCGGCGGGCGCCACGGCGTCCCGCCGGGCCGCCGCCTTCGCCGCCCGGCGCTCCTTACGGCCGGGCAGACCCTTGCGCCGCTCCACACCCCGGATGCCCATGAACATCGCCCACGCCCCGCCGAGCAGCCCGAAACCGATCCATGCCGTGGGGCTGAAGGCCGTGTCGACCGCCCAGGCGACCGCGCCGGTGAGCACCAGACCGAGCGGGATCAGGGAGTACGCGGCGATCCGCGCGGCCGTCAGAAAACGCCTGCGGTACGCCGTCACCCCGGCGATGCCCAGGCCCGCCGCGGCCACCGCGGAACATATGGTCTCGGCAATCATCCGGTCCTCCTGCTCGGTTCGGCGCCGGGTACCGGCGCCCGTCCATCTGGCTTCCACACTGCGCAACGAACAACCGCTGCCATGCCGACCCGACCGGGCCGCGCGGCGGCGATCCGCCGGGCTCGCCGGTTGTGTCCCTTCCATCCTGCACCGGCGGACGGCGCCGGGGCCACGGGGACGGGCCGGTCTCAGGGAGATCTCCGGGACGGGATCGTCCCAGGGGCGGGGCCTCACCCGGGCCGGGCGGCCCGGCTGGGAGACTCACCGTATGAACGACTCCACACCCTCCTCCGTTCCCGCGCCGTCCGCCGTCCCGCCCGCCCCCGTCGTCCCCGTCGTCCTCGACGTATGGTGCGAACTGCAGTGCCCCGACTGTCTGACCGCCCTCGACGATCTGCGGGCCCTGCGGGAGCGGTACGGCGACCGGCTGGAGGTACGGCTGCGCCACTTCCCGCTGGAGAAGCACAAGTACGCCTTCGCCGCCGCGCAGGCCGCCGAGGAGGCGGCGGTCCAGGGACGCGGCTGGGAGTACGCCGGGGCCGTGCTCGCCGGGGTGGACGGGCTGAGCCGGCGCGGTGAGGAGTTCCTGCTGGCGACCGCCCGGGAACTGGGCCTCGACGCCGACGAGTTCGACACGGCGCTGATCGACGGACGGCACATCCTGGCCGTCGACGCCGACCAGGCCGAGGGCAAGGCGATCGGGGTGACCGGCACCCCGACGTATCTCGTCGGGGGCGAGCGGCTGGACGGCGGCAAGAGCCAGGAGGGGCTGCGGGCCCGGATCGAGGAGATCGCCGACCGGCTGCTCGCGGGATAGACCCCCGCGGTTCTCCGGCGCACCCGTCACAGCAGGGGTTTGCTCCAGAGGGCCCCGGTCTCCCCGGCGCCGGACCGCGGCGGTCCGTCCTCGGTGTAGCCGAGGGCGGTGACCAGCCGGACCGCCTCGGCGGCGGCCGGCGGTACGGAGACCCGGACCGTGTCGCAGCCCCAGCCGCGCAGTACCTCCTCGGCGGCGAGCGCGGCCACGGTGCCCCGGCCCCGCCGCCGGTCGGCGGGGTCCACATGGAGCGCCCGGAGGGTGCCGGTCCGGGGTCCGGCGCCCGGCAGGGTCGCGATCTCGACACCGCCGACGCGGCGCCCGTTGACGCAGATGTCGTAGTCGCGCGCACGGGCGCCGCCGGTCTCTTCGCGTGGCGGCCCGGTCGGCCGCAGGGTCGTCGTCACCGGGTGGTTCTACCCATCCCGGGGACGGTCCCGCACCGGTTCTCGCGTCAAGGAAGCCGGGGATCGGGGTCGGCCGCCGCGCGCTCCTCGAAGATCCGCACGGCCTTGGCGGTGACCGGGCCAGGGGCGCCGGGCAGCTCGCGGCCGTCGATCCGGTGGACGGCCTGCACATCGCGGAGGCTGGAGGTCAGGAAGATCTCGTCGGCCCGCTCCAGTACGTCGAACGGCAGATCGGTCTCGGTGGCCCCGGTCCACTCCACCGTCAGCGCGCGGGTGATGCCCGCGAGCGCGCCGGAGGAGATCGGCGGGGTCAGCAGCTCACCGCCGACCACGACGAAGACATTGGACCCGGTGCCCTCGCAGAGGAGCCCCCTCGTATTGGCGAAGAGCGCCTCGGACGCGCCGTGCTCGGCGGCCCGGGCGAGGGCGACGACGTTCTCGGCGTACGAGGTGGACTTGAGTCCGGTGAGCGCGCCGCGCTCGTTGCGGACCCAGGGGACGGTGATCGCGGCGGTGGTGTCGGGGCGGCGGGCGGCGGCGCCGAGGGCGACCACCAGGGTCGGTCCCGCGGTGCCCCGGTCGGAGCCGAGCGGGGAGATCCCGCCGGTGTAGGTGATCCGCAGCCGTCCCAGGTCGACCGGGTTGGCGTCGAGGACGGCCGCGCAGGCGTGCCGGATCTCGTCGTGGTCCGGGTCGGGCAGGCCCAGTCCGCGGGCGGAGCGGGTGAGGCGTTCGAGGTGGAGGGTGAGGGCGAAGGCCCGCCCGTGCTCGGCCTTGGCCGTCTCGAAGACCCCGTCGCCGACGGTGAGACCGTGGTCGAGTACGGAGATCCTGGCCTCTCCGGCGTCCCTCAGCGCGCCGTCCACCCACAGCTTCATCAATACCGTCCTTCCGCGTTCAGGGCGGCCGGGGCCGGATTCCCGGCTCCCCCCGCCGGTGCTGCCGCACCATCGTCGCCCGACGCTATCGCGAGCAGTCTGCGGGCCTTCAGCTCGGTCTCCGCCCATTCGCGGTCGGGGTCGGAGCCCCAGGTGATCCCGGCGCCGGTGCCGAACCGCAGCAGGGGGCGGTCCTGGTCGGCCCGGTCGATCCAGAAGGTGCGGATGCCCACGGCCAGCTCGGCCCGGCCCCGGTCGGCGTCGACCCAGCCGATGCCGCCGCAGTACGGCCCCCGGTCCGCGGTCTCCAGCGCCTCGATGATCCGCAGGGCGCTGGACTTGGGCGCGCCGGTGACGGAGCCGGGCGGGAAGGTGGCGTCGAGGAGGTCGCGCCAGCCGCTTCCGGTCCGCAGCTCGCCGCGGACGGTCGAGACCAGGTGGACCAGTCCGGGGTGGGGTTCGACGGCGCACAGCTCGGGCACCGTGACCGAGCCGGTGGCGCAGACCCGGCCCAGGTCGTTGCGGACCAGGTCGACGATCATCACATTCTCGGCGTGGTCCTTCTCCAGCAGATCGGCCGCCGTCCGGCCGGTGCCCTTGATCGGCCCGGACTCGACAGTGGTCCCGGAGCGGCGGAGATACAGCTCGGGCGAAGCGGTGGCGATCTCCACCCCGTGACCGGGCAGGCGAATCGTTCCTGCGTAGGGGGCGGGGTTGCCCAGGGCGAGCAAGGCGGTGAGCGCGTCGACATCGGCCCGCTCCCCCCGCTCCGGCAGCGGAGCTGAGAGCACCCGGCAGAGGTTCGCCTGGTAGACCTCGCCCGCCGCGATGTGTTCCCGGATCCGGCGGACACCCGCGGTGTAGGCGTCGCGGCCGAGGGACGAGGTCCAGTCGGCCGCGTCCGGCCCGCGCCAGCGGCCGGGGACGGGCGGCGGCACCGGTCCGGTCCGGACGTCCGCGAACCGGGCACAGGTGATCCGGCCCTCGAAGTCCGCGGAGACGGCCCAGAAGCCCGCGGAGTCCAGGGCCCCGGGATCGTGGGTGACGTCCCGCAGACCGGTGGCGATCAGATGCCCGAATCGGGCGAGCGGAGGGTGGTGGTGCACGGTGTCGAGTCTATGACCGGGGCGGATGGGGTCCGGGACTGCCGAGGCGCCGGCCGCCGTCCGGAACCGGCGCCGCCCCGGAAGCCGCCCCGGCGGCGTACCGCGGACGGCCTCCGGACGACTGCGGGGCGAACACACGTCAGCACGCTGCGGAAACGCGTTTTTGTGCTGGCCCGGGAATCCGCTAGAGTTCAACACGTCGCCGGGACGCGGAAGCGGATCGGAAACGACAGGCGGACGTGGCTCAGTTGGTAGAGCATCACCTTGCCAAGGTGAGGGTCGCGAGTTCGAATCTCGTCGTCCGCTCGATGTTGGGGGATCTTCCCGAGCCCCCGCACTCCGGGTGGAGTGGCCGAGAGGCGAGGCAACGGCCTGCAAAGCCGTCTACACGGGTTCAAATCCCGTCTCCACCTCCAAGGACGATTAGCTCAGCGGGAGAGCGCTTCCCTGACACGGAAGAGGTCACTGGTTCAATCCCAGTATCGTCCACCGGATCCTTCGGGATCCCCCGCGCGATTAGCTCAGCGGGAGAGCGCTTCCCTGACACGGAAGAGGTCACTGGTTCAATCCCAGTATCGCGCACGCGGGCCGCACGGCCCTGTACGCCTTCCGGCGGGCTCGTCCTCCCGGTCGGTTCCCGCGCGATTAGCTCAGCGGGAGAGCGCTTCCCTGACACGGAAGAGGTCACTGGTTCAATCCCAGTATCGCGCACACCTCCGGAACCCCGGTCGCCTTTTCGGTGACCGGGGTTCCGTCGTTCCCGGGGCCCGGGGTCCCGGCCGTGCCGGTGGCCGCGCCCGGAGACGGAGTCAGGAGGAGAAGAGCATCCGGCCGAAGCCCCGGCGGTGGCCGTGCTGACCGTGCTGGCCGTGATGGCCGCCGTGGTGACCACCGTGCTGCGGGGCGCCCCAGGCGGGCGCGTGGGCCGCGGGGTAGGCGGCGGGCGGAGCGGGCGGCGGCGGTGCCTGCTGAACCCACTGCGATTCCAGCCGGGTCAGCGACTCCAGCTCGCCGTAGTCGAGGAATATCCCCCGGCAGCCGCCGCACTGCTCGATCTGGACACCACTGCGGTTGTACGTCTGCATCAGCGCGTGGCACTTGGGACACTGCATCGTCGGGCTCAGCTCCTCGCCTGTCGTTCCGTGCGGCCCGGTTGAGGTGCCCGGCCGCAGCAGCACCCTACGTCGGCCCGGCGGCGCCCGACGAGGGCTTCCGGGTCACAACTCCGGTACCAGCCGGGCGATCCGGACACAGGCGTCGAGAACGGCCGTATCCGTCTCGTCGGGTTCCCGCTCCTCCCGGGCCGCCCGGACCAGGGCGAGCGCCGCGCTCTGCACGGTGAGCGCCCGGGCCGGGACGTCCAGCCGGGCCCACGGGTCCGCCGGGTCGACGGCCGGTCCCCCGGCTCCCGTATACGTACCGAGGAAGCGTCCCCATACCTCGGGCGCCAGCAGCCCGGCGGCGAACCAGGCCGCCGGGCGGGCCAGATCCCAGGCCGGGTCGCCGATCCCGAGGTCGTCGACGTCGATCAGCAGCCACGGCCCGTCCGGCGCGGGGCTCCGGACCAGCTGGCCGAGGTGGAGATCGCCGTGGCAGAGCCCGGTGGGCGCCGGTGCGGCGGCCTCGCCCCCGGCCCGGGCGGGCAGCCGGTGCCAGGCGCGCAGGACGTCCGCGGCGGCCGGATGGCAGGTGTCCCGCCGCATCCGGGCGACCGCCAGGGCGGCCTTCGCCGGGCCCCGCGCCGGAGGCGGCGGTACCGGCAGGGACCGGAGCGGGACCTTGTGCAGCCGGGCCAGCAGGGTCGCCGTCTCCTCCCAGGGCGCGGCGTCCGGGTCGGCCGGGTCCACGGGCGATCCGTACGGCCAGTGACTGACCAGCCGCCCGGGGACCCCGGGCGAACCGGCGGGCGGGGAGAGCGGAGGCAGCAGGATCCCGGCGAGCCGGGGATGAGCCGCGATCGCGAGCCTGGCGCGGAGTTCCGGCGGGTCGGCGGATCCGTCGTGCGCCTTGGTGACGGTGTCCCCGTGGCGTACGACCAGTCCGTCGGGGCGGTCCGCGAGTACCTCGGGTCCCCGGGCGCAGCCCCGGCAGGCCGGATCGGCCGCCGTCCCCGGTCCGGGGTGCGCGATGTCGCGGGCGATCCGGGCGAGCGCGTCGACGGCGGCGGTACGGGTGGTAGCGGCGGTCGCGCTGATGGTCCCTCCCCCGGATGCGGTACGGCTGCGGGGCGAGCCTACGCCGCAGGGCGGGGGAGCCGCCGGGAACGCGGAATCGCCGAACCACCGAGAAAGCAGAGAAACCAGAGAACGCCGAGAACGCAGAGAGTGCCGAAAACGCGGTAGCCGGTCAGCTCCCCAGCTGACCGGCCACCACTTGCCGTCCGCCGCACCCCCGTCCCCACGGGGTTATGGCCGGATGTCCCCGACCCGGACCGCTCTTCCGGGCCCGGGGCGCCGCTCAGCGCCCCAGCATCACGCCCACGGACGACGCCTGTGTCACTACCGCTTCCAAGCCACCGATGACATAGAGCAGCAGTGCCGCCAGGGGAAGGACCATGGCCGTGGCCACCAGGGGGTGGCGGCGACCGGCCGGCCGGTCGCCGAACGGGGCGACCGCCCGGCGTTCCCGCGTCCGGATCATGGTCCGTGTCACCGTGTCCGCCATGGTCCCTCTCCTGTCGTAGTTGGCAGCGGCGGGTGTCCGACCTCGGGGGACGAGTACCGCACCCGCCGCTTGACCTCAACTTTAGGTTTCCGGCGGGGGCCGAACGTCATGCCCGCGTACCGATTGCCGGGCCTCCGAGAGGATGAGCCGGGGCCCTCTGATGTACTCCCCTGGGTGGAGAAGCCTCCTCAGGACTGAGGGGTTTCCCTGAGGGGGCGCTCTTCGGCCTCGTTCCCGGGGACGGGCTGCTCCACCCATGCGAGGACCCGGTTGGCCATGAAGCGGGCAGTCCGGACCACGGCCCCGCTCCGGGTGACTTCGCTCACTTCGACCACTCCTCTGCGGACGGCGGTCTCCACCCGGCGCCCTGCCCGGCTTGCCACGACTTCGTACGTACGTGTGCTGTCGCCCGCGTCCACGACGATCTCCACGCGATCACCTTTCACCGATCCAATCCCCCTCCGGTGACGGTCCGTTGAGTTCACGCGCGGGCCGGGGGAGCCGGTATGTCCACCCCCTGACCTCCGGTCAATTCTCCCACCGGGCACTGACAATCGGTCGCGGCGAGAGGGCGCGGCCTATGAGCGCACCGGGGCGGGGGTACGTAAGCTGTGCCACGTCGGGACGGAAGATCGGCCGGCGCCGGTCGGGCCCGGTCCCACGGGACGGCGGGCCGGGAGTCCGGCGCAGCAGGGTGGGGCCGCCCACCGAGGCACACAGGGTGGGGCTCCGCCCACGTAGGCAGGGGACGGACGATGGCGATGATGCGGCTCCGGCGCGAGGACCCGCGTGTCGTCGGCTCGTTCCGTATCCACCGGCGGCTGGGCGCGGGCGGGATGGGCGTCGTCTATCTGGGTTCGGACCGGCGGGGCCAGCGGGTGGCGCTGAAGGTGATCCGCCCGGATCTCGCGGAGGACCAGGAGTTCCGGTCCCGGTTCGCCCGGGAGGTGTCGGCGGCCCGGCGGATCCGGGGCGGCTGTACGGCCCGGCTGGTGGCGGCGGATCTGGAGGCGGACCGGCCGTGGTTCGCCACCCAGTACGTTCCCGGCCCCTCCCTCCACGACAAGGTCAACGAGGAGGGTGTGCTCCCGGCCGCCGAGGTGGCCGCGATCGGGGCGGCGCTCTCGGAGGGCCTGGTCGCCGTGCACGAGGCCGGCGTGGTCCACCGCGATCTGAAGCCGTCGAACATCCTGCTCTCGCCCAAGGGCCCCCGGATCATCGACTTCGGGATCGCCTGGGCCACCGGCGCCTCCACCCTCACCCATGTCGGCACGGCCGTCGGCTCCCCCGGCTTCCTCGCCCCCGAACAGGTCCGCGGGGTGGCCGTCACCCCGGCGACGGACGTCTTCGCGCTCGGCGCCACCCTCGCCTACGCGGCGACCGCCGACTCCCCCTTCGGCCACGGCGGTTCGGAGGTCATGCTCTACCGGGTGGTGCACGAGGAGCCGCATCTTCAGGGCGTACCGGACGCGCTGGCGCCGCTGCTGCGGGCGTGTCTGGCGAAGGATCCGCTGGAGCGCCCCAGCACCCTCCAGCTCTCCATGCGGCTGAAGGAGATCGCCGCCCGGGAGGCGCAGGGCCCGGCCGACAGCAGACCGCCGGTCCCGAGGGAGCGGATCGACACCCGGGGCGGGCAGCCCGCCCGCTATCCGCAGCGTACGGAGCGGCTGGACCGCACGGAACGGCTGGACCGGCCCGAGCGCGACCCCCGGGAGCGCGACCGGCGGACCGGTGAGCGCCGGACCGGCGGGGGCGCGGCGGGTCCGCGTTCCCAGCCGTCGCGGACCGGGGGCTCCTCCCGCCCGGGTCCCTCGCGCGGCGGCGCGCCCTCGTCCGCCCGGGGCCGTCAGGGCGGGCGCCCGGGGCCGCGTACCACCTCCACGGGCCGGCGGCCCGCCAATCCGCGGCTGCTGCGCCAGCGGATCGTGGTCTTCTTCGTGGTGACGCTGATCGTCGCGCTGGGGATCGCGGCGGCCCAGCAGCTGTAGGCCGGACGCCGGCGGCCCGATTCGCGGGTCAGTCGCCGGGGCGGCCGGACGCCACGGCGTAGAAGGCGACGGCTGCCGCCGCGCCGACATTGAGCGAGTCGACGCCGTGGGCCATCGGGATCCGGACCCGGTCGTCCGCCGCGGCCAGCGCCCGGGGCGACAGTCCGTCGCCCTCCGCGCCCAGCATCAGCGCCACCCGCTCCATCCGGTGCGGGGCCGCCTCGTCGATCGCGGTGGCCTGCTCGTCGGGGGTGAGGGCGAGCAGGGTGAAGCCCGCCTCGCGGACCGTCTCCAGGCCCCGGGGCCAGTTGTCCAGCCGGGCGTACGGGACGGAGAAGACGGCGCCCATGGAGACCTTCACGGAGCGCCGGTACAGGGGGTCGGCGCAGTCCGGGGAGAGCAGTACGGCGTCCATGCCGAGGGCCGCGGCGCTGCGGAAGATCGCGCCGATGTTGGTGTGGTCGTTGACGGACTCCATCACCACGACCCGGCGGGCGCCGGTCAGCAGTTCGGCGGCGGCGGGCAGCGGCTCGCGCCGCATGGAGGCGAGCGCGCCCCGGTGCACGTGGTAGCCGGTGACGCGTTCGGCGAGTGCGGGATCGACGACGTAGACGGGGGCCGGGCTCTCGTCGATGACGTCCCGCATGGCGTCGACCCACTTGGCCGACAGCAGCATCGACCGCATCGCGTATCCGGCGTCCCTCGCGCGGCGGATGACCTTCTCGCCCTCGGCGATGAAGAGCCCTTCGGCGGGCTCCCGGCGGCGCCGCAGCTCGACGTCGGTGAGATCGGTGTAGTCGCTCAGCCGGGGGTCGTCGGGGTCTTCGACGGTGATCAGATCAGCCACGGGTCGATACTGCCTTCTCCAGGGACGGGTGCCAACGCCTGGACAGAGGTCGGTTACTGAGGGTTATCGGTGGTCGGGGGCGGTGGGACCGGTTCCGGCGATCCGGTCGGCGACGGCGACGACGTCCCCGACGACGATCACCGCGGGGGGCCGGACCTCCTCGGCGGCGACGACCTCGCCGACGGTCGCGAGGGTGGCGTCCACCCGGCGCTGGGCCGCGGTGGTGCCCTCCTGGACCAGGGCCACCGGCGTGGCGCCGTCCCGGCCGTGCGCCATCAGCGCCCGGGCGATCGCACCGATCTTGTCGACGCCCATCAGGATCACCAGCGTGCCGCGGAGCGCGGCGAGGGCCGCCCAGTCCACCAGGGACCGTTCGTCGTCGGGCGCCACATGACCGCTGACCACGGTGAACTCATGGGCGACGCCCCGGTGGGTGACCGGGATCCCGGCCGCGCCGGGCACACTGATGGAGCTGGAGATCCCGGGGACGACGGTGCAGGGGATGCCCGCCTCGGCGAGCGCCTCGGCCTCCTCCATGCCCCGGCCGAAGACGAACGGGTCCCCGCCCTTGAGCCGGACCACCGCGCGCCCCGCCTTGGCGTGCTCGATCAGGGCGTTGTTGATGGCCTCCTGGGCCATGAACCGGCCGTACGGGATCTTCGCCGCGTCGATCACCTCGACATGCGGCGGGAGTTCGGCGAGCAGATCGCGGGGCCCGAGCCGGTCGGCGACCACGACATCGGCCTCGGCGAGCAGCCGCCGCCCCTTGACCGTGATCAGATCGGGGTCGCCGGGGCCGCCGCCGACGAGGGCGACGCCCGGGGTCCTGTTCCGGTGCCGGCCCGCGGTGATCGTCCCGTCGCTCAGCCCCTCCACGAGGGCGTCGCGGACGGCGGCCGTACGGCGCGGGTCGCGGTCGCGGACCTCGGTGGTGAGGACGGCGACGGTGACTCCGGCGGAGCGGCCGGTGGCGGGGGTGAGGGCGGTGGCCGCGTCGGCGTCGTCGGAACGGACGCACCAGACCCGCCGCGTCTCGGCGTCGGCGGAGATCCGCTCGTTGGCCTCGGGGTCGGACGAGGCGACGACGACGTACCAGGCGCCGTCCAGATCGCCGTCCCGGTAGCGGCGGCGCTCCCAGCGGAGCTCACCGGCGGTGACCATGGCCTCCACGGAGGGCGTGGCCGACGGGGAGACCAGCACGACATCGGCGCCCGCGGCGATCAGGGCGGGCAGCCGGCGCTGGGCGACCTGCCCGCCGCCGACCACGACGACACGGCGGCCGGAGAGCCGCAGCCCCACGGGGTAGGCGGGGTGCGAATGCGCTGGCGTCTGCTGGGGCTGGGACATGGAGGGGAGGGCTCCCTGGGCGCGGCGGTGGACGGGACGGTCCGGCACGGGCGGAACGGCGGTCGGAGCGCGGCGGCTCCGGCGCGGCTCCGGCGGGATGTGTACCGGCTAACTGTACGGTGCCGCCTTTCGCCCGCGATACGGTGAGCGGCCGACATCACAGCAGGTCACCGGCGGTCGGCGGAACGCTCCCCCGGTGCCCGCCGGGCCGGTCGGCGCGCTCGCGGGCACGGCGGCGGCCCGGACGGTGAAGGGGGTACGGCCCGGATTCCGGCGGAGTCGACCGGCGGCGGGGGCGGACGGCGGTGCCGGGACGGCTGGACGCGGGGCGGTCGCCCGTACCGGTGGTACGGACGGCCGCCCGGGCCGCTACTTCTCGGTGACCCCGGCGGAGTCGAAGGTCGCCACCTCGTGCATGGCGCGGGCCGCACTCTGGACGACCGGGAGCGCCAGCAGCGCGCCGGTGCCCTCGCCGAGCCGGAGGTCGAGGTCGACCAGGGGGCGGAGGCCGAGCTTGGTGAGCGCCGCGACATGGCCGGGCTCGGCGCTGCGGTGTCCGGCGATGCACGCCGACAGCGCCTCGGGCGCGATGGCCCGGGCGACCAGGGCGGCGGCTCCGGCGGAGACCCCGTCGAGGACGACGGGGGTGCGCAGGGACGCGCCGCCGAGGATCAGGCCCACGGTCGCCGCGTGCTCCAGACCGCCGAAGGCGGCGAGGACGCCGATCGGGTCGGCCGGGTCGGGGGCGTGCAGTTCGAGACCCCGGCGGACGACATCGATCTTGCGGGCGTGCGTCTCGTCGTTGATCCCGGTACCGCGGCCGGTGATCTCGGCCGGGTCGCCACCGGTGTAGACGCAGATCAGGGCGGCCGACACGGTGGTGTTGGCGATCCCCATCTCTCCGGTGAGCAGGGCCTTGTTGCCCGCCGCGACCAGATCGCGGGCGGTCTCGACACCGACCTCGATCGCCGCGACGACCTCCTCGCGGGTGAGGGCGGGACCGGCGGTGAAGTCGGCGGTCCCGGCGCGGACCTTGCGGGGCAGCAGCCCGGACCGGGCGGGCAGTTCGGACGCCACGCCGACGTCGACCACACAGACCTCGGCGCCGACCTGGGTGGCGAAGGCGTTGACCACCGCTCCCCCGGCGAGGAAGTTGGTCACCATCTGGGCGGTGACCTCCTGCGGCCAGGCCGTCACGCCCTGGGCGTGGACACCGTGGTCGCCCGCGAAGACCGCGACGGCGGCGGGCTCCGGGATCGGCGGCGGGCACATCCGGGAGAGACCGCAGAGCTGGGCGGAGATGATCTCCAGCATGCCGAGGGCGCCCGCGGGCTTGGTCATCCGCTTCTGCCGCTCCCACGCCTCACCGAGCGCCTTGGCGTCGAGCGGGCGGATCGCGGCGACGGTCTCCTGGAGGAGGTCGTGCGGTTCGGCGCCGGGCAGGACCCGGCGGCCGTACGTCTCCTCGTGGACCACCCAGGAGAGGGGGCGGCGCTTGGACCAGCCCGCCTGGACCAGCTCGGGCTCCTCGGGGAACTCGTCGACATAGCCGACGCAGAGGTAGGCGACGACCTCCAGATGCTCCGGCAGTCCGAGGGCGCGGACCATCTCGCGCTCGTCGAAGAAGCTGACCCAGCCGACGCCGAGCCCTTCGGCCCGGGCGGCGAGCCACAGGTTCTCGACGGCGAGGGCGGAGGAGTAGGGCGCCATCTGCGGCTGGGTGTGCCGGCCCAGGGTGTGGCGTCCGCCGCGCGTCGGGTCGGCGGTGACCACGATATTGACCGGGGTGTCGAGGATGGCCTCGATCTTCAGTTCCTTGAACTGCTTGGCCCGGGCCTTGGGGAGGGACTTGGCGTAGGCGTCGCGCTGCCGCTCGGCCAGTTCGTGCATGGTGGCACGGGTCTCGGCGGAGCGGATGACGACGAAGTCCCAGGGCTGCGAGTGGCCGACGCTGGGCGCGGTGTGGGCCGCCTCCAGGACGCGCAGCAGCACATCGTGCGGGATGGGGTCGTCGCGGAAGCCGTTGCGGATGTCGCGGCGCTCGCGCATCACCTTCAGCACGGCCTCGCGCTCGGCGTCGTCGTACCCGGGCGCGGGCGGCGTCTGCCGGGCGGCGGGGGCCGCGGGCTCGACAGCCGCGGGCTCGACGGCCGTGGTCTCTTCGGCCGTGGTCTCTTCGGCCGTCGCCGTGGTCTCTGCGGCGGCGGGCTCGATGCCGTCCTGGGGTACGGGGGCGGCCTCGGTCTCCGCCACGGCTACTGCGGCTTCGGCGGACCCGGGCCCGGCGGGCGCCTCGGCTTCGGGCGCCGCCACGGCCGGGCCGTCGGCGGGGGCGCGCTCGGCTTCGATCGCCTCGGGCGCGGCCTCACCGGTGGTGTCGGTGGCGGCCTCGGCGGCCGGGGCCTCGGGCCCGGCTTCGGCCGGAAGCTGCTCCGGCGCGGTCTCGTCAGCCGCCGCGACGGGCTCGGCGGGCGGCTCGGTGTCAGCAGCGGCGACAGTCGCGGGTGCGGTGTCGGCGTCGGTCGTGACGGCCTCGGCCGGTGCTTCCGCGCCCGGCTCCGTGGCTTCTACGGCTTCCGCGGCCGCCGGAATCTCGGTGGCCTCCGGGCTCTCCGGAACAGCGGCTCCGGCCGGTGTCCCGGACGCGACGGGCGCGGACTCCGGCCCGTCGGGGGCCGCCGCTTCGGGGGCCGCCGCGGGCTCGGCGGCGGGCTCCGGCGACTGCGGTACGGCCGCCTCGGCCTCCTGGACCGGCGCCGTCTGCTCCACGGCGGCCACGTCGGCGGCCACGGGAGACTCGGGCCCGGTCGCCTCGACGGGCGCCCCGGAAACGGCCGTCTCCACGGGCGCGGCGACCTCGGCCGAGGTGGTCTCGGACGCCTCGGCGGGGGTCTCGATGATTTCGGCGAGTTCGGCGAGTTCGGCGAGTTCGGCGAGCTCACCGGTCGCATCTGCCGCATCGGCAGGAGTGGCCTCGGCGACCTCGCCCGGGGCGGCGGCCTCGGCCTGCCGCTCGGGCGCGTCCTCGACGGCCGCCACCGGCGCGGCGACCTCGGCCGCCTCGGGGGCCGCCACCGGCGCGACAGGTTCGACGGTCGGCACCGGCTCGGCCGCCTCGGCGGGTGCTATGGCCTCGGCGGGCTCGGCGGACATTTCGGCCCCGGCCGGGGCCTCGGCCTCGGCGGGCATCGCGGGCGCCCCGGCCGGAACGGCCGCCACCACGGGCTCGGCCGTCTCCGGCCCCGGCTGGTCCGGCCCCACCGACTGCGGGGGTACGGCGTCCCAGGGCGCGCCGGCCTGCGGCGGGATCTCGGCGAGCTGGGGCCCGGGCAGGGGCGCGTCGTCGCGCGGTACGTCCAGATACTCGGGACCCAGCGTCGGCGGGCCGGAGTTGGGCTGTGCGGTCAGCGGATGCGGGGCGACTCCGGCCGGGCCCCGGTCGGCCAGGGACCGCACCACACCAGTGGAGTGGTCGGGCACCGGCGGGCCCATGTGCAGGGGGCGTCGCCCGGGCGGCGGGGTCGGGGTCGCGGACCCCGGCGGGAAGCCGGGCGCGGACTGCTCGCCCTGCGGGCCCGGTACGAGCGCCTCGGCGGGCACGCCGTCGGCCGCCGCCGTCAGCGGCACCCCGGTCTCCGCACCCGCCGCGTGATCCCCGGGCTCGCCGGGGACCCCCGGCTGCTCGGTCCCGGCGACCTGGTTCTGCTGCGGCATCTGCTCCTGCCCCTGCTGCTCCGGCGCGGGCGCGGCGACAGGCGCTCCGGCGGCGGACGGATCGACGGCGGCGGGGGCCTCGGCCACCACCTGTATGGAAGGCGCGCCGGGGGCCGCCGCTGCGGCGGACTCGGGGCTCCCCAGATCGGTCGGGGCCACCAGCCCGGGCGCGGTCACCACACCCACCTGCGGCAGGTCGGCGGGGACGGAAGTCTGAAACGGCCCGGCGGCCGGAACAGCCGCCGCCGGCCCGTCGGCCCGCGGTACGGGCGCGGGCCCGGCGCCCTCGGCTCCGTACGGTCCGGCCTGCGGGGCCCCGGCCACCGGTACCTGTCCCGGGGGACCGGCGAGTCCGGGACCGGGCTGGGCGACCGGCACGGCCGACGGCGGCTGGACCGGGGACGGGTGCTGGCCGCCCGGCGCCGACTGCGGGTCGACCCATGCGCCCTGCGCGCCCGGCATCAGCAGCAGATCGTCGTCGGTGTGCGCCGCGCGCGCGGGCCGGGCCGCCATGGCGGGCTCGGCCGGACGCGGGCCGGAGGGGTCGAGGGCGGTGTACGCGTCGGAGCCGGGCACGCCCGGCCGGTCCACCACGCCTGCGTTCTCCGGCAGCCCCTCGACCGGGATCTGGCCGGTGTCGGTCATGCGTACCCCTCGCCCCATCGCTTGTGATCCTTCGCCCATCCGCCCGGACACCTGTTCGCCGGTGCGCCGCGCGACCGCCCGTCAACGAGAACGAGCGCGCGCGCCGCGCGGCACGACGGCCCACGGACTTCCAGCATTCTCGCGGCCGTTCGCGGCCCTACCGGTCGGTTCCGGCACGGACTTCTGTGGGCTGCGCCACGTTGCGCGTCCCCCGGTTACGGCGTACCACAAACCGGAGCCAATACGACACTCGATTTCCGGTGTTCCGGGGCGGTGCCGAACGGATTGCCGGCTCGTCCCGGTGCGGTACGACGGTCGGTCAGCCTACCTCGCGCGACTGACAATCATGGTCGCGGGGCACGCTCCGGCAACCGTCCCGACACCAGGAAGACGACCGCCCGTTCCCGTTCCGACCAGCCCCGCGGGTCGAACTCCACGGACTGCGCGAAGACGCACTCCACCTGGTAGCCACCGGCCGTCAGGGCCGCCGCGACGGCCTCGGCGCCGTCCCGGGTGACGGCATGGGTGACGATCCGCTCGGGGCGCCGGTCGGCACAGGCCTCGACGGTCTTGGCACCGCCGCCGCCGATCCGTACGACATCGGGTTCGGGCAGCCGTTCCAGCACCTGCGGGGCGCGCCCGTTCACGATCTGGATCCGGGCCCCGGCCCGCCGGGCGGCCGCGTCCGTACGGGCGCAGGCGCCGGGGTCGGCGTCGACCGCGATCACGGCCGCGCCGAAGCGGGCGGCGTCGACGGCGAGCAGTCCGGCGCCGCAGCCGACGTCCCAGACGAGATCGCCTTCGCGCGGTCCGAGCCGGGCCAGTTGGAGGGCGCGCAGGGCCGCGCCCTCGCCCTCGCGCGCCGCGCCGGTCTCCGGGCGGCCGGGGCCCGGTTCCGTACCGGCGGCGGGGCCCGGATCGGAGTCGTACGCCCCGGGCGGCAGCGCCCAGCCCCTGGGGGCGGTCGGGTAGCCGGGGTCGTGGCCCGCGAGCCAGCCGCCGCCGGGGGCCGGGGAGGTGGCCGAGCCGCCGACCACGATCACCACATTGGGGTCGCGCCAGACGTGGTCGGCGGCCTTGTCGGAGGTGACGACGGTGACCCGTTCCCGTTCGGTGCCCAGCTCCTCGCAGATCACGAAGGTGCGGTGGACGCCTTCGAGGAGGAGGGCGAGCTCGGCCGGGCCGGCCCCGGGCGAGGTGAGGACGGCGACCTTGGGGTGGGCCCGGCAGATGTTCACCGCGCGGCGCAGATCGCGGGGGTGGGCGACCACGATCCGGGCGTCGTCCCAGGGCATACCCGCCCGGGCGAAGGCGGCGGCGACGGCGGAGACGGCGGGTACCACCTCGACTTCGAGGCCGTGTTCGGGGGCGCGCAGGGTGCGGACGACGCCGAAGAAGCCGGGGTCGCCGTCGGCGAGGACCACGGCGCTGCCCCGGTGCCCGGCGATCCGGCGGGCGGCGAGCGAGACGCTGCCGAGCCGGATCCGTTCGGCGGTGCCGGGGACTTCGGGGAGGGCCAGGTGGTGGGCGGCCCCGGCCACCAGGGTGGCGGCGGAGAGGGCGGAGCGGGCCGCGGCGGTGAGGGGTGAGCCGTCCCAGCCGATCACCGTGACGCGGTCGGCCATGGTCGTCAGTCTCCTGGGGGTCGTCGCAGACGGGAGGGGTGCTCCGGGCCGGGGCCATCGGCGGGCGGGGCGCGGGGGCGGCGGATCGGGGCGGGGCACCTATTGAAGCAGTGGGGACACTGAATCAGCCGGGGGTGCGGCCGTCCACCGGACGATCGCGTTCCGGCGCGGTCGCCGGGAGGCACCCGGGGGCGGGGCAGTCCGGGGCGGGTCAGCTCCAGTCGGCGTAGCCGGACTCGGCGGATCCGTCGGTCACACCGTCGAGGTCCTCGGGGAGCAGGCTCCAGACGATCAGATCGGTCCGCTGGTCGGTCCAGCCGCCGTCGTCGGTCCTGGTCCGGACGATCCAGGCGTTGCGGAGCACGCCTTCGCTGATGCCGCCGATCTTCTGGGCCACCTGCTGGGAGGCGGTGTTGTCGGCGGCGGTGCGCAGTTCGAGGCGTTCGAAGTCGCGGTCGCGGAAGAGCCACTTGGCGACGGCGAGTACGGATTCGGTGGCGTATCCCTCGCCGCGGGCCCAGGGGGCGACGGCGTACGCGGCCTCGGTGGCGCGGACCCGCCAGTCGGTGTTCTTCAGCCGGACGGTGCCGACCAGCCGCTGGGTGAGGAACTCGGTGACGGCGAAGACGATGCCCCGGCCCTCGGTGCGCTGCGCGGGCGCTATCTCCCGGATCCACTTCTCGGCGTCGGCGCGGGTGAAGGGATGGGGTACGGGGGTCCAGGCGGTGACCGTCTCGTCGTTCATCATCTCGGTGTACGCCGGGACGTCGGCCTCCTCGAGGGGCCGCAGCACCAGTCGCTCCGTACTGATGGACACGTCCGGAAAGGTGGTAGTCATGCGCCGCTCCGTAACCATGGCCTGTGGGGAACAGGCGACCAGTGGCCTGCCGAAAGGCCCAGCATGCAGCATGGGCCGGCCGGGTGGCACCACGGGGGGCCGGGGGCGGACGGCGGCGGCCCCGCGCCCGTGGGGGTGCGGGGCCGCGCCGGTGTCGTACGGGCCTTCCGGCCCCGGTCCGGCCGCCGGATCAGAAGGCGGGGATGACCGAGCCGTCGTACTTGTCCTCGATGAACTTCTTCACCTCGGGGGAGGTGAGCAGCTTGGCGAGCTTCTCGACCCGCGGGTCCTTCTCACTGCCCTCCTTCACGGCGAGGAAGTTGCCGTAGGGGTTGTTCTCGGCGGACTCCAGCACCAGGGAGTCGTTCTTGGGGCTGAGCTTGGACTGCACCGCGTAGTTGCCGTTGATGACGGCCGCGTCGACGTCGCTGAGCGCGCGGGGGACGGCCGCGGCCTCCAGCTCCTTGAAGCTGAGCTTCTTCGGGTTCTCGGCGATGTCCTTGGGCGTGGCCTCGTTGCCGGTGCCGGGCTTCAGCTTGATCAGGCCGTGTCGCTCCAGCAGCTTGAGGGCGCGGGCCTCGTTGGTGGTGTCGTTGGGCAGGGCGATCGTGGCGCCGTCCTTGAGGTCGGCGAGCTTGTCGGCCTTCTGCGAGTACAGGCCCAGCGGCTCCAGGTGGACGGTGGCGACCGGCACGATGGTCGTCTTGTTCTTCTTGTTGAAGTCGTCCAGGTACGGCTTGTGCTGGAAGAAGTTGGCGCCGACCTCGCCGCTCTGGGTGGCGGTGTTCGGGGTGACGTAGTCGGCGAACTCGCGGATGTCCAGCTTGAGGTCGGCCTTGGCGGCCAGCTCGTCCTTGACGAAGCCGAGGATCTCGGCGTGCGGGACGGAGCTGGCGGCGATCACCAGCGGCTTGGCGGGATCGGCGCCGGCGCCGGTCTTGTTCTCCTCCTTGCCGCAGGCGCTGAGGCCGAGGGTGAGGGCTCCGACGGCGAGGACGGCGGTCGTGATCTTGGCAGTGTTACGCACGAAAAGTGCCTTTCTCCATGGGTGGTGCGATGGCGCGGGCCCCGGCGGGGCGCCGCAGAGGGAAAGCTCTGGGGCTGATGAGGCTGGTGTGACCTCAGTGACCGTATGGATCTCTATGGCTTATGAGGCTGGTGCAACTGATGGGGCTGGTGTGACTCATGGGGCCAAAGGGTCCCGGGGAGTCACCAGCGGGCGATCGGCGCGAGGCCCGGCCGGGCCGCCCGGGGGGCGGTCAGTCCGCCATGAGGGGGCGGGCGGGGGCGGGGGCGGCGGCGCGGGGGCCCACCGCGCGAGGGGGGGGGGCCCGGCGGGGGGGGGGGGGGGTCGGGGGCGGCGGGGT
>NZ_JBEYIS010000077.1:0-28689 GCF_040635975.1 Streptomyces sp. NPDC006798
GAAGTACTTCCGCTGGTACTCGGGATCAGCGGTGCCCGTGCCGCCCGGGCGGGGCGGCGATACGGCGCGCGGGGTGAAGCTCCCCGGCCCGCTCAGCGCTTGGGGGCGATCAGCTTCGTACCGACCCAGTCCTGGGCCACGCTGATGCTCTTGGTCTGCGACAGTCCGGCCGTCTGGGCGGCGTCGTTGATGTCGCTGGGCTCCACATAGCCGTCCCGGCCCGTCTTGGGTGTGAGCAGCCAGATCCGGCCGCCCTCGTCCAGCAGGCCGATGGCGTCCACCAGGGCATCCGTCAGGTCGCCGTCCTCGTCACGGAACCAGAGGAGGACGACATCCGCGACGTCGTCGTACTCCTCGTCCACCAGTTCCTGACCGATGACGGACTCGATACCCTCGCGGAGATCCTGGTCGGCGTCGTCTTCGAAGCCGATCTCCTGGACCACCTGTCCGGGCTCGAACCCCAGCCTCGTGGCCGGGTTGGTCCGCTCCTCCGCGTGGTCCGCGGTCGCGCTCACGGCTTGCCTCCTGATCATGTTCGGTAGATGCTGCGTCCGCGCGCGGGCGCGCGGCGTTTGGCCGTAGTCCACACGGGCGGGGCGGATCGCGCAAGTACCCGGCCGCCCGGACCGCCGAAACGGTGACGTTTGCGCCCGTCTCGACGCAACTCCCGACACGTACGGCCACGGGGCCGCGACGTGGTCCGGAGCATTCGGCCGCCTTTGCAGCATACGACGCATTCCCGCCCGGTTCCCGACGACCTCGGCCGGGGCCACCCGAACGGGACGTCCGTTCACCACGGGCGTATGGTTCGTATTTGTACAACCTTGCGAATCGAGCTGTATAAAAGCCGGTTACCTCGGGGTAGAGATGACGTTTCCCGTCCCGAGGTACACGATGGGAGGCGGTGCGGCGCGCCCGGGGCGGCCGTGACCCGCCCACGGCACCGTCGGTACCGCCCGGAATCCCGGGGCCCCGGGGGTGGAGAGAGGTCCCCACGGGACTTCGGTCCGCCGACCCTCCGAGCAGCGAAGGAACAGCGTGGCTTCCGGATCAGATCGCAACCCGATCATCATTGGCGGCCTTCCCAGCCAGGTCCCCGACTTCGATCCCGAGGAGACGAAGGAGTGGCTGGACTCACTCGACGCGGCCGTGGACGAGCGGGGCCGGGAACGGGCCCGCTATCTGATGCTGCGGCTCATCGAGCGGGCCCGGGAGCGCCGTGTGGCCGTGCCGGAGATGCGCAGCACGGACTATGTGAACACCATCGCCACCAAGGACGAACCGTTCTTCCCCGGCAACGAGGAGATCGAACGGAAGGTCCTCAACGCCACCCGCTGGAACGCCGCGGTGATGGTCTCCCGCGCCCAGCGCCCCGGGATCGGGGTCGGCGGCCACATCGCCACCTTCGCCTCCTCCGCCTCCCTCTACGACGTGGGCTTCAACCATTTCTTCCGGGGCAAGGACCGCGGCGACGGCGGCGACCAGATCTTCTTCCAGGGCCATGCCTCGCCCGGTATCTACGCCCGGGCGTTTCTGCTGGACCGGCTCTCGGAGGCCCAGCTCGACGCCTTCCGCCAGGAGAAGTCCAAGGCACCGAACGGTCTCTCCAGCTATCCGCACCCCCGGCTGATGCCGGACTTCTGGGAGTTCCCGACCGTGTCGATGGGCCTCGGCCCGATCAGCGCGATCTACCAGGCCCGGATGAACCGCTATCTGCACGCCCGGGGCATCGCGGACACCTCGGACTCCCAGGTCTGGGCCTTCCTCGGCGACGGCGAGATGGACGAGCCCGAATCCCTCGGCCAGCTCTCCATCGCCGCCCGTGAGGGGCTGGACAACCTCACCTTCGTGGTGAACTGCAACCTCCAGCGCCTCGACGGCCCGGTCCGGGGCAACGGCAAGATCATCCAGGAGCTGGAGTCCCAGTTCCGCGGGGCCGGCTGGAATGTCATCAAGCTCATCTGGGACCGCTCCTGGGACCCGCTGCTGGCCCAGGACCGCGACGGGCTGCTGGTGAACAAGCTGAACACCACCCCGGACGGCCAGTTCCAGACATACGCCACCGAGACCGGCGGCTACATCCGGGACCACTTCTTCGGCGGCGACCAGCGGCTGCGCGCCATGGTCGAGAACATGACCGACGAGCAGATCCTCCATCTGGGGCGCGGCGGCCACGACCACCGCAAGGTGTACGCGGCGTTCAAGGCGGCCAAGGAGCACAAGGGCCAGCCGACGGTGGTGCTCGCCCAGACGGTCAAGGGATGGACGCTCGGCCCCAACTTCGAGGGCCGCAACGCCACCCACCAGATGAAGAAGCTGACCGTCGACGACCTCAAGCGGTTCCGGGACCGGCTGCACATCCCGATTCCGGACTCCCGGCTGGAGGACGGGCTGCCGCCGTACTACCACCCGGGCCCGGACTCCGAGGAGATCCAGTACATGCACGACCGGCGCCGGGCGCTGGACGGCTACGTACCGAGCCGGGTCGTCCGGTCGAAGCCGCTGCCGCTGCCGGACGACAAGACGTACGCCACCGTGAAGAAGGGCTCCGGCCAGCAGTCGATCGCCACCACGATGGCCTTCGTCCGGCTGCTGAAGGACCTGATGCGGGACAAGGAGATCGGGCGCCGCTTCGTCCTGATCGCGCCCGACGAGTACCGCACCTTCGGAATGGACTCCTTCTTCCCCAGCGCCAAGATCTACAACCCGCTGGGGCAGCAGTACGAGTCCGTCGACCGTGAGCTGCTGCTCGCGTACAAGGAGTCGCCGACCGGGCAGATGCTGCACGACGGGATTTCCGAGGCGGGCTGTACGGCGTCCCTGATCGCCGCCGGATCGTCCTACGCGACCCACGGCGAGCCGCTGATCCCGGTCTACGTCTTCTACTCGATGTTCGGCTTCCAGCGGACCGGCGACCAGTTCTGGCAGATGGCCGACCAGCTCTCGCGCGGCTTCGTCCTCGGCGCCACCGCCGGCCGGACCACCCTCACCGGTGAGGGCCTCCAGCACGCCGACGGCCACTCCCAGCTGCTGGCCTCCACCAACCCCGGGTGCGTCGCCTACGACCCCGCGTTCGGCTTCGAGATCGCGCATATCGTCCAGGACGGGCTGCGCCGGATGTACGGCGGCGACGAGAAGCACCCGCACGGCGAGGACGTCTTCTACTACCTCACCGTCTACAACGAGCCCATCCGGCACCCGGCCGAGCCGGAGGACGTCGACGTCGAGGGCATCCTCAAGGGCGTCCACCGCTACCGGGCGGGCGACGCCGGCCGGATCCCCGCCCAGATCCTGGCGTCCGGGGTGGCCGTGCCCTGGGCGATCGAGGCGCAGCGGATGCTCGCCGAGGAGTGGGACGTACGGGCCGATGTCTGGTCCGCGACGTCCTGGAACGAACTGCGGCGCGAGGCGGTCGAAACCGACCGGCACAACCTGCTCCACCCCGACGAGGAACAGCGCGTCCCGTACGTCACCCGGAAGCTGGGCGGCGCCGAGGGCCCGTTCGTCGCGGTCTCCGACTGGATGCGGTCCGTACCGGACCAGATCGCCCGCTGGGTCCCGGGCCGCTACACATCCCTCGGCGCGGACGGCTTCGGCTTCGCCGACACCCGGGGCGCGGCCCGCCGCTGGTTCCACATCGACGCGCCGTCGATCGTGCTGGCGGTCCTGACGGAGCTGGCGGCCGACGGCAAGGTCGACCGCTCGGTCCTGAAGCAGGCGATCGACCGCTACCAGCTCCTCGACGTAGCGGCAGCCGACCCGGGCCCGGAGGGCGGCGACGCGTAGCCGCCTCCCGCTGGGGGTTCCGTGTATCGGAGGGCCCGCGCCCCGGAGTGATCCCGGGGCGCGGGCCCTCAATGGTGCGGCGTCCCCCCAGCCACCCGGTGTCATCACCCGACCGCGGCCCCGGTGGGCCGCGGACCGTCGACAACATCAGGTCGCCGGGTGGGACCCGGGTAGTCGGTGCCTCACCACGGGCGGGCCGCGGACCGCCGGCAACGCCAGGCCGCCGGGCGGGGCCCGGGTAGTCAGGGGCGCCTCCGAGAGGCGAGGTGCCGGGGTCCCCGGGGCGCGGGGACCCCGGGGGTCAGATGTGGGCCGTGCCGCCGCCCGAGGGGGTGTTGGTGCCGCGCTTGGTGAGGAGGGCGACGAAGATCGCGACCGCGGAGACGCCCGCCGCGACCAGGGAGGCCAGGCCCATGCCGGAGAGGAATGTCTCGTGGGCCACGTCCGCGATCTTCGCGGCGATCTCCGGTGGGGTGCCGGGGGCCACCGGCGGGACTCCGACCTGGACCGCCTCCGCGGCCTTGTCGAGGTTGTGGCCGGTGAGCGGCGGCAGCCCCGCGTCCGTCCAGTTGCCCGCGAGGTCGTTGTCGACCTTGGAGGCCATCACCGCGCCGAGGACGGCCGTACCGAGCGCGCCGCCGATCTGCATGGCGGCCTGCTGGAGGCCGCCCGCCACGCCGGAGAGCTCCATCGGCGCGTTGCCGACGATGACCTCGGTCGCGCCGACCATGACCGGCGCGAGGCCGAGGCCGAGCAGGGCGAACCAGATCGACATCACTCCGCTGCTGGTGCCCTTGTCGAGCGTCGACATCCCGAACATCGCGATGGAGGTGAAGATCATTCCGGCCGCCAGCGGGATCCGCGGGCCGGTCTTGGTGATGACCGCGCCGGCCAGCGGCGAGCCGACGATCATCATTCCGGTGAGCGGCAGCAGGTGGAGTCCGGCGTCGACGGGCCCGAGTCCGTGCACGTTCTGCAGGTAGAAGGTGACGAAGAAGAGTCCGCCCATGAAGGAGATGGCCATCAGGACCATCAGGACGGTACCGGCGGCCAGCGGTACGGAGCGGAACAGTTTCATCGGGATCAGCGGCTCGGCGACCCGGTTCTCCCAGACCGCGAAGACGGCGAAGAGCGCGACCGCCGTGACGATGAAGCCCCAGGTCTTGGCGCCGCCCCAGCCCCAGCCGTCCTCGGGTGCCTTGATCAGGGCCCAGACGAGGCAGAACATCGCGGTGGAGAGCAGGGCGATACCGGGGACGTCGAAGGAGCGCGGCGCGTTCTCGGCGCGGTGGTCCTTGAGGATCAGTACGCCGAGGACGACCGCGAGGATGCCGACGGGCACATTGATGAAGAAGACGGACTGCCAGCTGACCTTCTCGACCAGGAGGCCGCCGACGATGGGTCCGCCCGCGGTGGACGCGCCGATGACCATGCCCCAGATGCCGATCGCCATATTCAGCTTCTCGGCCGGGAAGGTGGCCCGGAGGAGTCCGAGCGCGGCGGGCATCAGCAGGGCGCCGAAGAGGCCCTGGAAGACCCGGAAGAGGATCACCATGGCGATCGAGTCGGAGAAGCCGATCGCGGCGGACGCGACGGCGAAGCCGACGACTCCGACGAGGAAGGTCTGCCGGTGGCCGAAGCGGTCACCGAGCTTGCCCGCGGTGATCAGGGTCACGGCCAGGGCGAGGAAGTAGCCGTTGGTGATCCACTGGACGTCGGCGAAGGTGGCGCCGAGGTCCTTGGCTATCTCGGGGTTGGCGATGGCGACGATCGTGCCGTCCAGGGCGACCATCATCACGCCGATGGCCACGGCGAACAGCGTCAGCCATGGGTGGCCGCGGAGCCCTCCGGCCGCCGCCGGAAGGGCGTCCTCGGGTTCTCTCGGCGCTTTTTCGATGGTGGTCTGACTAGTCATACCGGAGAGCGTAATGACAGCGACTGACACTTGACCCGGGATTTTATTCGTCGGTTACTGTCAACTAGGTCACATGTACGCTGACCGCGTCCGTGCCGCCGGACCATCCGGCACGACGGGACTCGAAGACCGTCGCCCCGGGGCCGGACCCGGCAGGGCGCGGCGCGGCGCGGCGCGGCCGTGCAGCGTACGGCCGTGCAGCGGTACGGCCGTGCAGCGGTACGGCCGGGACGCGGTACGGATGACGTACCCGGACAGGGAGACCACGGGGCATGCGCCGGGGGGCGCCCGGGCCCATCCGATCGTCGGGCCACGGAGACGATCGACACGACCATCGAGTGAGGGCATGAAGTGACGGTCGGGCCGGCGGAGGCCGGCGGACTGCGCGAGCGCAAGAAACGGCGGACCCGGGACACCCTGGCGCGGGCGGCGCTGGAGCTGTTCACGACCAAGGGGTTCGACGAGACCACGGTCGACGAGATCGCGGAGGCGGCGGAGGTCTCGCAGCGGACCTTCTTCCGCTACTACGCGAGCAAGCTGGAGGTCGCCTTCGCGGTCCAGGAGATCACCGAGCTGCACTTCGTCGACGCCCTGCGGGCCCGGCCGCCGGAGGAGCCGCCGTTCGAGGCGATGCGGCAGGCCGTGGCGACCGCCTGGGACACGATCGCGGTCGCCATCGGGGACGTCGTACCGCTCCAGCTGCATATGCGGATGTATCTGGTGGTGGAGTCCACCCCCTCGCTGCTGGCGGTCCATATCCGCCGGTCCCTGGCGACGGAGGAGACGATCGGCCGGATCATCGCCGAACGGGAGGGGGTCGACATCGACGAGGACCCCCGGGTCCGGGTGGCGGTCGCGGCGTTCGGCGGTGCCATGCGGGTCGCGGGGCGGCTGTGGAGCGAGGGCGACGACCACAGCGCCGAGGCGATCCGCGATCTGACATCGCGCTATATGGACCATCTGGTTCCGTCGCTGGCGGGCCCCTGGCGGAGTTGAGGCACGGGCGGGGGCCGCCCGCGCCGGGAGCGAAACCCCGCGTGCGCCGGGGATCCGGGCGCCGGTACGGAGTTCCGTACGGAGTCCGCCCCGGTACGCGGAACCCGTGGACGGAGCCCGTACGGCCCGGGAACCGGAACGCGGCGGCGGCCCCGGCGACCGGCCGTCCGGCGCGGGCAATCGGCCATGGCGACGCTTTCACGCCAAAAACCCGGGAACCGCTGGACAACGACGTACGCACCCGGCTCACTGAACCGGCGTACGGGCCGGGGCAGCCGCCCGGAGGCGCCCCCGCCGCCGCTTTTCCGGTGAAGCGGCGGCCTGACGCGCGTAGAACATCATCGGAAGCCCACTGCTCCGAAGGGGCGACGTGGCGGCGCCCGCCCCCTACGATGATGCGTATGGGTGATGTACTGGCCGGAATTCAAGCCACATGGGAGTTCGAGTCCGACTCCGTGCTCATCCGCTATGAACGGGGACACCGCACGCCGAAGCTGTTTCAGGCGCTCCGAGAACGCCGCATCCCCCACGAGGCGTTGGCGTCGGTGACACTCACCCCGGGCAAGCGGGGGACGCATGTCCTGCGAGCACGGCCACGGCCCGGCGCCGATCCGCTGATAGCGGCGGCGGCGGGCCAGCTGAGGGAGGGGAACGATCCGTACCGGATGGTGCTCCCCGCCGACCGGGAGGACGCCGCCGTCCACTTCCTCGACGCGCTGCGGGCCGTACTGCCCGCCGACGCCGACCAGCCGGCCGTGCGGTACGTGGTCGCGGCGCCCGGCTCCCCCATCGCGTTCAAGGCGTATGACGCCCGGGCGTCCTTCGACGGCCGCTATGTGGACTTCCGCTGGTCCCGTACCGGCGCTTCGTCCACGAAGTGGAAGGCGGGCGACCAGAGTTTCGCGGTGGGCGAGCTGAGCGGGGTCGAATGGCGCGCCCCCGAGGGCCTCGACGGCTATCTCCGGCTGCTCCGCCGGACCCCGGACCGGGCCGCGCCGGCCGATGTCGCCGCCGACAAGGATCCGGCGGCGGTCGTCTTCGGGCTCCGCAACGGCTCGCTCCACGAGTCGCTGCCGTTCGCCGCCGCGGTCCTGGAGTCGGTCCAGCGCTCCGGCCCCGCCCCGGCCCTCGCCCTGGCCGCCGCCACCGCCCGCCGCGACCCGGCGGACATCGCCGAACGGATCCGGCACCTGGGCGAGCTGCGGGACGCGGGCCTGGTCACGGACGCCGAGTTCACCTCGAAGAAGACGGAGCTGCTGGCGGAGTTGTGACGGGGGTGCCGGGGGCGCGTACTCCCCAGGGCTCCCCGGTGTCCCCGATGCGGAGTCGCGCCCGGGTGCGTCGTCGGAGGCCGGTGTCGTACCCGGGTATGACACCGGACCACCCCCCGGAGTACGACGCCGGGCCCGGCCCGGCTGCCTAGGCTGGCGGGGTGACCAGCCCCTCCGCCTCCCCGCAGACCCCGCTGTGGCGTACGGCCCGCGAGCAGCTCGCCCTCCTCGTCCGGGCCGTACGCGCCCCGTCCCACGCGGCGACCCCGCTGCTCGGCGACGCGCCGAGGGCCCTCGCGCGGCGCGCCCCGTACGCGGTCGCGCTCGTCGCCGTCGCGGTCCTGCTGCCGACCACCGTGGTCCTGCTCACCTCCGGCTACGCCCTGCCCGGGGCGGTGGCGGGCGCCCTGGCCGTCGCCCAGACCACCCCCCTGTTGCTGGCGGTGACCCGGCCGCTCCAGGCCTGGTGGATCGTCTTCGCGGCCGATGTCACCGGGGCCGCGTCCCTGACGGGTGAGGAGACCATGGGCCGCCCTTGGCCCTGGCCCCCGACGGTGATCATCGGCTATCTGATCCTGATGGCCCTGCTCGGCCTCCGGGAGTCCCGGCACACCCTGGTCGCGGTCTGGCTGGCGACCGGGATCGCCGGGGCCGTCTTCGAACTCGTCCGCTCCGATCTGAGTGACGGCTCCTGGCTGCTGCTGTTCGTCCTGGCCGGGGTGGTGCTGCTGGCGGCGGGCGCGCTGCGGGAGCGGAGCGACGTACAGCGGCGGCTGACGGCCCAGGAATCCATCAGCGAGACCGAACGGGCCCGCCGCACCCTGCTGGAGGAGCGGGCCAGGATCGCCCGGGAACTCCATGACGTCGTCGCCCACCACATGTCCGTGATCACCGTCCAGGCCGACTCGGCGCCCTACCGGATCGACGGCCTCCCGGCGGCGGCCCGGGAGGAGTTCGGGACGATCGCGGCCGGCGCCCGGGAGTCGCTGGCCGAGATGCGGCGGCTGCTGACCGTGCTGCGGAGCGACGGCACCGGCGGCGAACTGGTGCCGCAGCCCGGGGTCGACCGGATCCAGCAGCTCGTGGAGGCCACCGTCCGGGCCGGGGTACCCGCGGAACTGTCCCTGAGCGTCGGCCCCGAGGCCGTACCGCAGGCGGTCGATCTGTCGGCGTACCGGATCGCTCAGGAGGCCCTGGCGAATGTCGTACGGCACGCGCCGGGCGCGGCCACCCGGGTCTCCGTACTCTCCGACGGCACCGATCTGACGGTCCTGATCGTCAACGGTCCCCCGGCGGAACCGGCCGCCGGACCCCTGGAGACGGCGGGCACCGGCCACGGCCTGGTCGGCATGCGGGAACGCGTACGGTTGACCGGCGGCAGGCTGGACACCGGTCCGCTGCCCGACGGCGGTTTCCGGGTGGCCGCGCGTCTGCCGCTGGCCGGGCCCGGGACGGAGGAGGGGACCGCGTGACGATCCGCGTGATCATCGTCGACGACCAGGCCATGGTGCGGGCCGGATTCGCGGCGCTGCTCGCCGCGCAGCCCGATATCGACGTGGTGGGCGAGGCCGCGGACGGGCGGGCCGGGGTGGAGGTGGCCCGGACCGTCCACCCGGACGTGGTCCTGATGGACGTCCGGATGCCCGAGATGGACGGGCTCGCGGCGGCCCGGGCGATCCTCGACCCGTCGACGGGGGCGACCCGCCTCCCCAAGGTGCTGATGCTCACCACCTTCGACGTGGACGACTATGTGTACGAGGCGCTGCGCGCCGGGGCGTCGGGCTTCCTCCTCAAGGACGCTCCCCCGGCGGACCTGATCTCGGCGGTCCGGATCGTCGCGGCGGGCGAGGCGCTGCTGGCGCCCTCGGTGACGCGCCGTCTGATCGCCGACTTCGCCGCCCAGCGCCCCGCCCCGCGCCGCGATCCGTCCCTCCGTCTCAAGGGCCTGACGCCCCGTGAGACGGAGGTGCTGGAACTCATCGCCAAGGGCCTGTCCAACCAGGAGATCGCGGGCCGGCTGATCGTCGCGGAACAGACGGTGAAGACCCATATCGGCCGGGTCCTGGCCAAACTCGACCTCCGCGACCGGGCGCAGGCGGTCGTCTTCGCCTACGAATCGGGCCTGGTCCGTCCCGGGGAGTGACGCGGGGAGCGAGCCGGGGGTGGGGTGGTGGTTCGGGGGACGCCGGGCTCCCCCGTTGCCCCCGACACCCTCCGTCCGGCCGGAGGCGGGCCGCCCGGGGCCCCTCCCGGGGCGGGCCCGGCGCCTCGGCCCTCCGGGCTCGGGCCGTACCGGATACGGTTCCGGGCCAATCCGCTGTTACCCGGCCTGCGGACCGTGGTGGGCCGTTCGCGCGGTTCCGCCCCCTATGCCTTCGGCAACGGGGGGGACCCCCAGCGCCCCTGAACACCTTCCCTCGCCCGAAGCGAGTCCAGCGCCTCGGGCGAAAACCGCCGTAGGGCGCGGCGTTTGCGAGTCGGACGCAGGCTGTCCCTGGCCGATCACACAGTTCCGCCCCCAATGCCTTCGGCAATGGCGGGTCCCCCAGCGCCCCCGAACCCCCTCCCCGCCGGAGGCGGCGGCGGGCCCGTACCGGTACTCCCCGTACTCCGGTATGACATACGAGTTGGCTCCCCGGTGGGACGTACCGGGAGGCGTTCCGTTCCTACCTTCCACCCGTCGCAACCCCGCACCGGCGGGGTGGCTGAGGGAGGGGAACGGCGATGCGCCGGTTCAAGAGGGTTCTGCTCGGGGTCGTGTTCGCCGTCTCCGCCGTCGCGGGCACCGCGGGCTGGGCTTCGGGGAACGCCCAGCAGCCCGTCACCGGGCCGCCGCCCGGCGCCGCCGCGTGGAGCGCCGACCGGTCGCTGGGGCGGGCGCTGCCGGACCCGGCGCGCGCCGAGCCCGAGCGGGTCGCCGCCTTCTTCGCGGGCCTGGCGCCCGCCGAGCGCCGGCTGCTGCTGGAGCGGCATCCGCTGATCGTCGGCAACCTCGACGGCGTGCCGGTCGCTCTGCGGTACGAGGCCAACGCGCGGGCCGTGCGCGGTACCCCGTACGAACGGCTGGCCCGCGACGGCCGCCGCATCCTGGCCTTCGACCCGCGCGGCCGGGGGCAGGTCGCCGAGGTGTACGGGGATCTGGCCACGGCCCGGCGGGTGGCCGTGGTCGTGCCGGGTTCGGACACCGACGCGGGGAGCTTCGACCGGCCCGGCAAGGGCCACCGGGTCGTCGCGGGGATGGCGAAGGCCCTGCGGGACGCGGCGGTACGGACCACCGGCCCCGCCCCCGGGCATGGACCCGGCCACCGGGCCGACCCGCCGGGCGCGCCCGGCACCGCCACCGCGGTGATCGCGTGGACCGGCTACACCACCCCCGTAGGTGTCGGGATCGACGCCGCCACCGGCGATCTCGCCGAGGCCGGGGCCCCTCGGCTGGCCCGCTTCACCCGGGGCCTGACCGCCGTCGGCGCGCCCCGCCCGAGTCTGTTCTGCCACAGCTACGGCTCCGTCGTCTGCGGTCTCGCCGCCGCCGACGCGCACGCCTCGGACATCGTCGTGTTCGGCGCGCCGGGGATGCGCGCGGACTCCGTCGCCGACCTGGGGACCGACGCCCGGGTATGGGCCGCGAGGAACGCGGACGACTGGATCGCCCGGGTGCCCAATGTCGAACTCTTCGGGCTGGGCCACGGCGAGGACCCGGCGTCCGGCGGGTTCGGCGCCCGCCGGGTCCCGGCCCGGGAGGCGGCGGGCCACGACGGCTACTTCGCGCCCGGGACCGACTCGCTCCGCGCCTTCGCCGCGATCGCCCGAGGAGAGCTCCGATGACCACGGCACACCACGTCCCGACCACCGCCCCGAGCGGCCGGTTCGCCGCGTTGAGCGAGAAGATCGAACGCCGGACCCCCGCCGGCCGGGACCGCGCGATCGACGGGCTGCGGGCGATCGCCCTGCTCGCCGTACCGCTCGGGCACTGGCTGCTCGGCGGCCTCGACCTCGGCGACGACGGCGCCCTGCGCAATGCCAGCCCGCTGAGCGCCTTCGGCTTCTTCGCCCCGGTGAGCTGGGTACTCCAACTGCTCGGGATCTTCTTCCTGGTCGGCGGGTACGCCTCCGTCCGCTCCTACCGCCGCAGGACCGGCTCGGCCACCGCCTGGCTGCGGGGCCGGGTGGCCAGGCTGGGACGGCCCGTCCTCGGAGTGGCGGCCGTCTGGGCGGTCCTGATCCCGGTGCTGTCCGCGCTGGGAGTGCCGGGGACGACACTGCGCACCGGGTCGACGCTGGTGGTCCAGCCGCTCTGGTTCGTCGGTGTCTATACGGTCGTCACGGCCCTGACCCCGTACTGCGTCCGGGCCTCCCGCGCGCTGGGGATCTGGGCGGCGGCCCCGCTGCTGCTGACGGTCGCGGTGGTCGATCTGCTGCGGTACGGGCCGTGGAACGAGTCCGTACCGTCATGGCTGAGCGTCCTCAACATCCTGCCGGGCTGGCTCTTCGCCTATCAGCTGGGCGTCGGCTGGGGCGAGGGCCGGATCGACCGGGTCCGGGCCCGGGCCCTGCTGATCGGGGGCGCGGCGCTCTTCGCCGTACTCCTGCTGGTCTTCGGCTATCCGGCGTCCATGGTCGGCGTCCCCGGGGAGCCCCGCGCCAACTCGCATCCGCCGTCGCTGCTGGTCCTGGCGCTGGCGGCGGCGCAGAGCGGGGCGGCGATCCTGCTCCGCGACCGGCTCGGCGCGCTGCTGACGCGGCGGCCGGGGCTGTGGGCGCCGGTCGTGGTGATCAATCTGTCGGCGATGACGATCCTGTGCTGGCACCAGACGGCGATGCTGGCGGCGGCGGTCCCGGCCTCGTACGCGGGCGCGCTGCCCGGTCTGACGACGGCGCCGGACACCCTGGGCTGGGTGGTGGCGCGGGTGTTGTGGCTGCCGGTGTTCGCGGGCCTGCTGCTGCTGATCGGCCGGTACGTACGGGTCTTCGAGCCCCCGTGGCACGGCACGCGCCCCGCGACCCGCACGCTGGCGGCCGGGCTGGCGACGGCCTTCGCGCTCTACGCCCTGTGGCCGCGGTAGCCGCCCGGCCCGGCATGCGCCGGAGGGGCGTTCAGGGGCGCTCGGGCGGTCGCGGCGGAGGTGACGGACCGGGTCCCCCTTCGCCGAAGGCATCGGGGCGGAACCGCGCGCTCTTTTCAGGGCGGCACGCGGGAGGGCTTTCAGCGGCGGCGCGGGGAACGACACGAGCGGCCAGGGGCGGGCCTGCCGGTCGGGTACGGCATGACCAGCCCCTGCGGATGCCGTGCTGAGGTGCCTCGCGCGAAATTGCCCGTAGGGCCCGGCGTATGCGTGTCGGACGCAGACCGGCCGTGGCTTGTCGCGCGGTTCCGCCCCCTATGCCTTCGGCGAAGGGGGACCCCGGCGCCCCTGAAATCCCGCGCCGCCCCTGAGGAGTTGTCCGTCAGGACGTGTCCTTGCTGCCGTACAGCTCGATCTTGTGGTCCAGGACCGCCAGGGTGTCCTGGAGTTCGGCGATCCGGGAGCGGACCTCGCGGCGGGTGTGTTCCAGCAGTTCGGCGCGCTCGTCGAAGGTGTGCTCGCCGAGGCGGACGAGTTCCGCGTAGCGGACCATGTCGGCGACCGGCATGCCGGTGAGGCGGAGTTTGCCGACGAACGAGAGCCAGTCGAGGTCGCGGTTGGTGAAGCGGCGCTGGCCGGTGTGGGAGCGGTCGACGTACTGGAGCAGTCCGATCCGCTCGTACCAGCGGAGCGTGTGCGCGGACATCCCGGTCCAGGCGGCGACCTCGCCGATGGTGTAGCGGTCCTGCCCGTCCGGGCGGGGGTGGCCGGGCCGCGCGGCGCACAGGTCGACGCCCGGCCGCCGGTGGGGTGGGGTCTCGGTCAGGGTCATGGCGCCACGTTAGGGCCTTGGAGTGCGCTCCAGGCAAGTGAGAGGGCCGGCCGGGCACGGTCTAGGCTCGTCCGTATGGAAAGCCTGGCGATCACCGAGACATGGCCCGTTCCGACCGCAGCCGCCGCCGTGGTGCGGGCCGACGGGACCGTGGTGGGGCGGCACGGGCCGACCGGGCACCGTTTTCCGCTGGCGTCGGTGACCAAGCCGCTGGCCGCGTACGCGGTGCTGGTGGCGTTCGAGGAGGGCGGGGTGGAGCTGGACGAGCCCGCCGGGCCCGCCGGGTCGACCGTACGGCATCTGCTGGCGCACACCTCGGGGCTGGCCTTCGACGAGCACCGGGTGAGCGCGGAGCCGGGTACCCGGCGGATCTACTCCAACGCCGGGTTCGAGGTGCTGGCCGACCATGTGGCGAAGGCGACGGACATCCCGTTCCCGGAGTATCTGCGGCAGGCGGTGCTGGAGCCGCTGGGGATGACGGCGACGGCGCTGGAGGGTTCGGCGGCGAAGGACGCCGTGTCGACGGTGGACGATCTGGCGCGGTTCGCGGCGGAGGTGCAGGCGCCGAGGCTGCTGGACGCCCGGACGGTACGGGACGCGATGACCGTGTCCTGGCCGGGGCTCGCCGGGCTGCTGCCGGGGTACGGGCGGCAGACGCCGAACGACTGGGGGCTCGGTTTCGAGATCCGGGACGGCAAGGCGCCGCACTGGACGGGTGCTTCGTCGTCGCCCCGGACGTTCGGGCACTTCGGGCAGTCGGGGACGTTCCTGTGGGTCGATCCGGACGCGGGCGCGGCGTGTGTGGCGCTGACGGACCGGGCGTTCGGGCCGTGGGCGGTCGAGGCGTGGCCCCGGTTCACGGACGCGGTGCTGGCGGAGCTGCGTACCGTCTGACGGACGTACGGACGGTACGTACCGTCTGACGGACGTACGGACGCCCCGGGCGACTTACCCCGGCATCCCGGGGAACTCCCAGATCAGCACCTCCGCCGCCCCGGCCGCCGAGGCCGTGAACGTCAGGCCCTCCTCGTCGGTGAGACGGGCCGAGTCGCCGGGGCCGAGGGCCTCCCCCGCCAGGGCGATCCCGCCGTGGACGACATGGAGGTACGCGGCCGTGGCGTCGGGGATCCGGGCGCTGGCCCCGGCCGCCGGGCGCCGGACGTGGAGCGCCGCGCCCGCCCGGGGGAGGTCGTAGGGCGCCGTGTCGGTGATGTCCCGGACGATCTCGTACGCGGGGGTGCCGCCGGGCTCCAGCGGCATCAGCCACATCTGGACGAAGACCAGCGGCCGGTCGCCCGCGTTCCGTTCGACATGGCGTACGCCGTCCCCGGCGCTCAGCCGCTGGAGGTCGCCCCGGCGGACGGTGGTGGTGGCGCCGGTGCCGTCCTCGTGGGTGAGTTCGCCGTCGGCGACCCAGGTGACGATCTCGGTATGGCTGTGCGGGTGTTCGGCGAATCCGGCGCCCGCCGCCAGCCGCTCCTCGTTGCAGGCGACGAGGCCGGCGAAGCGGAGGTTCGCCGGGTCGTAGTGCGGCCCGAAGGAGAAGGCGTGGGCGGTCTCGATACCGTTGCCGGGCTCCCCGCCCGGGTAGCGCTGCGCGGCGCGGCGTACGTCGATCACGGACGACACGGTAGCTTGCGCGGGCGGCGCCGGTTCGGCCCCGGCGGGCCCTGCCCCGCCGCGGATAAGGCAGTCTTGGTCATGTGCCCGAACCTGGATCGAACGACGCCCACCCTCATTCCGCCACCCTGAAGCGCCTGGAGCAGTCCTCGGGGCGGCTGGCGGCCAATGCCATCGCCCGGATGGACGAGACGCTGCCGTGGTACCGGGCGATGCCCCCGGAGAACCGGTCGTGGATCGGTCTGGTCGCCCAGGCCGGTATCGCCGCGTTCACCGAGTGGTTCCGGCATCCGGAGACCCCGCAGGCCATCTCGACCGATGTGTTCGGGACGGCGCCCCGGGAGCTGACCCGGGCGATCACGCTCCGGCAGACCGTGGAGATGGTGCGGACCACGATCGAGGTGATGGAGACCGCGATCGAGGAGGTCGCGGCCCCCGGTGACGAGGCGGTGCTGCGGGAGGCGCTGCTGGTGTACGCCCGCGAGATCGCCTTCGCCACCGCCCAGGTGTACGCGCAGGCGGCGGAGGCCCGGGGCGCCTGGGACGCCCGGCTGGAGTCGCTGGTGGTGAACGCGGTGCTGTCGGGCGAGGCCGACGAGGGCGCGGTGTCCCGGGCCGCGGCCCTGGGCTGGAACGCGCCGGAGCATGTCTGTGTGATCCTCGGTACCGCCCCGGACGGGGACAGCGAGCTGACCGTGGAGGCGATCCGCCGGGCCGCCCGGCATGCCAAGCTCCAGGTGCTGACGGGGGTGCTCGGCGACCGTCTGGTGGTGATCGCGGGCGGCAGCGACAACCCGCTCCAGGTGGCGAAGGCCCTGATCGGGCCGTATGCGGCCGGTCCGGTGGTGGCCGGGCCCGTGGTGCCCGATCTGCTGACCGCGACCCGGTCCGCGCAGGCCGCCGCGGCGGGTCTGAAGGCCTGCACGGCCTGGCAGGACGCGCCCCGCCCGGTCCTGGCGGACGATCTGCTGCCGGAGCGGGCGATCGCGGCGGATCCGGCGGCTCGTGAGCAGCTGGTGGAGGAGATCTACAGACCACTGGAGGAGGCGGGCTCCGCCCTGCTGGAGACGCTCAGTGTCTATCTGGAGCAGGCGAGCAGTCTGGAGGGCGCGGCCCGGATGCTCTTCGTCCATCCCAACACCGTGCGCTACCGGCTGCGACGTGTGACCGATGTCACCGGATGGTCACCCTCCGACGTCCGCTCGGCGTTCACCCTGCGAATCGCGCTCATCCTCGGGCGCTTGGCCGACGGAGATCCGCAAGCCTAGACTTTTGTTGGACACCCACAATTCCCCTGGCGGTTCTTCGTCCCTGTCCCCACGGGCGTCGGGGACGGCATACAAGAGAGAGTGTGAGAGTGCTCGTACTCGTCGCTCCCGGCCAGGGCGCTCAGACGCCCGGCTTCCTGACCCCCTGGCTCGACCTTCCCGGTGTTTCCGACCGACTCGCCGCCTGGTCCGCCGCCGTCGACCTGGATCTCACGCACTACGGCACCCAGGCCGACGCGGACGAGATCCGGGACACCGCGGTGGCCCAGCCGCTGCTGGTGGCCGCCGGGCTGCTGGCCGCGCACGCGCTCGGCGACGTACACCCGCACACCGTCGCGGGTCACAGCGTCGGTGAGATCACCGCCGCCGTGCTCGCCGGGGTGCTCGACGAGGAGTCGGGGCTGCGTTTCGTCCGGACCCGCGGGCTCGCCATGGCGGAGGCCGCGGCCGTGACCGAGACCGGTATGGCGGCGATGCTCGGCGGCGACGCCGATGTGGTCGTCGGTCATCTGGAGAGCCTCGGGCTGACCCCGGCCAATGTGAACGGCGCCGGGCAGATCGTGGCGGCCGGTACCGCGGAGCAGTTGGCCGCCCTGGCCGAGAACAAGCCGGAAGGTGTCCGGCGCGTCGTACCGCTGAAGGTGGCGGGCGCGTTCCACACCGCCCATATGGCCCCCGCGGTGGCCACACTGGAAGAGGCGGCGACGCGTCTCACGGTCACCGACCCGAAGATCTCGTACGTCTCGAACAAGGACGGCGCCGTCGTCACCGGTGGTGAGGAGGTCATCGCCCGCCTGGTGGGACAGGTGGCCAACCCGGTCCGCTGGGACCTGTGCATGGAGACGTTCCGGGAGCTGGGCGTCACGGCGCTGGTCGAGTTCTGCCCCGGCGGCACGCTCACCGGGCTCGCCAAGCGGGCCCTGCCGGGTGTGAAGACCCTCGCGCTGAAGACTCCGGACGATCTCGCCGCGGCGCGCGAGCTGATCGCCGAGCACACCGGCCCGGCGGCCTGACGCGGCCCGGATCTGGACAAGGAGAGCCGTACACATGGCGAAGATCAAGCCCGGCAAGGGCGCTCCGTACGCGCGGATCATGGGCGTCGGCGGCTACCGGCCCGTCCGGGTCGTGCCCAATGACGTGATCCTGGAGACGATCGACTCGTCGGACGAGTGGATCCGGTCCCGGTCCGGCATCGCGACCCGCCACTGGGCCTCCGACGAGGAGACCGTCACCGCGATGTCGCTGGAGGCGTCGGGGAAGGCGCTGGCCGACGCCGGAGTGGAGCCGCACCAGATCGGCGGGGTCATCGTCGCCACCGTCTCGCACTTCCAGCAGACCCCGGCGGTCGCCACCGAGATCGCCGACCGGCTGGGCACGATCAAGCCCGCCGCGTTCGACATCTCGGCCGGCTGTGCGGGCTTCGGCTACGCGCTCACCCTGGCCAAGGGCATGATCACCGACGGTTCCGCCGAGCACGTCCTGGTCATCGGGGTGGAGCGGCTGAGCGATCTGACCGATCTGGAGGACCGGGCGACGGCCTTCCTCTTCGGTGACGGCGCGGGCGCGGTGGTCGTGGGCCCCGCCACCGAGCCCATGATCGGCCCCACGGTCTGGGGCTCGGAGGGCGACAAGTCCGAGACCATCAAGCAGACCGTGCCGTGGACGGACTACCGCGACGGCTCGGTGGAGAAGTTCCCCGCCATCCGCCAGGAGGGCCAGGCGGTCTTCCGCTGGGCCGTCTTCGAGATGGCGAAGGTGGCCCAGCAGGCGCTGGACGCCGCCGGGATCACCGCCGACGACCTGGACGTCTTCATTCCGCACCAGGCCAATATGCGGATCATCGACTCGATGGTGAAGACGCTGAAGCTGCCGGAGCACGTCACGGTCGCCCGTGACGTGGAGACCACCGGCAACACCTCGGCCGCCTCGATCCCGCTCGCGATGGAGCGGCTGCTGGCGACCGGGCAGGCCAAGAGCGGCGACACGGCGCTCGTCATCGGCTTCGGGGCGGGTCTCGTGTACGCGGCGACGGTCGTTACCCTCCCCTAGTCACTCCGGATCTTCCGGAACCGGCGGCCGGATTCCCGGCCGCCACCCCCTGGCGTCCAACCGCCGGGCAACCGCCAGACAACACAGCACAGAATCGAAGGAGCGCCACATGGCCGCCACTGAGAAAGAGATCGTCGAGGGTCTCGCGGAGATCGTGAACGAGATCGCCGGGATCCCGGTCGAGGACGTCCAGCTGGACAAGTCCTTCACCGACGACCTGGACGTCGACTCGCTCTCCATGGTCGAGGTCGTCGTCGCCGCCGAGGAGCGCTTCGACGTCAAGATCCCCGACGACGACGTCAAGAACCTCAAGACGGTCGGCGACGCCGCGTCGTACATCCTCAAGCACCAGAGCTGACCGACAGCCGAAGGTTCGGTCGCGCTTGTCGCCACCTCTCCGGTGGCGCCGGGACATTCAGCACCCCCTACACGTGGAGAAAGAATTCCGATGAACTCGACCAATCGCACCGTGGTCGTCACCGGTATCGGCGCAACCACACCGTTGGGTGGCGACAGCGCATCGACCTGGGAGGGCCTGCTCGCCGGGCGCTCCGGAGCCAAGGCGCTCGACCCCGAGCTCTTCGGCGAGCTGTCCGTACGGATCGCCGCCACGGCGGCCGTGGACCCCTCGGAGGTCCTGCCCCGGCCGCTCGCCCGGCGGCTGGACCGCTCGGCGCAGTTCGCGCTGATCGCGGCCCGGGAAGCCTGGGCGGACGCGGGCTACGAGGCCCCCGCCGGTGACGAGACCGGACTCGACCCGGACCGGCTCGGTACGGTCATCGCGTCCGGTATCGGCGGCGTCACGACCCTGCTCGACCAGTACGACGTACTGAAGGAGAAGGGCGCGCGCCGGGTCTCCCCGCACACCGTGCCCATGCTCATGCCCAACAGCCCCTCCGCCAATGTGGGCCTCGAGGTCAACGCCAGGGCCGGGGTGCACACCCCGGTATCGGCCTGTGCCTCGGGCGCCGAGGCGATCGGCTACGCGGTCGAGATGATCCGTACCGGCCGGGCCGATGTCGTGGTCGCCGGCGGTACGGAGGCCGCGATCCACCCGCTGCCGGTGGCCGCCTTCGCCAACATGATGGCGATGTCCAAGAACAACGACGAGCCCGAGAAGGCGTCGCGGCCGTACGACACCGCCCGGGACGGCTTCGTCCTCGGCGAGGGCGCGGGCGTCGTGATCCTGGAGTCCGCCGAGCACGCGGCCCGGCGCGGCGCGAAGAAGATCTACTGCGAGGTCCTCGGCCAGGGCCTGTCGGCCGACAGCCACCACATCGCCCAGCCCGAGCCCACCGGCCGGGGCATCGCCGCCGCGATGCGCGGCCTGCTGGCGACCACCGACCTCAAGCCGGAGCAGATCGCGCACCTCAACGCGCACGCCACCTCCACCCCGCTGGGCGATGTCGCCGAGGTCAAGGCGCTGCGCCAGGTCCTCGGGGACGACCTCGACCATGTGGCCGTCTCGGCGACCAAGTCGATGACGGGTCATCTGCTGGGCGGCGCGGGCGGCATCGAGACCGTGGCGACCGTACTGGCGCTGTACCACCGGACGGCCCCGCCGACGATCAACATCGACGAGCTGGACCCCGAGGTCGACGCGGACATCGTCCGCGGCGAGCCCCGGACGCTGCCGCAGGGCACGATCGCGGCGATCAACAACTCGTTCGGCTTCGGCGGCCACAACGTGGTGCTGGCGTTCCGCACGGCGTGATGTGACGGCCCCCTGCGGGGTGACCGGCCCCGGCCGGAATGAGGGCTCGTACGGCTTCTTCAGCCGTACGGGCCCTTTCTGCTCCGGGCGCGTCCCGGGTCGGGACGGGAGGGCCGCCCCCGGCGGCGTGGGGGCGGTCAGACGACCTGGTGGAGCCAGCGGACCGGCGCGCCCTCGCCCGCGTAGCGGAAGGACTCCAGCTCGTCGTCCCACGGCTTGCCGAGCAGCTTGGACAGCTCGGACTCCAGATCGGTCTCGCCCCCGGCGGAGCGGACCATGGCCGCGCGCAGCCGGTCCTCCGGGATCAGGATGTCGCCGTGGATGCCGGTCACGGCGTGGAAGATGCCGAGTTCGGGGGTGGCGCTGTAGCGCTCGCCCTCGGCGGTGGCGCAGGGCTCGGCGGTCACCTCGAAGCGGAGGAGGTGCCAGCCGCGGAGCGCGGAGGCCAGTTTGGAGGCGGTGCCCACCTCGCCCCGCCAGGACAGCTCGGCTCTCCAGGTGCCCGGGGACGCGGGCTGCCGGATCCAGTCGAGCTGTACCCGTACGCCGAGTACGCCCGCGACCGCCCATTCGACGTGCGGACAGAGCGCGCGCGGAGCGGAGTGGACGTAGAGAACGCCGCGTGTCGTCACCGGGACCTCCAGTGTGGGACGAGGATCGCCTTCCCAGCGCTCTCAGTAAACATCATCAACAGCGAATCTCCACAAAAGGGACAGCATGTGACGTGATGTAATTTACCGGAGCCGATCGGCACGATGCCTCCGGCCGACGGGGAAAAGCTACCGTGAGTGGGCACCCACGGGGTGACGTAATGTCGGTCCGACGGGCTGTGCGCACCAAGCTTTCACTCGGCAGGACCTCGGGGGCATCGACACGGAGGGGACACCGGGATGCGTGACCAAACCCCGGATACGACGGCTACGGCTACAGCGACTACGACGACCACGAAGAGTACGACGACCATCGAGGGACCCGGCTCCGGGGGGACCGCCGGGCGGCGGGGACGGCGGCGGCTCGCCGCCACGGGGACGGCCGCGGCGCTGGCGCTGGCGCTGGCCGCCACCGGCTGCGAGGACTCGTCGGAGACCCGGAGCAAGGCCGCCCCCGGACAGAAGCCGCCCGGGTTCGTCTGGGACCGCAGCCCCGGCTCGATCGCGGCCGTGGGCGACTCCATCACCCGCAGTTTCAATGCCTGTGTGGTGCTCGCCGACTGCCCCGAATCCTCCTGGTCGACCGGGACCGATACGGAGGTACGGAGTGTGGCGCTGCGCCTCCTCGGCACCGCGGCCGGGGTCTCCGAGCGGACCTGGAACTTCGCCAAGACGGGTGCCGAGGTCGACGATCTGCCCGCCCAGATGGCCAAGGCGGCGGCCCGTAAACCCGAGCTGGTGACGGTGATGGTCGGCGCGAACGACGCGTGCAGCGACTCGGCCGACCGGATGACGCCCCCGGCGGACTTCCGGGAGTCGTTCACCGGCGCGCTGCGGGAGCTGCGGCGGACCTCGCCCAAGAGCCAGGTCTACGTATCGAGCGTGCCGAACCTCAAGCGGCTGTGGGAGACCGGCCGGGAGGACCCGATCGGGCGTCAGATCTGGAAGCTGGGGATCTGCTCGTCGATGCTGGGCGACTCCCAGGACCTGGGCGCGGCGGCCACCGAGCGCCGGGACCGGGTGCAGCGGCGGGTGGTGGAGTACAACGCGATCCTGAAGGACGTCTGCGGGAAGGACGAGCGGTGCCGTTACGACGGGGGCGCCGTGTTCTCGTACCGCTTCGACGGCGATCTGCTCAGCCGGTGGGACTGGTTCCATCCGAGCAAGGACGGGCAGAGCGCGCTGGCGGAGATCGCGTACCGGAACATCACGGCGCAGGCCGAGCCGAAGTGATCCGACGGGACGGCGGGATGCCGGGCGCCGGGTGATCCGGGGCCCGGCATCCGCGGTCCGGCGGCCGGTCCGGCATCCGCGGTCCGGTGGCCGGTTCCGGTGGCGGCGAGAACACCCGTACGGCCGGTGGTAAGCGGGGGGCGGGCGGGTTACGCGGCCCACCCCCGGAGGAGCGGGAGACGACCGCGGACGGCCGGGGACGATCGCATAGCCGGCGGGGCCGCTCCGAGGCGATACTTCCGCCACCCGTCCAACGGAAGGATCACCACCGTGTTCCCGATATCCGCTCGTGTCCCCTACCGGCTCCCCGCCCTGCTCACCGCGGCCACCGCCGTGGTGGTCCCGCTGGCCCTGGCCGTACCCGCGCAGGCCGCTCCCCCGGCCCCGGCGGACCCCGGCTCGGGCCCGGCGGCGGTGACCGTCGAGGAGGCCCGGCTGGACCGGGCCGTACCCGGGGAGATCCTGCGGCGCTCCGGCTTCGACACCGCGGCCCCCGCCCTGGTCCGGGCCCTGGCCGGGGCCGGTTCGTACCGTCAGGCGGAGAAGGCGGTCGCCCGGCACGGCGCCGCCCTGTGGGAGCGGGCGGTGGACCGGGCCCAGGGCCGGGGGCCGCTGGTGGGCGATCTCAGCCGGGACGACGACCGGCCGCTGTACTGGGCGCGGCTGGCGATGAGCCGGGAACTGCGGCAGTGGCAACCCGCGTTCGGTCTCGGGGACGCGGAGCGCGCCCGGCTGCTGGACCGGCTGGAGCGGTCGTCGCGCGGCCAGGACTCGATCCGGCTGCCCGGGAAGGGGCACCACGGGCACGGGAAGGACGACCGGAGCGGGAAGCACGGCCGGGACGTCAAGCGGGTCCTGCTGACCGGCTTCGACCCCTTCACGCTCGACCGGGACATCCGGATCAGCAACCCCTCGGGCGCCACGGCTCTCGCCCTCGACGGCCGGGTGATCGAGACGGCGGAGGGTCCGGCCCGGATCGAGACGGCCGTCTTCCCGGTCCGCTGGGCCGACTTCGCCGACGGCACGGTCGAACGGACCCTGCGGCCGTATCTGCCGAAGGTGGATCTGTTCACCACGGTCAGCCAGGGGCGGCCGGGCCGGTTCGACATCGAGCGGACCAACGGCGCCTGGCGCGGCGGTTTCGGCGACAACGACAATGTGTCCCGGCTGGAGACCGTCCCGGTGAGCGATCCGGCGACCCAGCCGCAGTGGACCTCCTCGACGCTGCCCGCCGCCGCGATCACGGCGGCGCCCACGGGCCGTTTCCCGGTCTACGACAACACCTCGGTGACGGAGATCCCGGCGGGCGGCGGTACGCCCGTGGACCGGCCGACGGGGCCGACTCCGGGCTCGACGGCACGGGCGGGCGGCGGTGGCAACTATCTCTCCAACGAGATCGCCTACCGGGCCACCCTGCTGCGCGACCGGCTGGGGCTGACCACACCGGGCGGCCATGTCCACACCCCGGTCCTGGCGTTTGGCGCCGGCAACACCGCGGAGCTGACCGATCCGCAGTTCGTCCGCAACCGGCTGGACATCATCGCCCAGGTCACGGAGATCGTCCGGGTGGCGGCCGGCGAGGACCGCTGAGCGATGATGATCGTATGAAGATCGCGGCAGTCCAGTTCGCACCGGTCCCCGGCGATGTCACGGCCAACGCCGGGGCCGTGGCGGATTCGATCCGTACGGGGGCCGGGCGGGGTGCCCGGCTCGTCGTCTTCCCCGAGACCACCGTCACCGGCTACCACCCGGGGCTGCTCGCGGAGGACCCCGGCCTGGTCCTGACCGGGGACGACGACGACCGGCTCCGCCCGGTGCGCGAGGCGTGCCGGGAGACCGGGACAGCCGCCGTGGTCAACGCCTTCGTCGCGACCGCCGCCGGGCGGCCCGCGATCACATCCCTGGTGTACGGCCCGGACGGGGAGCCGCTGACCCGGTATGACAAACGCCATCTGCACGGGGTCGAGACGGAGTTGTTCGAGCCCGGCACGGCGGACGGGGCCTTCGTCCTGGACGGGGTCCGGTTCGCCCTGGCCACCTGTTACGACAACCGGTTCCCCGAGGTGGCCCGACGGGCCCGGGAGGCGGGCGCGCCGGTCTATCTGGCGAGTTCCGTCCTGGAACTCGGCAATGACTCGTTCGACGGGGTCTATCCCGTACGGGCCCGGGAGAACGGGCTCTATGTGGTCCTGGCCAACGCGCTCGGCGTGAACGACTGCGGAGACTGCCGGGGCGGCAGCGCGATCTGGGGCCCGGACGGGACCCTGCTGGCGACGGCGGGCCCGGCGGCGCCGGGTCTTGCCGTCGCGGACCTGCCGGTCCGGGCGGCGGCGCACGGCGGATCGTGAAACGACCCGGGCCCGGCGGATTATGAGTCCGCCGGGCCCGGGTCGTAGGACTACCAGGGCCGTATCAGGCGTACGGGTTGGGGCCCCGCCCCTCGGGACGGGCATACGGCTCCGGAACGGCGCCGCCCTGCCGGGGCTCGTCCACACCGGCTCGGAGGTCATCGGGCTCTTCGGGGGCGTCCGGGAGCGGGGCCAGATCACGAGCCATCAAAGTCGCGCCCGCAACCGCGCCCGGCATCAGGAAGACCGCGACGAACGGCACCAGAAAGGCCAGGGTGAGCGGTACGCCGAAGCCCAGGGCCAGCATCCGCCTGCTCCGCAGCAGCCTCAGCCGTTCCTTCAGCACCGTGCCGCGCCGCTGGAGGGCGACCGCGGTCAGCTCCTCGGCCAGGAAGAAGCCGGAGACACAGAAGCCGAGGACGGGAACGACCGTCTGCCCGAGGACGGGGACGAACCCGAGGGCGAAGAGGATCACGCCGTAGCAGGCGACCCGGATCAGGATCCGTACCGAGTCCCGGGCGGAGATCCACAGATCGCGCCAGAACGAGTTGCCCGACTCGGGAACCGCGCCGCCCTCGCTCCGGTCGACCTCCTCGGAGAGCGACTCGTAGAACGGCTGCCCGACCAGCAAGGTCACAGCGGTGAAGGTGATCACGGCGAGGAAGAGACCCAGACCGAAGGTCAGGGCCGTCAGAGTGCCGCGGAAGATCCCCAGCCAGGGCGACGACCAGTCGTCGGCGAACGGCGACACCCAGACGACGAAGTCGTCGGCGCCGAAGAAGAGACCGACGAGGGCCCCGAGATAGAGCACCAGGGTCACCAGACCGGGCAACAGCCCCAGGCCCAGCCAGCGGCCACGGGTGACCACCCAGCGCTGGCCCTTCATCAGATAGCCGAAGCCCTTGCCGAGATCGTTCATGGCCGTGACCCTATCCGGCTGATTTTTTGTGGCTCGGTTCGCCTCCGGGACGCTTCAGCCGCCTTATTGTGGCTCGGTTCGCCTCCGGGGCGCTTCAGCCGTGTTCTTCAGTCGATCGTGCTCGACCGCTCGTACCTCGCGGCCCGCGCGCGTTCTCCCTCCAGAACACGACGCGCCCCTTCGGCTCACTCGCCCGGTCACGGCTGTCGGTGGGGGTCTCCGGGACGCTTTCCGGCACCTCCCCGGCCCACGGTCCCGGGAAATACGTGGCCTATCCCTCTTGATTGTTGCGGAGTTCAACCGGTAGACCCCTGCGTATCGATCGCGATGACTCATCCGCACACCTGTGCACTCAGGTCACAGCGGTCGTCCCCGATCCCCGGAGGCAACCACGCATGGGCATTCCCAGACCCGTTCTGGTCACCACCACGGCACTCGCCGTCGCCGTACTCCTCGCCCCCGTCCCGGCGGCGGCACGTACCGGGCCGCAACCCGCGCCGGGCAGCGCGCCCGGCGGCAGCGGCCCCGACCCCGTACGCGATACGGGCGCGACCGACTCGGCGCTCTCCCGGGCCCCGCTCACGGCCACCCGTAACGCGCTCACCGCGCCCGCCCACACCTCCCACCGCACCGACGGCTACCCGCGGAAGACCGTCCTGACGGCGCCGCCGGCCGACCCGGCCGACAAGTCCCTGAAGCTGGGCCTCGTCCCGTACCACGCGATCGCTCCGCAGCTGAACGAGCTCCAGAAGCTGAGCGACCGGGTGAGTGTGGAGATCGCCGGGCGCTCCACCACGGGCCGCGAGCTGTATCTCGTCACCGTCACCGCGCCCGAGAGCGACCGGGAGGCCCGCGAACAGGAGCGGATGCGGGAGCGAATAGAGAATGCCCCGGCCGCCGCGGCCCGCGACACCCGGATCAAGAAGGCGTACAAGACACCCGTCTTCATCAACAACAACATCCACGGCAACGAGTGGGAGGGCACCGACGCGGCGCTGCGGCTGATCGAGGAGCTGGCGAAGGCGAAGGACGCCGAGACCGTCTCCCTGCTGGCGAAGAACCGGATCTATCTCAATGTCACCGCCAACCCGGACGGCCGGGTCGCCGGGACCCGGGCCAACGCCAACGGCTTCGACCTCAACCGGGACTTCATCACCGCCACCCAGCCCGAGTCCCGGGCCATCCGGCGGATCGCCATCGACAAGCAGCCCGCCGTCATGCTCGATCTGCACGGCTATGTCAACGGCACCCTGATCGAGCCGACGACCCCGCCGCACGGCGAGAACTACGAGTACGACCTCTTCCTGAAGAACGCCTACGCCAACGCGCTCGGGATGGAGAAGGCCGTCAACGGCCTCGGCTACACCCCGGAGAAGGACGGCGTACGGCCGGTGGAGATCCCGTTCCGCGACTCCGCCGAGGGCTGGGACGACTGGCCGCCGATCTTCACCCCGCAGTACATGCCGTTCCAGGGCGCGGTCGCCTCCCACACCATCGAATTCCCGATGCGGGTCAACGGCAGCTCCTACGAGAACCTGCCGGTGGCCGAGTTGCGCCGCCGTTCCGCCATCAACACCGAGATCGCGGGCGCCACGATGCGGGCCACCCTCGACTTCACCCGCACCAACCGGGACCAGGTCATCGCCGACCAGATCGAGACCTTCCGGCGCGGCGCCGCGGGCGAGGCGCAGCGGCCGGTCTCCGAGGAGACCGTGCCCGGGGTGCCGGGAATCGGCCCCGAGGACGTCTACACCACCACGTTCCCGCGCGCCTATGTGATCCCCGCGGGGGCCGGGCAGCGCAGCGGGGTCGCGGCCGGGCGGCTGGTGGACCATCTGGTCGCCAACGACGTCCGGGTCCAGCGGGCCGTACTGCCGTTCCGGCTCGGCGGCAAGGTCTACCCCGCCGGTTCGTACGTCGTCGACATGCGGCAGCCCAAGCGGGGCATCGCCAATGTGATGCTGGCCGCCGGGCGGGACATCAGCGCCGATGTGTCGGCGATGTACGACATCTCCGGCTGGAGCCTCGGACTGCTCTGGGGCGCCTCGGTGGACCGGGTCGAGCACGGCGACCCGAGGATCGTGGGCCGTCCGGTGGCCGCGGCGGCACCGACGGGCTATGTCGCGCCGTGGGGCGATCTGAAGCTGCGGCTGGACGACCCGAAGGAGCTGGCCGCCCTGAACTCCCTGCTCGGCCAGGGCATCTCGGTCCGGCGCACCGGCGACGGCGCGGCGATCGTGCCCGGCTCGGCCCGGAAGGCCGCGGCGGTGGCCGCGGACCGCTACGGGGTCGTCTTCACCTCCACCCGGGACCGGGGGGTCGCCCCGCTGAAGCGGACCCGGGTCGCGGCGGCGGTCACCTCGGGCGAGCAGTTCGCCCTGCGGGAGATGGGCTTCGACGTCGTACCGGTGTCGACGGCCGTTCTCAACGCGGGCTTCGACTGGACGTCGGCGGACGCGCTCTTCGTCTCCACCGGGCTGAACTGGTCGGCGCTCACCCCGGCCGCCCGGGACGCGTTCACCGCGAGCGGCGCCGGGTACGTCGGAATCGGTGCGGCGGGGGCGGCGTTCGGCAACCAGGCCGGGCTGATCTCCGCGACCGCGGTCGAGGGCAACGGCGACGCGAACGGGGTCGTCCGGGTCGTCAACGCGGGCGGCGCGCTGACCGGCGGGGCGCCGGGGCACACCTTCGTCTACTCGCCGGTGTGGTTCACCGGGCTCGGTGACGGTGTCCGGGTCGACCAGCGGTACGCCACCGGCAATCCGCTGGTCTCGGGCCACTGGCGGGCCCTCGCCGACGGCACGGGCGGCCCGGCGGCCGCGTCGGGCGGGGCGGCGGTGGTCAGCCGGGGCTCGGCGGTCCTGATCGGCACGGAGCCGCTGTTCCGGGACCACCCCAAGGGCTCCTTCGCCCTGGTGGCCCGCGCGCTCCTGACCCGCTGACCCTCGCCGTACGCCACCGGGGCGGGGGGCCCTTCGCATCGGCCGCCCCCCCGGCGGCCCCGGAGCGGGCCCCCCCCCCCGGG
>NZ_JBEYIS010000078.1:0-28227 GCF_040635975.1 Streptomyces sp. NPDC006798
GGCCTCCGCATCGAACCCGCCGAAATCGAAACCACCCTCACCACCCACCCCCACCTCACCCACACCACCATCCAACTCCGCGAAGACACCCCGGGGGTACGGCGTCTGGTGGCGTATGTGGTGCCCGTCGAGGGGCACGAGGTGGACCCGGAGGAGCTGCGCGCGCTGGCCCGGGAGCGGTTGCCGGAGTACATGGTCCCCTCCGCCTTCGTCACCCTCACCGAACTGCCCCTGACTCCCAACGGCAAGCTCGACCGGCGCGCCCTGCCCGCGCCGGAGCGGCCGAAGCCGGCCGGGGAGGCCGCGGAGCGGTCCGCGGTGCCCGCGGGGACACCGGCCGAGGTGCTGGCCGCGCTGATCGGGGAGTTGCTGGGGGTGCCGGGGATCGGTCCCGACGACAACTTCTTCGAGCTGGGCGGCGACAGCATCCTCTCGATCCGGCTGGTGGGCATGGCCCGCAAGGCGGGTCTGACGGTCTCCGCGCGGCAGATCTTCCAGCATCCGACGCCGGCCGGGCTCGCCGCCGTGGCGGCCGTCCGCGACGGCGGGACGTCCTCGGCCGCCGTCCGGGTCCCGGACGGCGGCCCGGGGCCGCTGCCGCTGCCGCCCGTGGCGCAGTGGCTGGCCGGGCGCGGCGGCCCGTACGCCTCGTTCGGGCAGGCCCGGCTGGTGGAGCTGCCGCCGGGGGCGGACCGGTCCCGGCTGGTCGGCGCGGTCCAGGCCGTACTCGACCACCACGACGCGCTCCGGCTGACGCTGACGGTGCCGCGGCCGGGGGTGTGGAGTGCCGAGATCCGGCCCGCCGGGGCGGTGGCCGCCGCCGATGTGGTGGAGACGGTGGACGCGACGGGCCTCTTTGGTCCTGCGCTGCGGGAGCTGCTCGCCCGGGAGTCGGCCCGGCTGGCGGGGCTGCTGGCGCCGGAGTCGGGGGTGGTGCTGCGCGGCGTCCATCTCGACCGGGGTCCTGACGTGTCCGGGCGGCTGCTGCTGGCCGCCCATCATCTGGCCGTGGACGAGGTGTCCTGGCAGATCCTGCTGCCCGATCTGCGGGCCGCGTACGAGGCGGTGGCCGAGGGCCGGACCCCGGCGCCGGAGCCGGTGCCGACGTCCCTGCGGAGCTGGACGACCCATCTGCTGGCGGAGGCGCAGCAGCCGCGGCGGACGGCCGAACTGGCGCACTGGCTGGCCGCTTCGGCGCCCGGTGCGCGGGGGCCGCTGCTCTCCCGGCGGGAGCTGGACCCCGCCCTCGACACGGCGGCGACGGCCAGGACCCTCACGGTCCGGGCCGGGGCCGCCCGGACGGCGCCGCTGCTGCGGGACGTGCCGTCGGCGTTCCACGGCACGGTCGGCGACACCCTGCTGACCGTCCTGGCGCTGGCCGTCGGCGGACTGGCGGCCCGGCGCGGGCTGCCGTACGAGGACGGTTTCACGGTCGATCTGGAGGGTCACGGCCGGGAGCAGGAGCTGCTGCCGGGCGCCGATCTGACCCGGACCGTGGGCTGGTTCACGGCCATCCATCCGCTCCGGCTGACGTCCCGGTCGTACGACCCGGCGGGTGTGGTGGCGGGCCGGGACGACGCGGGGGCGGCCCTGAAGGAGATCAAGGAGCTGCTGCGGCAGGTCCCGGACGGCGGGATCGGCGCCGGTCTGCTGCGGTACGCGAACCCGGCGACGGCCCGGCTGTTCGACGGGGCGGCCCGGCCGGAGGTGCTCTGGAACTACCTGGGGCGCCGGGCGGGCGGCCCGGACGGCGGCGCGTGGGGTCCGGCCGAGGAGGCCGACGCCCTGGCGGGGCGGCCCGATCCGCTGCTGCCGCTGTCGCACCCGCTGGAGATCACCGCGGAGATCGCGGACGGCCCGGAGGGGCCGGAGCTGACCCTGACGTTCATCAGGGCGGGCGAGGCCGTTCCGCAGGGGGTCGTCACGGACCTCGCGGACGGCTTCCTGGCCGCCGTGGACGCCGTCGCCGCGTGGGCGGCGGGCGGCGGCACCGGGGGGCACACCCCCTCGGACCTCGACCTGGTCGACCTGGACCAGGACCAGATCACGATGCTCGAAGACATGTGGAGGGCACAGCAGTGACCCAGGCTCGAATCGAGGACATGCTCCCGCTGTCCCCCCTGCAGCAGGGGATGCTGTTCCATTCGCTGTACGACGGGGCCGCGCCGGACGTGTACACGGTCCAGGTATCGGTGTCGCTGACCGGTCCGCTCGACGGGGACCGGCTGGAGCGGGCGGCCGGCGCGCTGCTGGAGCGGCATCCCAATCTGCGGGCCGGGTTCTGGCACGAGGGCGTACCGCAGCCGGTGCAGTTCGTCCCGGCGCGGGTGCCGTTCGCCCTGGACCGGGTGGATCTCTCCGACGATCCGTCGCCGTCGGCGGTACGCCGGACGGAGCGGGCCGAGCTGAACCGCCGGTTCGTCCCGCACCGGCCGCCGCTGCTGCGGCTGCTCCTGGCCCGGCTGGGACCCGAGGACCACCTGCTGGTGGTGACGGTCCACCACATTCTGGTGGACGGCTGGTCGATGCCGCTGCTGGTGAAGGATCTGCTGGCGCTGTACGACACGGACGGCGGGCCGGGCGTCCCGGCGCCGGCCCGGCCGTACCGGGACTATCTGCGGTGGCTGAAGACCCAGGACCGCCCGGCGGCGGAGGCCGCGTGGCGGGGGGCGCTCGGCGGTCTGGAGGGGCCGTCGCTGGTGGCCCCGGCCGATACGGGGCGGCTGCCGGTCCGGCCGGGTGTGCACCGGTCGCTGCTGTCGGCCGGGGCGACCGCGCGGCTGACCTCGGCGGCCCGGCGGCTCGGCACCACTCCGAGCACGCTGGTGCAGACGGCGTGGGGGCTCCTGGTGGGGTCGCTGACCGGCCGGGACGACGTGGTGTTCGGGCTGACGGTGTCGGGGCGGCCGGAGGAGTTGCCGGGCGTCGAGTCGATGGTGGGGCTCTTCATCACCACCGTGCCGGTCCGGCTGACGGTCCGTCCGTGGGAGCCGGCGGGCGCGCTGGTCCGCCGGTTCCGGGACGAGCAGAACGGGCTGCTGTCCCATCACCATCTGGGTCTGGGGGCGATCCAGAAGCAGGCGGGCGGCGGTGAGCTGTTCGACACGCTGGTGGTGGTCGAGAACTATCCGGTGGATCCGGCGGCCAGGCCCGCGCTCTCCGACGGGGTCCGGGTGGCGGATGTGGAGGCCCGGGACGGCACTCACTATCCGCTGACGCTCTCGGTCGATCTCGGCGAACGGGTCGAGTTGGCCGTCGAGTACCGTCCGGACCTCTTCGACGCGCGGGCGGCGGCCGTGATCGCCGCCCGGCTGGCGGGGCTGCTGGAACAGCTGGCCGGGGATCCGGACGTGCCCGTGGGCGCGTTGCGGCTGCTGGCCGGCGACGAGCCGGGCGCGGTCCGGCCCGGGGTGCGCGGTCCGGCCCGGGAGGTCCCGGCCGGTACGCTCGCCGACCGGTTCGCCGAGCGGGTGGCGGCCTCGCCGGACGCCTGCGCGGTGGTGGCGGGTGCCGAGCGGCTGACGTTCGCCGGGCTCGGCGCCCGGGTGGACGCCCTCGCGGGGCTGCTGGCCGGGCGTGGGGTCGGTCCGGAGGACGTGGTGGCGCTCGCGGTGCCCCGTTCGGTGGACGCGGTGGCCGCGATCCTGGCCGTACTGCGGACCGGTGCCGGGTATCTGCCGCTGGATCTGGACCATCCGGCGGACCGGCTGGCGCTGATGCTGGACGACGCCCGGCCGGTCTGCGTACTGACCACGTCGGCGGCGCTGCCGCTGCTGCCGCCGGCCGACGGCGGGGCCGGTACGCCCCGGGTCGTCCTCGACGATCCGGCGGTCGCGGCCCGGCTCGCGGCGGCCCCGGCCGGATTCACCGCTCGGCGCGCGCCGCTGCCGGGGCACCCGGCGTATGTGATCCACACCTCGGGTTCGACCGGGGTGCCCAAGGGCGTGGTGGTCACCCACGGCGGTCTGGCGGCGCTCTACGCGAACCATGCCGAGGCGGTCTTCGGCCCGGTGGCGGCCGCCGCCGGTGGGCGGCGGCTGCGGGCCCTGCACACCGCGTCGTTCTCCTTCGACACCTCGTGGGAGCAGTTGTTCTGGCTGGTGCTCGGGCACGAGCTGCACGTCCTGGACGAGACCGAGCGCCGGGACGCCGAGTTCACCGTGGCGTACGTCCGCGAACGGCGGATCGACGCGCTGGATGTGACGCCGACCCATGCGCAGGCCCTGCTGGAGTGCGGGCTGCTGGCCCGGGACGCGCACCGGCCGGGGCTGCTGCTGCTCGGCGGCGAGGGCGTGCCGGACGCGCTGTGGCGGGAGGTGCGGGACACCCCGGGGGTGCTGTCGGTCAATCTGTACGGGCCCACCGAGTACACGGTGGACGCGCTGGGCGCCGATCTGGCGGACTCCGGCACTCCGGTGGTGGGGCTGCCGATCGGCAACACCACGGCCTATGTGCTGGACGGGGCCCTGCGGCCCGCGCCCGACGGCACGGCCGGGGAGCTGTATCTGGCGGGCGCCGGTGAGGCGCGGGGCTATCTGCGGCGCCCGGCCGCCACGGCGGAACGATTCGTCGCCGATCCGTACGGGCCGCCCGGCGGCCGGATGTACCGCACCGGGGATCTGGTGCGGCTGCGCGCGGACGGACAGCTGGAGTTCCTGGGACGCGCCGACGACCAGGTGAAGATCCGCGGGCACCGGGTGGAGCCCGCGGAGGCGGAGGCGGCGCTGGCCGCGCTGGACGGGGTGGCGTCGGCCGCCGTGGTGGTCCGGGAGGACACCCCGGGCGTGAAGCGGCTGGTCGGCTATGCCACGGGCACCGTCGACCCGGAGTGGGCCCGCAAGCGGCTCGCCGAGCGGCTGCCGGAGTTCCTGGTGCCGTCGGCGGTGGTGGTGCTCCCGGTGCTGCCGGTGACCGTGAACGGCAAGCTGGACCGGGCGGCGCTGCCCGCGCCCGTACTCTCCGGGCGGGCGGCGTCCCGGCCGCCGCGCGGGCCCCGCGAGGAGGCGCTGTGCGCGGTCTTCTCCGAGGTGCTGGGCGTGGCGGAGGTCGGGGCCGACGACGACTTCTTCGCCCTGGGCGGCGACAGCATCGTCTCGATCCGGCTGGTGGCGCGGATCCGCAAGGAGGGTCTGCTGCTGTCCCCGCGCGATGTGTTCGAGCACCGCAGCCCGGCCCGGCTGGCGGCGGTCGCGGGCGCGGTCGCCGAGCAGGCCGACGGCGGCGGGTTCCTCGCCGGGAGCGCGCCGCTGGTGGAGCTGACCGATACCGAGCGCGCGACCCTGACCGGGGTGTTCCCGTCGGTCGCCGAGGTACTGCCGCTGGCGCCGCTCCAGGAGGGGCTGTACTTCCACGCCCGGTACGACGAGCAGGCCCTCGACGTCTATCTGATGCAGAACTTCGTGGAGCTGCGGCACGCGGTGGACCGGGCGGCGCTGCGGGACGCGTTCGACGCCCTGCTGGCGCGGCATCCGAATCTGCGGTCCGGGTTCTGGCACGAGGGCCTGCCCGGTCCCGTTCAGGCGGTACCCGCCGAGTGGGAGCTGCCGTGGCGGGAGCTGGACTGGTCGGATCTCGACCGCGCGGCGCAGGACGCGGCGCTGGAGAAGTTCTCCCTCGCGGACGCGGCGACCCGGTTCGACCTCGGGGATCCGCCGCTGATCCGGGTGGCGCTGATCCGGCTGGCGGCCGACCGCTGGATGCTCTGTGTGACCCAGCACCACATCCTCACCGACGGCTGGTCGGAGTCGCTGTTCTTCGAGGAGCTGTTCGCGCTCTACGGGTCGCGGGGCGATCCGGCGGTGCTGCCGCCGGTGACCCCGTACCGGGACTATCTGCGCTGGCTGGGCGCGGTGGACACCGACGACGCGGTGGTCGCCTGGCGCGGCCATCTCTCGGGTCTCGACCAGGGCACCCTGGTCGCGGCGGCCGATCCGGCCCGGCCGCCGGTGACGGCGGAGGTGGTCGATCTGTCGCTGGACGAGGCGGCGAGCGACCGGCTGCGGGAGTTCGCGCGGGGCGCCGGGATCACCCTGAACACGGTGCTCTCCACGGCCTGGGCGATGGCGCTGGCCGGGCTGACAGGACGGGACGACGTGGTCTTCGGCGCGACGGTGTCGGGCCGCCCGCCGGGGCTCCCGGGTGTGGACCGGATGATCGGCATGTTCGTGAACACCCTGCCGTTCCGGGTGGCGCTCCGTCCGGCGGAGTCGGTGCGGGAGCTGCTGGTCCGGGTCCAGGCGGAGCACGCCGAGCTGCTGCCGCACCACTACACCGGTCTGGGCCGGATCCAGCGGGAGACCGGGATCGGCCAGCTCTTCGACACGCTGTACGTCTTCCGCAACACCCCGCTCGACGACTCGGCCCGCGAGGAGGCCGTCGCCGAGCACGGCATCGGCTGGACGCACAGCGTCGACGGCACCCACTATCCGCTGACCCTGGCGGTCACCCCGGGTCCGGCGCTGGAACTCACCCTCGCCTACCGGCCCGACCTCTACGACGCCGAGACGGCCCGGCGGATCGCGGAGCGGCTGGCCCGGCTGGTGCGCGCCGCGTCGGAGGACGGTTCGGTGCCGGTGGGACGGCTGCACACCCTGCCGGAGCCGGAGCGCGCGGCGCTGCTGGCGCTCGGCGACGACACCGGGCATCCGGTGGAGCCGGTGTCGGTGGCGGACCTGTTCGCCGCCCAGGCGGCCCGTACCCCCGCCGAGACGGCGCTGGTCTTCGAGGAGGAGCGGCTGTCCTACGCCGAGCTGGACGCGCGGGCCAACCGGCTGGCGCGGGCGCTGCGGGCGCGGGGTGCCGGTCCCGAGCGGGTGGTGGCCCTGGGGCTGCCCCGGTCGGCGGAGTTCGTGGTGGCCCTGTTCGCCGTGCTGAAGACGGGCGCCGCTTATCTGCCGCTGGATCTGGACCATCCGGTGGACCGGCTGGCCGCCATGGTGGCGGACGCGGGCCCGCTGTGCCTGGTGACGACGGCGGGCGTGGCGGACCGCGTACCGCGCGTCCCCGGCGTGCCGGAGCTGCGGCTGGACGATCGGGCGACCGCCGGTGAGCTGGCCGCGCTGGACGGTACGGCCCTGGCGGAGGCGGAGCTGACGGCCCGTCGCGACGGGCGGCATCCGGCGTACGTCATCTACACCTCGGGCTCCACCGGCCGCCCCAAGGGGGTGGTGGTGCCGTACGCCGGTCTGACGAACATGCTGGAGAACCACCGGGAACGGATCTTCGTACCGGCGGTGGAGCTGGCCGGGGGCCGCCGGATGCGGGTGGCGCACACGGTGTCGTTCGCCTTCGACATGTCCTGGGAGGAGTTCTTCTGGCTGGTCGACGGGCACGAGGTGCATGTCATCGGCGAGGAGCTGCGACTGGACCCGGCGGCGCTCACCGCGCACTACGACCGGGTGGGCATCGACGTCATCAATGTGACCCCGTCGTACGGTCAGCAGCTGGTGGACGCCGGGCTGCTGGCGCCGGACCGGCACCGGCCGGCGCTCTTCCTGCTCGGCGGCGAGGCGGTCCCCGACTCGCTGTGGCGGCTGCTGGCCGCGACCGACGGCACGATGGCCTACAACCTGTACGGGCCGACCGAGTACACCATCAACGCGCTCGGCGCCGATGTCGCCGACAGCGACGGCTCGTGTGTGGGACGCCCCATCTTCAACACCCGGGCCGCCGTCCTCGACGGGGCGCTGCGGCCGGTACCGCACGGGGTCCCGGGCGAGCTGTATCTCTCGGGGGCGGGACTGGCCCGCGGCTATCTGGGCCGCCCGGCGCTGACCGCGGAACGCTTCGTCGCCGACCCCTACGGTCCGCCCGGCGCGGTGATGTACCGGACCGGCGATCTGGTGCGCTGGCGGGCCGACGGCGGTCTGGACTATCTGGGCCGCGCCGACGACCAGGTGAAGATCCGCGGTTTCCGGATCGAGCCGGGCGAGATCGAGTCGGTGCTCGCCGGGCTGCCGGAGGTGGCCGCCGCCGCGGTGACGGTCCACACCGGTCCGACGGGGGTACGGCGGCTGGTGGCGTACACGGTCCCGGCGGCGGGCGCGGACGCCGCGCCGGAGACGCTGCGGGCCCGGCTCGCGGCGGCCCTGCCGGAGTACATGGTGCCCTCCGCGTTCGTCTCCCTGACGGCGCTGCCGCTGACGGTCAACGGCAAGACCGACCGGGCCGCGCTGCCGGAGCCCGACTTCGGCGAGGGCGCGGGCCGTCCCCCGAGGGACGCCCGGGAGCGGACCCTGGTCCGGCTGTTCGCCGAGGTGCTGGGGCTGGAACGGATCGGGGTCGAGGACAACTTCTTCGCCCGCGGCGGCCATTCGCTGCTGGCGATGCGGCTGGTCGGCCGGATCCGGGACGAGCTGGCCGTGCCCGTACAGGTGGGGACGGTGATGTCGGCGCCGACGGTGGCGGATCTGGCCGCCCGGATCGCCGGTGACGCCCGGGACGACGCGCTGCGGGTACTGATGCCGCTGCGGGAACGGGGCTCAGCCGCGCCGCTGTTCTGCTTCCACCCGGCGTCGGGCTTCGCCTGGCAGTACACCGGACTGCTGCGCCATCTCGATCCGGACCGCCCCGTGTACGGGGTGCAGTCGCCCGGACTCGCGGGCGAACTGCCCGATGCGGCGGATGTCGCCGGGCTGGCGGAGCTGTATCTGGCGGAGATCAGGACCGTGCAGCCCGCAGGCCCGTACCACTTCCTCGGCTACTCCTTCGGCGGCACCCTCGCCCACACCCTGGCGGCGCTGCTCCAGGAGCGGGGCGAGGAGGTGGCGTTCCTCGGACTGCTGGACGCCTATCCACCGGAGACCGAGGACTGGTCGTACGCGGACACCCCCGACTGGCGGGAGCGGCTGGAGCGCGAGGAGTCCGGGTTCCTGCTCTCCGTCGCCGGGCTCGAAGCCGATGAGACCGGCCGGGCTGATGAGACCGGTACGGGGAACGGAACCGACGGGACCGACGCGGCCGCCGACCGGGAGGAGCGGATCGCCGCGATCCGGGACAGCCGAGGGCTGCTCGCGGGTTTCGACGAGCGGCTGCTCGACGCCATCGTGTCGGTGAATGTGCACTGCGTCCGGCTGCTGGCCCGCAGCCGCAGCCGCCGCTACCGGGGCGACGTGCTGTTCTTCACCGCCACCAGGACCACCCCGGAGAGCAGTCGCCCCGACCGGGTGTGGCCGCCGTATCTCGACGGCCGGCTGGTGGAGCACACCGTGGACACCGGCCATGACGAGCTGATGTCCCCCGCCGCGCTGGACGAGATCGGGCCCGTCGTGGCCCGCGCCCTGGACGGCTGAACCCCGATCACCGCCCCGGGCCGCCGGGCCCGGGGCGGCCGGAACCCATCTGAGTTGGAGGAAGAAGATGTCTGACGCCGCACCCCCCGGGCACCCCCGGTTCGCGGGCCGGGTCGCGTTCGTCACCGGCGCCGGACGGGGCATCGGGGCCGCGGTCGCCCGCACCCTGTACGCCCAGGGCGCGTCGGTGGCCGCCACCGACGTCGACGGCGCGGCCGTCGAGGGGCTCGCGAAGCGGATGGCGGACACCGGCGCGCCCGGCCGGATCCTGCCGTCGACGCTGGACGTGACCGACCCGGACGCGGTACGTGCCGTCGTCGCCGAGGTGACCGGTGTACTCGGCCCCGTCGACGTCCTGGTGAATGTGGCCGGTGTGCTGCACACCGGGCCCGCGGCCGATGTCGGCGACGCCGACTGGGCCCGGCTGTTCGCGGTCAACGCCGCCGGGGTGTTCCACACCGCCCGGGAGGTCGTGCCGTCGATGGCGGCGCGCGGCCGGGGCAGTGTCGTCACCGTCGGCTCCGACGCGGGCGGTGTGCCCCGGGCCGGGATGGCGGCGTACGCGGCGTCGAAGGCCGCCGCCGCGGCGTTCACCAAATGCCTGGGCCTGGAGTACGCGCGCTGGGGCGTGCGGTGCAACGTGGTGGCGCCCGGTGCCACCGACACGGCCATGCAGCGGTCCCTGTGGGAGGGCGACACCGTGCCGCGCCGCGTCCTGGAGGGGGATCCGGCCCGCTACCGGGTGCCGATCCCGCTGGGCCGGATCGCCGATCCGCAGGACGTCGCCGCGACCGTCGCCTTCCTCGCCTCCGACGAGGCCCGGCACGTGACGATGCAGGAGGTGTACGTGGACGGGGGCGCCGGGCTGCGCTGACGGCGCGGGCCCGGCGGCGTACCGGATCGGCTCGCCGGTACGCCGCCGGACGCCCGCCGTGCTCCCCGCGCTTCCGCTGCCGGCACGAAGCCGCCGGATACCGCCGTCCCGGCCCGGGCGATCCCGCCGCCGACGGCCGCCTCGACCGCCCCGCCGACGACCCGCCCGTCCGAAGACCCGCCCACCCGCCAACGACTGCCCACGGCCGGCCACGACCGCGGCCGTCGCGCGATCCGCCGAACCGCTCGGCGCGCCGCCCGAAGACCACCTCGACCGAACCGCAAGCCGACGACATCGCACCACCCGTCCCACAGCCCACCCGGAACCACGCGCGCCCGCCGCGCACCCCAGCAGCCCTGAGGAGTCACCGTGCCGACGGCCCGACCAGTCGCCGCACCCCCCGCACCGCCCGTACCCGCCGTCCCGGCCGCGCGTCCGGCGCCGACCGCCCGGCGACACCCGGCCGTGGGTGTCGCCACCGGACTGCTCGACGCCTACCGGCCCGGCGCCCGATTCCTGGCCACCCCCACCCGCACCCTGCTCGCCGAGGGCGTCCGGGCCGAAGTCCCGTTCGACGAAAAGCCGCTGCCCGACCGGGTACGGGCCGCGCTCACCGCCGCCCGGCGGCCCGGCGGCGAACGGCCGCTGGTCCTCGGCGCGATCCCGTTCGACACCGGCCGCCCGGCCGCGCTGGTCGTTCCCGAGACCGTCGCCGAGGGCCCGTCCCTCGGCTCCGACCCGCTGGTGACCCTGGATCCCGGCGCCCCCGAACCCGCCGGATGGACGGTGACGGAGGTCCCGGCGCCCGAGGTCTACGCCGCCGCGGTGGCCGCCGCCGTGGCCCGGATGTCCGGCGGCGGACTCGACAAGGTGGTCCTCGCCCGCACCCTGGAGGTGGCGGCGGCGCCCGGCCGGGAGCCCGATCTGGCCGCGCTCCTCGGCCGGCTGGCGCGCAACGACCCCTCCGGATACGTCTTCGCCCTGCCGACCGGTCCCGGCCGGACCCTGCTCGGGGCCAGCCCCGAGCTGCTGGTGTCCCGCCGGGGCGGCGACCTGGTCGCCAACCCGCTCGCCGGTTCGGTGCCGCGCAGCCCCGATCTGGCCGAGGACGTCCGCCGGGCCGCCGCCCTGCTGGAGTCGGCGAAGGATCTGCGCGAGCACGCGATGGTGGTGGACTCCGTGCGGGCGGCCATGGCGCCGTACTGCGCCGCCCTGGACGTACCCGAACACCCCACCCTGGTCCGGACGGCCGCCATGTGGCATCTGTCGACCACGGTCACCGGGCGGCTCGCCGACCCGGACACCACGGCCCTGGACGTGGCGTGCGCCCTGCACCCCACGCCCGCCGTGTGCGGGACGCCGACCGAGGAGGCCCGGAGCGCCATCGCCGGTCTGGAGCCCTTCGACCGGGGCTACTTCACCGGCATGGTCGGCTGGCAGGACGCCGGAGGGGACGGCGAGTGGATCGTCACCCTGCGCTGCGCCGAGGCGACCGGCGGGCTGCTGCGGCTGTTCGCGGGCGCCGGGGTGGTGTCCGCCTCCGACCCGGCGGCCGAGACCGCGGAGACGGCCGCGAAGTTCCGTACCTTCCTGCGCGCCGTGGGAGCCGCCCTGTGAGCCCCGCCGCCGACACCGGAACCGGCACCCGGGCGGACACCGGCACCGCACGGGCCGACGCGCCGTCGTGGCCCGCCGAGTTCGCCGAGCGCTACCGGTCCGCGGGCCACTGGCGGGGCGAGACCCTCGGAGGGATGCTCCGGGAGCGGGCCGCCGCCCACCCCGACCGGGTGGCGGTCGTCGACCCGGACGGGGATCCGCGCCGTACCGTCAGCTATGCGGAGCTGGACGCCCGGGCCGACCGGCTGGCGGCCGGGTTCACGGCGCGCGGGATCGCCCCCGGCGACCGGGTCGTGGTCCAGCTGCCCAACACGGCGGAGTTCCTGGAGGTCGTCTTCGGCCTGTTCCGGATCGGGGCGGTGCCGGTACTGGCGCTCCCGGCCCACCGGCGGGCGGAGATCGGCTACTTCTGCGCCTTCACCGAGGCGGTGGCGTACGTCTGTCCCGGGCGGCACGCCGGATTCGACCACCGGGACCTCGCGGCCGAGGTCCTCCGGGACACACCCGGCCTCCGGCACGTCTTCGTCGCCGACCGCGATCCGGGCCCCTTCACGGCCCTGGCCGACGTCCCCCGGACCCCGGGATCCGGCGGTCCGCCGCCGGGCGGCGGACCCCGGCCCGAGGACGTCGCCCTGCTCCAGCTCTCCGGCGGCAGTACGGGTGTGCCCAAGCTGATCCCCCGGACCCACGACGACTATCTGTACTCGGTACGGGCCTCCAACGAGATCTGCGGGGTGACGGCCGACTCGGTCTATCTGGTGGCGCTGCCCGCCGCCCACAACTTCCCGCTCTCCTCCCCGGGATCGCTGGGCCTGCTGTACGCGGGCGGCCGGGTGGTGATGTGCCCCCAGCCGAGTCCGGACACGGCGTTTTTGCTGATCGAACGGGAAGGGGTGACCATCACCGGGCTGGTACCGCCGCTGGCGCTGCTGTGGACGGAGGCCGCGGCGGCGGGGACTCCGTACGATCTCAGCTCCCTCGACGTACTGCTCGTCGGCGGCGCCAAGTTCTCCGAGGAGGCGGCGCGCCGGGTCCGGCCCGCCATCGGCTGCCGGTTGCAGCAGGTCTTCGGGATGGCCGAGGGCCTGGTCAACTACACCCGGCTGGACGACCCCGACGAGTTGGTGAACGGCACCCAGGGGCGGCCGATCTCGGCCGACGACGAAGTCCTGGTCGTGGACGACGAGGACCGCGAGGTGGAGCCGGGCACCACCGGGCATCTGCTGACCCGGGGGCCGTACACCATCCGCGGCTACTGGCGGGCCCCCGAGCACAACGCGCGCGCCTTCACGGCCGACGGCTTCTACCGCACCGGGGACCTGGTCCGGGCCCTGCCGAGCGGGCATCTCGTGGTGGAGGGCCGGGCCAAGGACCAGATCAACCGGGGCGGCGAGAAGATCGCCCCCGAGGAGGTGGAGAACCATCTGCTCGCCCATCCGGCGGTGCACGACGCGCATCTCGTCGCCGAGCCCGACGCCTATCTCGGCGAGCGCAGTCTCGCCTATGTGGTGCTGCGGCCGGCGGCGGGACCGCTGCGCCCGGCCGAGCTGAAGTCCTATCTGCGCGGGCGCGGACTGGCCGGGTACAAGGTGCCCGACCGGATCGCGTTCGTGGCCGCCCTGCCGACCACCGGGGTCGGCAAGGTGTCCAAGCGGGAGCTGCGCGCCGCGGCCGCCGGTCCCGACTCCCCGGCCGGCCCCGGGCCGGCCGTCCGCCCGGACACCGACCGAACCGAAGGAACGAACGGAACGCCATGAGTCTCCCCCGTATCGCCCCCTATCCCCTTCCGGCCGCGGACGAACTGCCGGTCAACCGGGTCGACTGGAAGCCCGACCCGGCCCGTTCGGTACTCCTCGTCCACGACCTCCAGCGGCACTTCCTGTCGGCGTACGGGACGGACTCGCCGACCGTCGAGGCCCTGCTGGCCGGGGTCGCCCGGCTGCGCGCCGAGGCCGACCGGGCGGGCGTACCGGTGCTGTGGACCGCGCAGCGGGGCGGTCAGAGCCCCGCCGAACGCGGCCTCCAGCAGGACTTCTGGGGCTCCGGGCTGCCCGCCGACCCGCGGGCGGAGGCGATCCCGGCCGAGGTCGCCCCGGCCTCCCCCGACCAGGTGCTGACCAAGTGGAAGTACAGCGCCTTCGTCCGTACCGATCTGGCCGAACGGATGGCCGCCCTCGGCCGGGACCAGCTGGTCGTCACCGGTGTCTACGCCCATATCGGGGTACTGATGACCGCCGCCGACGCGTGGATGCGGGACATCCGGGCGTTCGTGGTCGCGGACGCCGTCGCCGACTTCTCCGCCCGTGAGCACCGGATGGCGCTGGAATGGGCGGCGGGGCGTTGCGCCCGGGTGACGACCGTGGACGAGGTGACCGCCGCCTGGTGACCGCCGCCCCGTGACCCCGGGGTTCTCCGCTGCCCGCGGTCAGACGGGCCCGCCCGGTCTGCTGCGGGCGTACGACCCGGGGGTACGGCCGAAGTAGCGCCGGAACGCCAGGATGAAGCCGTTGGTACTGACGAAGCCGACCTGGGCCGCGACGGAGCTGACCAGCTGGCCCTGGTCCAGCAGGGCCAGGGCGTGGTTCAGCCGTAACCGGGTGCGCCACTCCGAGAAGGCCATTCCGGTCTCCGCCCGGAACGCCCGGCGCAGACTGGTCGAGCTGACGTAGAGCGCGGCGGCCCAGTCGGTCGCGGTCCGCGCGTCGCCGGGTGCCCGGGCCAGCCCCCGCGCCACCGCGAGCGCGGCCGGGGTGACCGGCTGCGGCAGCGGCAGACTGTCGGGGTGCGCGGCGCACAGTACGGCGAAGACGGCCGGGTCGTCGCGCTCGGCCGTACTGCTGCGCATCCGGCCGAGCAGCAGGGCGCGCTGCGCGTCGTTGACGTTGACCGGGGTGGGTTCGGTGTAGGGCAGATCGAAGGATCCGCCGTCGAACGACTCGGGGACGACCACCGCGTCCCGGCCGAAGTGCGCGCTGTGGACGACCCCGGCCGGGATCCAGAGCGCGACCGAGGCGGAGAGTTCGTGGTCCCGGCCGAGCGCCGACACCAGGATCCGCCCCAGGGGTACGTACAGGAACTGGTGGAACGGGTGCTCGTGCGGTGCGTGCCCGCCCACGGCGATGAAGTCCTCCCCACCGGGCGGACGCCGCCGCGCCCCGGTCCGGACGGGCGGCTCGGATGCGGTCGGCGCGCTTCCGGCCGACGTGCGCAGGGTCGTCGTGCCCATGCGATCCCTCCCCTGGGTCACCGGGCCGGAACATCCGCACCTTCACGGCGATCGGCGTGCCTCCGACCGGGACCCGAACGCTTATACGGTAAGGCTAACCTAACTCACATACGGGCCGGCCGGGGCGGGTTCCCCGGGTTCGGGGCGCCGGGCCCGCACGCGGCGGGTTTGCCCCACCTCGGACGGGGAACCCTACCTACCGGGGTACATATCGGGACAAAGGCTATCTTGCCGAGGAGTGACCATGATCGTCCTTGGTGTCATCCTGCTGGTCATCGGTCTGATCACGGGTCTGAGCATCCTGTGGACCATCGGAATCGTGCTCGTGGTGATCGGGATCGTGCTCTGGGTGCTCGGTCTCATGGGCCATGCCGTCGGCGGCCGCAACCACTACTGGTAGCGCCGCGCGAACCCGTCGCCCCCGAGGCGGCCCGATCACTCCCCCGCCATGGGGCGGGCCCGGCTTTCTCCCGGGCCCGCCCCATGACGCTGTCCGGCGGGCGGGCGGACCGTCCCGGGCCGGGTGGCCGGACGAGACCCGGATGGCGTGATGTTTACCCCCGGACCCGGCGGGAACCCGCCGGACGTACGGCATCCGTGACCGTACGGGTGCGTGTCCTGTTTCTCCCCGAAAGGTGGGTGTCATGGCCAGGGACGAGAAGGCGCGGGCGAAGGCCCAGCAGCTCAAGGGCAAGGTCCAGAAGGCGGCCGGTCGCGCGGTCGGCAACGAGAGCGCGGCGGCCAAGGGCCGGGCCAAGGAGGCCGAGGGCGACGCCCGACAGGCCAAGGAGAAGGCGAAGGACGTCTTCAAGCGCTGACCGGACGGCCTACGGGAGGCGTACGCGCCCGGCACCGGTCCGGGCGCTCCGGCTGTTCGCCGCACGCGATCCGGCCGGGGTCCCCGGCCTCGGGCGCCCGGACGGCCTCCCCCGCACATCGACCCGGAAGAGCCGGACGCCTCTCGCCGCGCCCCCGCGCGCCGGGGGCGCGGCGAGAGGAGCGGCGGCGAATGAGAGTCGCGTTTCTGGTGGCGCCCGAAGGCGTCGAGCAGTCCGAACTGACCGAGCCGTGGCGGGCGGTGGCGGCCGCCGGGGACGTACCCGTCCTGGTCTCCACGGAAGAGGGCCGGGTCCAGGCGTTCCACCATCTCGACCGGGGCGACAGCTTCCCGGTGGAGCGGACCGTGTCCGGCGCCGGCGCCGGGGAGTACGGGGCGCTGGTACTCCCCGGCGGTCTCGCCAACCCGGACGCCCTGCGGACGGATCCGGACGCCGTGGCCTTCGTCAGGTCCTTCTTCGACGCCGGGAAACCGGTCGCGGCGATCTGTCACGCCCCGTGGACCCTGGTCGAGGCCGATGTGGTCCGGGGGCGGACCCTGACGTCCTGGCCCAGCCTGCGGACCGATGTCGGCAACGCGGGCGGCACCTGGGTCGACGAGCCGGTCCGGGTCTGCCGCGAGGGCGGCAGCACCCTGATCACCAGCCGGAGGCCGGACGACCTGCCGGCGTTCACGGCCGCCTTCACCGAGGAGTTCGCCCGCGCGGCGACGCCCTGAGGGCCGGGGTGTCCCCGGCCGTCCGGCCGCCGCCGGGCAGACCGAGGGCCAGAGCGACGACGGCGAGGGCCGCGGCGCTCCACAGCAGGGCCGTGATCCCGGCGGTCTCCACGACCGTCCCGCCGACGAAGGCGCCCAGGGCGATCGCGGCCGTGAAGACACCCACATAGATCCCGGTGATCCGCTCCACCCGGTCGGGCGCCGAGCGGACCATCCAGAGCTGTCCGGCCACCGAGAGGCCGCCGTACGCCAGCCCCCACAGGGCGACCGCGGCCCCGGCCGGGACCGCCGCCGAGCCGACGAGGGCCAGCAGCCCGGTCGACAGGGCGATACCCGCGGTGAGGACGAGGACCGTGGCGCGGGGGCGCCGGGCGGCCAGGGCCCCGGCGGCGAAGTTCCCGGCCAGCCCGAAGAGTCCGTAGACCAGCAGGACGGCGGCGACGGTGCCGGGGGCGAGTCCGGTGCGCTCCTCCAGGACCGGCCGGACATAGGTGTACGCGGCGAAGTGCGCGGTCACCAGGAGCGCGATGAGCACCAGACCGGCCAGCACGGTACGGCCGCCCGGCGCGGACGTCCGCGGGGCCGTGCCGTCGGTGCCCGCCGGGGCGGCGGGGCGCGGCAGCCGGGGCAGGGTCAGCCGCAGTCCGGCGGCGAGCAGCACCGCCAGGACGGCGAGGGCGGTGAACGCGGTACGCCAGCCGAAGGCGTCACCGACGACGGTGCCGAGGGGGACACCGGCGACGGAGGCGGCCGCGACCCCGCCGACGGTGACCGAGACGGCGAGGGCGGCGTGCCGGGGCGCCACCAGCCGGGGGGCGACGGCTGCGGCGAGCCCCCAGACCGCGCCCATCCCGACACCGAGCAGGATCCGGCCGCCGACGAGCGGGCCGAAGCCCTGGGCCACGGCGGTGAGGGCGTTGCCGACGGCCAGGACCAGCATCGCGAGCGTCAGCACCGCGCGCCGGTCGCGCGCCCCGATCAGCCGGGGCACGAGGGGGGCGGTGACGGCGGTGACCAGGCCGGTGACGGTGAGGCTCGATCCGGCGGCGCCGGGGCTGATGCCCAGCCCGTCGGCCATCGGTGTGAGCACGCCGATGGGCAGCATCTCCGAGGTGACCACCGTGAAGGTGCTCAGGGTGAGGACGAGGACGGCCGCCCACTGGCGGCGGGTCGTCCGGCCGGGGGCCGCACCGGAATCGGGATCGGGGCCGGGGGGCGTACCGGAATCGGAGGCGGGAGAGGGGACGGGATCCGGGTGGGGACCGGAGCCGGGGCCGGTGCGCGGGACCGGCGACTGCGTGACCATGCGTTCCAATCAAACAGCGGGCCGGATCCGGAACAACGGCGACTTTCTGAACGCTCGATCAGTGGGGGTTATCGACGCGGGTCACAGGAGGAAGCCGTGCATCAGGTTCATGTCCAGGAGATCGAGTGCCTGCTGGTTCTGGCCGAGGAACTGCACTTCGGCCGGACGGCGGAGCGGCTGGGCTGTGCGCAGAGCCGGGTCAGTCAGCTGATCGCCGGGCTCGAACGCCGGGTCGGGGTCCGGCTGGTCGACCGCACCAGCCGGAGGACGGCGCTGAGCAGGCACGGGGTCCAGTTCGTGGCGGAGGTGCGGCCGGCCTACCGGGCGCTGACCGCGGCCGTGGACCGGGCTCGCGACCGGGCCCGCAGCGGCACTCTGGACCGGTTGCGGATCGGTTTCCACGGCGGGCTCTACGGAGAGGTGACCGAGGCGTTCCGGCGGCTGAGGGGCGAGCACGGGGTGGTGCTGGAGCTGGCGGAGATTCCGCTCGGGTCGCCCTTCACGGCGCTGCTGGAGGACCGGGTGGACGCCGCCGTGGTGGAGCTGCCGGTCGGCGAGCCCGGACTGACCACCGGATTCCGGTTCCCGCCGCAGGACCGGCTGCTGGCGGTGTCGGCCCGGCATCCGCTGGCGGCGGCCGGGCGGGTGGACGTCGAGGAGCTGGCGGCGCTCGACGTGCTCCGTCCGCTGGGTGACGCCCCCGACTACTGGCGGGCGGCGCGGGTGCCGCCCGTCACCCCGGGCGGGGTGCCGATCCGGTCCGGTACCGGGATCGTCACGGTCGAGGAGGGGCTGGCGCTGGTCGCGGCGGGCGACCACGGGATGCTGGTCTGCCGTCCGCTGGCCGAGCGGGCGGCCCGGGAGGATGTGCGGTATCTGGGGATCGACGGTCTCGACGAGCCGTCGCAGTTGGGGCTCGTCCGGCGCGCGGACCGGCCGTCCTGGCAACTCGACGCGCTCGCACGGCTGTTGGCGGAGGTGTACGGGCGGGCCGCCGGCGGTCCGGTCCCCGTCGGGGCGGCCGGGCCGTGACGAGTGGAGCCGGCCGGAACGATCGATGGGGCGGCGGCCAACGATCGTTGGACCGCGATGGCAGCCGGGCTCGTCACGCGGTACCGTCGGCCGACGCGGGATGCCGAGAACGCCAAGAACGCCAAGAGCACCAGGAACACCAGGAACGCCGAGAACACAGAGGGCGGGGAGACCGGTCGTGACCGAAGCCGCGAGTGCTCTGCGCAGAACGCTGAGACGGCTCGACGAACTCGTCGAGGAGCACGGGCTGGACCCGGGCGAGGTCGTCGACGTGGCGGAGATCTCGTACGAGACCGGGATATCCGGCCGCCGGATCCGTTTCCTCCTGAAGGGGGGCGCCGCGTCCTGGGACGACGACGTGGACGCGCGGGTACGGGGCCGGGTGCTGCATCTGTTCCGGACCCGGACCGAGCGCAGGCCGGGTGATGTGGCGGCGGTGGCGGCGAAGCTGGGGGTCAGCACCGTCTGGGCGCAGCAGTTGCTGGAGGGGCGGAAGACGCCCAACATCGTGCACGGTCAGGCGCTGACGGAGTTCTTCGGGGTGACCGGTGATTTTCTCGCGGCGCCCGCGACCCAACTGCTGAATCGTTCCCTCCAACCTTTGGTGGAGCGGCTCTCCCGTCAGGTGCCGGACCCCATGGCCGAGTTGATGGAGCGGCTGGGGGTGACGTCGGTGTCGTTCCGGGGCCATGAGCTGACGGTGCCGCAGCGGGCGGCCGTGGCGCAGATGCTGGAGGCGATGCTGAAATCGAACACCCGGGGGGACGGTGCGTAGCGTCCCGGCGGGGACCCGCCCGGCGATACGGCCGCACCCGGCGGTACGGCAACCGGGTCACCGGGTGCGGGGGCCGGTGCGATTAGGGAGTTTCTGGTGGATCGGGCCGGATGAGCGAGCGGGGTCCGGTGCGTGCGATCGCGGGGCGGAGGACGGGGGTCCCCCCGGGCCGCCGGGCGCAGGGGGCCGTAGGCGACTGACGACAACGCGGTGTGGGGGCACCTTCCGGGCCCACCGGGCCCAGGGGGAGGGCGTGCCGGGGCACGCGAGCCCGGCAGGATCCACAAGCGACGACCTGGTCGCCGTGCCGTGGGCCCGTCCGGGCCACCGGGGCTGATCGATGCACCCGGCGGATTTCTCGGTCTCCTATGCCCTTCCGGCGGTCGCGCTGGCGGTCGCCCTCGCGATCAAGACCCCGGGCATCGTGCGCGCCTGGGGCCGCGAGTCCGATATGCGGGCCGTGGGCGGGCTGCTGGTGATGGCGATCGGGGTCTTCGTCTCGGCCGTCCCCACCAATATCGCCCGGGTCAACGATCTCTTCGGGGTGGCGAATATCGCCGCGCCGATCGTCTACTCGCTGCTGGTGTCGTTCTGCGGGCTCTGTCTGGTGCTGATCATCGTCTGGCGGGACGATCCGTCCGCGTCCAGGACCCGGCGGATCCGCTGGGTCGTCACGGTCTACGCGGCGGTGGTGATCGGGTTGTGGGCCACCTTCGTCCCGGCCGACGTCGGGGTCGAACGGCTCCGTGACCTCGACACCTATTACGCCGACACGCCGTGGATGCGGGAGCACATCCTGCTCTATCTGGCGGCGCATTCGGTCGCCACGGCCGTCGCGGCCCGGCTGCTGTGGACCTGGATCCCCCGGGTCGGCGGCTGGCTGCGGTCCGGGCTCGTCTTCATGCAGGCCGGGTATGTGATCGGCATCCTCTACGAGGCGATGAAGCTGACGGCCTACGGCTCGCGCCGGTTCGCCGGTCACGATCTGGACTGGCTCAGTACCCAGGCGGCCCCGCCGATGGCCGCTCTCAACGGGGTCCTGGTGGCGGCCGGGTTCATCATTCCGCACGCCGGTCCGTACATCCAGGAGCGGCTGCGGATGCGCCGTACGTACCGCGATCTGGGGCCGCTGTGGCGGCTGATGCGGACCGTGGACCCCTCGGCCGCCGGGGTCCGGCTCGGCCCGCTGGCCTCCATGGCCCTGCGGCTGACCCGGCGGGAGGCCGATATCAACGACGGTCTGCTGAAGCTCGCCCGGCATCTGGACACCGATCTGCGGGCCAGGGCCCATCGGCAGGCCCTGGCGGCGGGGCACGGCAGCGCCCATGCCGCCGCGATCGCCTGGGCCGCCACCATCATCGACGCCCTCGGCAGCCACCACCGCAGAAGGCCGGGGCCACCGGCCGACGAGCCGCCCCCGCACCGGGGGTTCGAGCACCGCGATCTCGCCGCGATCTCCCGGGTCCTGCGGGAGCGGACGGGGGTCGGCGGGGCCGGACGGCACGCCGCCGTAGAGCAAGGGAGCAGATCATGAACCGTCGACCACGGGTCCTGGTACTGGGGGGCGGGGCGGCCGGAATGCTGGCCGCCGCCTCAGCCGCCGCGCTCGGGGAGGTGGAGATCACGGTCCTGGAGCGGGACGAGCTGCCGGCGGGGCCCGGGCCCAGGCCGGGCGTTCCGCAGGCCCGGCACGCCCATATCGTCTGGTCGGCCGGGGTCCGGGTGATGGCGGAGCTGGTGACCGGTCTGGAACACGATCTGTTCGCGGCGGGCGCGCACCGGATGGAGCTGATGCGCGATCTGGTCTCCATGAGCCCGCCGGGGCCCTGGTTCGCCCGGCACCATCCGTCCCGGCACTACATCCTGGCCTGTAGCCGTGATCTGCTCGACGCCGAGCTGCGCCGCCGGGTGCTGGCCCGGCCGGGGGTACGGCTGTCGCGCGGTACGGCCCTGGGCCTGACCGGCGACGCGGGCCGGGTCACCGGCGTCCGGGTCCGGACCGGGGCTGCGGAGGAGGAGACGATCGCCGCCGATCTGGTGGTCGACGCCACGGGCCGGGGGTCCCGCGGCCCCGGGCGGCTCACCGCCCTGGGGCTGCCCCGGGTCGCCGAGACCACCGTCGACTCGGGTGTCGTGTACGCCACCAGGATCTTCCGGGCCCCGGCGACGGCGGCGAGCGGATTCCCCGTCGTCAACGTCCAGGCGAATCCGCGCCGCCCGCCGGGGCAGGGCGGCGTACTGATCCCGATCGAGGACGGCCGGTGGCTGGTCACCCTCGCCGGTACCCGGGGCGGCAGGCCGTCCGGGGACCCCGGGGAGTTCACGGCCTTCGCCCGGCGGCTGCGGAACCCGGTCATCGGGGATCTGATCGCCGCCGCCGAGGCGCTGACGGATGTGGCGGTCAGTCACAGCACCGCCAATCGCCGCCGGTTCTACGAGCGGATCCGGCAGTGGCCGGACGGATTCGTGGTGCTCGGCGACGCCGTCGCCACCTTCAACCCCGTCTACGGCCACGGTCTCTCCGTGGCGGCGCGCGGCGCCCTGGCCATGGCCGAGGTACTGCGCCGGTACGACCCGCGGACCCGGGGCGCGGCCCGCCGGATCCAGCGCGCGGTGGCGGGCCCGGTGGCTTCGGCCTGGAACCTCGCGACCGGCCAGGACGCCTTCTATCCGGGCGCTTCGGCCCGGCCGCCCGGCCTGTTGGACCGGGGTCTGGCCCGCTATCTGGACCGGGTGGTCGCGGTCGGCGCCGTCGACAGCCGGGTGATGCTGCCGCTGCTCGATGTGATGACGACGGAACGGCCGCCGACCCGGCTGCTCTATCCCGATGTCCTGCTCGCCGCGGCCGTGGGCCCCCGCCGCCCGGGCCCGAAGGGACCGACGCTGGAGCCCGGGGAGTTCACGGCGGCCGGAACCCGGTAGCGGGCGACCGGGACGCGGCAGGGCCGGAATCGCCCCGTCCGGCGGGGTGTGCCGTTGCCCCCGCCTCCCGGGCCCGACGGGGCTCCGAAGCCGTCCGCGTACGACACCGATCGCCCCGGGTCCCGCCGGGGAGCGGTCCGTCCGGCGACCCGCGCGCGGCCTCGGGGCGTACGGCCTCCCGGCGGCGGTGGCCCCCGGCGGTGACACTCCGGCGCCGGGCCCGCGTACCGCCCGAGGCCGTCAGTCCGGCTCGGGCAGTCCGGCCAGGAACTCCGCCAGGGCTGCGTCGAAGGCGGCGGGCCGCTCCATATTGGGGTAGTGGGCGGTGCCGTCCACCACCACGGTCCGGCCGTTCGCGACCCCGGCCACCAGCCGGCCGGCCAGCCGCAGATGATCCTCCGAGTCCAGTCCGCCGTTGACGGCCAGCACCGGGACCGTGATCCCCGCCAGGCGCTCCCAGGTCCGGGTGACCGGGACCGGCCGGGCCTGTCCGCCGGTACCGCTGTGCTCGGTGAGGGTGTGCCAGGCCATCGTCCGCAGCGCGCCGACGACCCCGGGGGCGACCTCGGCGAGGGTGCGGTGGGGGCCGGCCGCGAAGTCGAGGAAGCGCTCGATCCCGCCGGTGGCGTCGCCCCCGAAGAGCAGCCGCTGGACGTCCGCCAGCACTCCGGTGGTCCACGGGTCGCGGAAGTCGGGTTCGCTCGTGCCGACTCCGCTGACCACCAGGGCCCGGACCAGCTCCGGATGTTCCAGCGCCGTATCGGTGGCGATACCGCCGCCCATGGAGAGACCGGCCACGACGGCGGGGCCGCAGTCGAGCCGGCGGAGCAGCGCCGCCACGTCGTCGGTGTGCCGGAACGGCCGGGTACCGGCGGTGGAGCCGCCGTGGCCCCGGGCGTCCGGCACGATCACCCGGTGGGTCCGGGCGAACCGGTCGAGCTGGGGTTCCCACATCGCGCCGTGCAGAAAGCCGCCGTGCAGCAGCACCAGCGGCGGCCCGGTGCCCCGGTCGCGATATGCGAGCAGACCGTCCTCGGTCGGGAACGCGCGGAGACCGTCGGGAGTGGATCCATCAGCCATGACAACCAAGGTGTCATCTTTGAGGAGGGATGACAACCAAGGTGTCATGATGGTGGGGTGACGACGACCGCGCAGCCGCTGCCTCCCGATGAACTCGCCGACCGGCTCGCCGATGTGCTGGGGCTGAGCGGTGTCCTCTATCGCCGGGTCCTGCGGGCGGTGGAGCGGACGGCTCCGGCCGAGGGGGTGCCGGCCGGGGTCCGGGCGGTGCTCGACCTGCTGCGCCGCCATGGCCCGATGAGCGTTCCGCAGTTGAGCCGTAGCCAGGCGCTGAGCCGGCAGTTCGTCCAGCGGATGGTGAACGAGGCATCCAGCGCGCACTGGGTCGAGCCGGTTCCGAATCCGGCGCACCGGCGCTCTCCGCTGATCCGGCTCACGGCGGCGGGGGACGCCGCGCTCACCGCGGTCACCCGGCGCGAGCGGGAGTTTCTGCGCGGCACGGGCGGCGATCTGACCGGGGCGGAGATCGCCGCGTGCGCCAAGGTGCTCGGCCGGTTGCTGGAACTGTTCGACCCCGCGTACGACACCACGGGCCCGGCCGTGCGGGCGGACGCGCCCTCGCCTCCGGAGCCGGAGCCGAGTCGTCCGGGTCCGGGTCCGGGCTCGGTCATGGGCGCGGACTGAGGCGCTCCGGGCGGCCGGTGCGGGGCCGCCCGGAGCGCGCCGGAGGTCAGCCGGTCCCCATGGCCTTCTTCAGGGCCGCCGCCGCGTCGCGGTAGACCGTCAGCAGATCGAGCTCGTCACCGGGGTAGTTGACGATGTCGACCTCCTCGGCGCCCGAGTCGGGCAGCACGGTTCCGGTGGACATATGGGCGTTGTCGAGGACGAGGGCGGGCTTCTTCCCCGACAGACCGGAGAGCTGGCCGGGGGTGACCGGTTCGGGGCCGAAGGTGCCGACGGTGGTGATCCCGGCCATGTCGGCGGCCCAGCGGCTGAAGGCATGGCTGACGGCACTGGGGCTCCGGCCGCCGGGCCAGGCGGACTTCAGACCGGCGCGCAGAGTCGCGTACTCGGTGTCGAAGGCACGGTTCCACCCCGCCGCGTCGCTCTGGGTGCCGAACTTCCCGGCCAGCCGGGTCACCTCCGCCTTCACATTGCCCGGCTCGTTCTCCAGGGCGACCTCGATCAGTTCGGCCTTGGATCCGGCGGCCTCCTTGATCTTCTCGGCGTACGGCTCGAAGGGCGCGTAGAGCACGAAGTCCGCCTTCGCGACGGCCGCCAGGTCGGAGGGCTTGGGGTCGTAGTCCGGGGCGTGGTGCACCGACTGCGGGACGATCACCTTGATGTCCTCGGCTCCCGCCGCCTTGGCGAAGGCGCCCTCCCAGGTCGTGGTCACCACCACCCGGGGCCCACCCTTCCGCTTTCCCTCCCCGGCGTCGGGGGAATCGTCGGAACCGCAGTCCGCGACCGCCACCAGGGTGGCGCTCAGTGCGAGGAGGAGGGGGATACGGACGCGAGTGCGCGCCATGGGCGAATGCTCCGTTCGGGTACGAGGTGGACCGCGAGGACGACGACGCCCGCGGTCAGGACGAGGACCGGGCCGGGTGGCCAGTCCAGCCAGAGGGCCAGCAGAAAGCCCGTCAGATTGACGGTGATACCGATACTCACCGCCCAGACCGTGATCGAGGTGAGCGATGTCCCCAGCCGCCGGGCCGCGAGAGCGGGCAGCAGGGTGAGCGCGTCGACCAGCAGGGCGCCGGTGAGTTTGATCGCTCCGGCGACGGAGACCGCCACCAGGACCAGCAGGACCAGGGTCAGCGCCCGGACCGGAACGCCGGAGGTCTGGGCCAGCTCCCGGTCGTGCAGCAGCAGCGCCAGATCGCGCCGCCGCCAGAAGAAGAGGGCGGGCACCACGACCGCCAGCACACCGAGCAGGATCAGATCGGCGCTGCCGACGGAGAGGATGGAGCCCCAGAGCAGGGCGAAGGCCCCGGAGGCATTGACCCCGGAGACCGCGAGCAGCAGCAGGGCCGCCGCGATCGCCAGACTCATCAGCAGGCCCATCGCCCCCGAGAGTCCGCTGGGGCTGGAGGCGAGCGGCGCGACCCCGGCCCCCGCCAGGGCACAGGCGACCAGGGCGCAGACCATGGGGTCGATACCGGTCAGCAGGCCGATGGCGACGCCGAGCAGGGCGACGTGCATCATCGCGAACCGTACCGGCATGATGTCGAGGCCGACGATCACCACACCGATGATCGGCAGGCCGACGGCGGCCAGCAGCAGCCCCACGCCCGCCCGCTGGACGGGGACGAGTTGGAGGAGGGCTCCCACGTCGGCGGTGGCGAGAACGGTCACCGGACCTCCCGCAGCTGCCCGGCGGCCATCTCCAGTACCCGGTCGCACCGCTCGGTCAGCGCCCGGTCGTGGGTGACGACCACCAGGGTCACCGGGAGCCCGGTGAGGACGTCGGCCGCCTCGTCCTGGCCGGCGAAGTCGAGGGCGGCGGTGGGTTCGTCGGCGAGCAGTACCTGGGCGCCCGCGGCGGCGCAGCCGATGGCCCTGGCGAGATACATCCGCTGTAACTGGCCGCCGGAGAAGGTGTGCAGGGGCCGCTCCAGCAGCGATCCCACCCCCAGCCGCCCGGCGGCCTCCACCGCGTCGCGGGTACCGCCGCCGCTGGCCAGCAGCTCCCGTCCGAGCAGGGGGAACCGGCCCCCGGCGGGCTTCTGCGGAATCCAGGCACAGGCCCGCCGCCGCCAGGCCCACTCCGCCGGGGATCCCGTACCGCGTCCGCCGACCAGGACCGTTCCGCTCATCCGGCGGTGCAGACCGAGCACGGCACGCAACAGGGTGGTCTTCCCGGATCCGTTGGTCCCGGTCAGTGCCACGCGCTCCCCGGCGGCGATCTCCAGGTCGACCTCGTCCACCGCCGTCATCCGGCCGTGGCGGCAGGTCACCCTCCGCATGTGTACGTCCAGCCCGCCCATCTCACACCTCTCCGCGATCCGCGGTCCCGCCCCGGTTGGCGGAAACACGGCTGCCTCTTCAACAGGCAGTAGTCGGAGGGGAAGGGCGGTGAGTTCCCGCGCATCGGCGGAAACTCTCCCGTATCCGGGCGTGGTGCCCGGTGGCGGACGCCGCCGTCGCGGAGCCGGTTCAGCCGGCCGGGCCCGCACCGCCCGGTCGCGGCGCGGCGTCCGTCGCGGCGATCAGTCCGGCGGGCCGCATATCGGTCCACACCGTCTCGACGTACTCCAGGCATTCGTCTCGCGGACCGGGCGGCCTCGCCACCGTCCAGCCGTCGGGTACGCCGACACCGGCGGGCCAGAGGGAGTACTGCCCCTCGTCATTGCGCAGTACCGCGTAGTCCATGTCATCGGACTCGAACGGATTGGTCACATCCACTCCTTCACCTGGTCGCCGGCCCGCCGGATTCGGGGCCGACACTAGGGTCCGGGCCCCGGCGGGTGAACCTCCTTCCGGCGTAACCGGGTGAACGACGGTCCGATCGGAGGATCCGGGAAAGGCCCGTTTCTCCTCCGATCGGGGGAGGGATACGGCGACCGGAGCGGGATTTCCCCGGCTTCGCGGCCCCCTCCGATCGGCGGAGAACGACCGAAGTCTCGCCGGTGGGATGATTTACAGTTTTCAGGTCCCGCGTTTACCGTTCCTTGAAACATGGATCTTGGCCCGACAACGCCGACGCCGGGCCGGAACGAGGCGGGACACTGCGGAGGAGTGTCGTTCCCCCCGCTTCGCCGTGCTCAGGTGACAGACCCGGGTAACACCCTCTGGAATGCCCGCGCGTCCCGCTCCGATCGGCCCCGGCCGAGACAGAACGCTTCATACGGGAGAGCTGTACATCATGACGAGCCAACAGGATTCCCCGACCTATCGCGAGAAGCTTCTGTGCGACCTCTTCGCCGAAGTGCTCGACGTGCCGGAATTCGGCGTCCACGACCGTTTCTTCGACCGCGGCGGGGACAGCATCAGCGCCGCGGACTTGGTCGCCGCCGCCCGGCGGACCGGGCTCGAATTCACCCGACGCGAGTTGTTCCTCAACCCGTCGCCCGCACAGCTCGTCACCGTCGTACGCGAGGTGGAGCCCGTACCGGCCGATGACGCCGGGCCCGCGAGCCCGTCCTCCGAACCGCGCCCGGGGGAACCCGCCGCGCCCGCGGAGCCGCCGCTCGTCTCCCTCACCGAGGCGGAACTCGACGAGATCGAGCGCCACTTCCGCTGACCCCCGCATACCGCCGGATCCCGGCCGCCGGGACGTCCGGCCGTATCGCGCTGCTCACTCACACCCCCTGCCGACGGCATCGGCACGGGATCGAGCCCTTTTCCATGCATATTGCAACCGTCTTGGGCGGAGCCTGCCCTTTTCACCGGCCGGGGCCCGCCCGCCGATTGCCGCCGACCACTTTCGATCATCGGGACCGTTAGGGAGTCCGTTTTATGGAGCGCTCGTTCAAGGACGTTCTGCCGTTGGCGCCGTTGCAGGAAGGCCTGCTGTTCCACGCCCTCTACGACGAGGAAGCACCCGACGTCTACATCGTCCAGATCACCCTCGACCTCGAAGGACCCCTCGACACACCCCGCCTCAAACA